>JAJYVV010000213.1 GCA_021791815.1 Bacillota bacterium | reverse complement strand
CGAACCACCCGGCGAGCGCGAGCAGCGCCGCCAGGACGAAGAAGGCCACCTTGGGCAGGCCCGGGATGAAGGCGAGCAGCCCGAGGGCCCCCGCCCCCGCATACAGCACCCGCGGCTGGGCGAGGAACCCGGCCCCGAGGGCGCGGCCCAGGTTGTCGGCCGCGGCGGCGCGGGTGACGATGATGCCCGTCGCGGTGCTGAGCAGCAGGGCGGGGATCTGGGCGGACAACCCGTCGCCCACCGTCAGCAGCGTGTACTGCCGCAGGGAGGCGCCCGCGGTGAGGTGGCGCTGGAGCATGCCCACGAGGAAGCCCGCGACCACGTTGATGCCGATGATCAGCAGCGCGGCGATGGCGTCCCCCTTGACGAACTTGCTCGCGCCGTCCATGGCGCCGTAGAAGTCCGCCTCCTCCTCGATCTGCTCGCGGCGCCGCCGCGCGCGGCGCTCGTCGATGAGCCCCGCGTTCAGGTCCGCGTCGATCGCCATCTGCTTGCCGGGCATCGCGTCCAGGGTGAACCGCGCCGCCACCTCGGCGACCCGCTCGGCCCCCCGGGTGATCACGATGAACTGGATGATGACCAGGATCAGGAAGACGATGAAGCCGACCAGGGGATTCCCGCCGACCACGACCTGGCCGAAGGCCTGCACGACGGCCCCGGCGTTGCCGCGCAAAAGGATGAGCCGCGACGTGGACACGTTCAGCGCCAGCCGGAACAGCGTCGTGAGCAGCAGCAGGGACGGGAAGGCGGCGAAGTCGAGCGGCCGCTCCGCATACATCGTCAGCAGCAGGACGCACAGCGCCCCGGCCAGGTTGGCGGCGATGAGGAGGCTGAGCAGGAACGGCGGCAGCGGCACGACCATCATGACCACCATCAGGATGACGGCGGCGCCGAGCGCCAGATCGGAGCCCATCCGCGCGGATCGCCGGGCGGGCAAGGCCGGACCTCCCTTCGGGGCCGTCGGGACCGCGTCAGGCGGTGCGGCCGCGGACGCGCCAGACGAAGGCCAGGACCTCCGCCGTCGCCCGATAGAGGGACGGCGGGATGTATTGGCCGACGCGGACGCCGGCGAACAGGCCGCGCGCCAGGGGCGGGTTCTCGACGATCAGCACGCCGGCGGCGCGGGCCACGGCCTTGACCCGCTCCGCCATGAGGTCCGCCCCCTTGGCCACGACCTGGGGGGAGCCCATCCGCTCGGCGTCGTAGCGCAGGGCGACCGCCAGGTGGGTGGGGTTGGTCACCACCACGTCCGCCCGCCGCACCTCCGAGAGCATCCGCCGGCGCGCCATCTCCCGCGCCCGGCGGCGGCGGCGCATGCGGACGGCCGGATCGCCCTCCGTCTCGCGCTGCTCCTCCCGGGCCTCCTGGCGCGTCATGCGCAGGCCCGCCTCCAGCGCCGACCGGCGGTAGGCGAAGTCGGCGGCGCCCGCCGCCCCGAGCACCAGCGCGGCGCGCAGCAGGACCGTGACCACGGTGCGGGAGGCGAGCGCCGCGGCGCCCCCCGCACCCAGGTCCCCGCCCACCAGCTGGCCCACCAGGCTGCGGCACGGCCCGTAGACCAGGAGGGCCAGGACGCCGAACTTCAGGACGGCCTTGCCCGCCTCGACCAGCGACTGCCGCGAGAAGAGGCGCTGCAGGCCGGCGGCGGGGCTGATCCGGGAGAAATCCGGCTGCAGCGGGCGGAGCGTGAACACGAAGCCCGTCTGCACCACCCCCGCCACGAGGGCCCCCCCGGCGGCCGCGCCGAGCACGGGCCCGGCCGCCGTCGCGGCCATGCGCAGCCCCTCCGCGAGCAGCCCCATCGTCCCCGGGACGCCGAGGGCCCCCGGAACGGCTGCCCCGGCCCCCGCCGTTCCGGCCACGGCGAGGGCGCCCGGCCCCCCGGCGCCCGGCACGCCCGCGGAGCCCCAGACGGCGGAGGCCCAGTCGGCGAAGGTGGCCGCCCCATGGGCGCCGCCGGCGGCCACCGCCGCCGCGGCGGCGAGGAACGAGGCGGCGGCCGTGACGTCCGAGCTGTGCGGCACCCGGCCCTCGGCCCGGGCCCGCTGCCGGCGCCGGGGGGAGGGGGGCAGCGTGCGCTCGCCCGCGAACCGCTGCAGGTCGAAGCCCCATGCGGCGGGCCCGCCGGGGGCGGCGCACTGCCGCCTCATGCCCACAGCCTCCCGCTCCAGGTCAGGACCTCCGGGATCAGGTTGCCGAACCCCACGAGCAGGGCCGGGAGCGCCAGGAGCAGGACCACCAGGGCGACGAGGATCTGGGCGGGCATCACGCTCTGCAGGGCGTTGAGCTGCGGCATGGCCCGGCTGATCACACCCAGCAGCACGTTGAGCAGGAAGGCCAGCGCGAGCAGCGGCGCGGCGATGCCGAAGCCGCCGAGCATGGCCCAGCCCAGGGCCCCGAGGGCAACCGCCACGCCCCCCGAGAGCACCACGGGGGCCCCCAGGGGCAGGTGCCGGTAGGAGAGGGCCAGCACCGCCACCAGCACCTCCAGGCCCCCGCCGGCGACGAAGATCAGCGTGCCGAGCACCGAAAACCACTCGGCGAACAGCGATGTGGATTCCCCGTTGACCGGATCCACCACGGCCGCGATGGTCAGGCCCAACTCGATGTCGCAATACGTGCCCGCGAGCTCGATCGCCGCGAACACGGCCTGCGCGAGGAGCCCCAGCAGCAGGCCCACCGCCACCTCGCGCACGAGCAGGCCCGCGTACGGCAGCAGGGCCTGGGGCACGCCCCCGGGCGGGACGGCCACCGCGGGCGTGACGCCGAGGGCGAGCAGGGCCGACAGGGCCGCGCGCACGGGCATGGGCACCGCGTTCGACGAGAGCACGGGCGCCGCGGCGAACAGGCCGCCCGACCGGCCGAGGACGAGGAAGTAGAGGCCGAGCTGGGCCAGGGCCGGCATCGCCACGACGGCGCTCCTCCCTCCTGGGGGTCCCCGGCGGCCGCGGGCCCTCAGGCCCAGGTCGGAAGGCTCAGGAGCAGGTGCCGGGTGAAATCGAGCAGGGTCGTGAGCATCCACGGGCCGAGGACGAGGAACACGAGCGCCATGGCGGCCAGCTTGGGCACGAAGCTCAGGGTCTGCTCGTTGATCTGCGTGATGGCCTGCAGCAGCGAGACGACGAGGCCCACGGCGAGGCCCAGGCCGAGCACGGGTCCCGCGAGCAGGAGCATCACCCACATCGCCTGCTGCCCGACCTGCAGGACCAACCCCTCGGTCAGCGCCGCCCACCCCTCCGCCCGTCAGTGGAAGCTGGTCACGAGGGACTGCGCGAGCAGGGTCCAGCCGTCCACGAGCACGAACAGCAGGATCTTGAACGGCAGCGAGATCAGCAGCGGCGGCAGCATGACCATGCCCATGGCCATCAGCGTGCTCGCCACCACGAGGTCGATGATCACGAACGGCACATAGAGCAGGAACCCCATCTCGAAGGCGACGCGCAGTTCGCTGATCACGAAGGCGGGCACCAGGACCACCAGGGGCGGGGGCGAGGCCGCGGCCGAGGAGGCGGCCGGGGCGGTCCCGGAGGAGGCCGGGGCGGACGGCGCGGCCGCCGGAACGGGCGGGCCCGCCGCCCCGGCCGACGGCGCCGCGGCGGTCGGAGCCGACGACGGGGCCGAACCCGCCCCGGTGCCCGAGGCCGCCGCCTGGCCCTGCTTCCGCATCTGCTCGAACATCGCGAGGTCCTCGGGGCTCGTCTGCCGCTGCATGAAGGACCGCAGGGGGTCCTCCGCCCGCTGCAGCGCGGCGGACAGGGAGATCGAGCCGGCGGCATACGGCTGGTACGCCGTGGTGTAGATCTGGCCGATGGTCGGGGCCATGACGAAGAGCGTCAGGAACAGGGCGAGGCCGATCAGCACCTGGTTGGGCGGGAGGTTGCCGCTGCCCAGGGCCGTGCGCGCGAACGACAGGACGACGACGATACGCGTGAAGGAGGTCATCAGGAGCAGCGCCGCGGGGGCCAGCGCCAGCAGCGTCAGCAGCAGCAGGATCTGCAGGCTGGTCGTGACCTGGCCCGGGGTGGACGCGCTCCCGAGCCCGATGGTCACGGCCGGCAGGCTGGCCGACGAGGAGGCGGCGGCCGCCGCGCCGCAGGCCGCCGGCAGGGCGCCGACCAGCGCGCACAGGACCGCGGCGCCCGCCGCGGGCGCCCCCCAGCGCGGCAGGCGGCGCCCCCCGGACCAGGGACGCCCGCGCTCACCCACCATGGCTTCCTCCCCCCGGCGGCCGCCGGCGGACCGCGCGCCGGAGCAGGGCCGCGAACTCGGAGCCCTGCGCCGCCTGGGGCCGGGGCGGCACCAGCAGGGCGATCTCCTCCGGGTCCGTGATGGTGCCGAGCAGGCTGACCTGCTTGTCCGCGAGGCCGAGGATGAGCACCCGCCGCCCGACCCGCACCGCGCAGACCTGGCGGGACCCGCCGAGGGCGACCCCGCCCAGCAGCGAGAGGGCCGGACGCTGCATCCCCCGGGCCTGGGCCGCCATCCAGCGGGTCGCCCACGCGGCCGCGGCCAGGACCAGGGCGAAGGCCGCGACGAACCGGACGGCCTGCCAGACCAGCGCGCTCACCCCCCCCGGGCTTGCGGTCCTAGAGCATGCGGCGCATCCGGTCCTCGGGGCTCAGGATCGCCGTGATGCGGATGGCGAAGCGCTCGTCCACGACCACGGCCTCCCCCCGCGCGATGCACCGCCCGTTGACCAGCACGTCCAGGGGGTCGCCGGCCAACCGGTCCAGGGCGACGACGCTCCCGGGCACGAGCGCGAGCACGTCGCGCACCTGGCGCTCCGCCCGGCCGAGCTCCACCGCGACCTGCAGCGGCACGTCGAGCAGGACGTCGAGCCCGCCCTCCTCGGCCTCCAGCGGCTCGTCCGGCAGCGGCGGGAACGGGTCGAGAGCCGGGCGCGCCCGGCCGCCGACGCCGCCGAACGCCGGGCCGAGGCGGGCCGGCCCCGCGGGCCGGGCCGCCTCCCGGCCCCCGTCCGGCTCGGGGCCCTCCGGCGCGGCGTCGGGCCCCATGTGGTCGAGGCACCGGCCGAGCAGCCCGGCCTCCATCCACAGCCAGGCCGCCGCCTGCCGCCGGCCGAAGCGGGCGACGTAGCGCAGGACGGGCACCTCCGGAACCTCCGGGCCCGCCTCCGGCCGCTCCCCCGCCGACACGGGCTCGATGCGGACGGACGCGCCGAGGAGGCCTTGGAGGACCTCGGCCACCCCTTCGGTCCACGCCCCGAGGGCCCGGTGGTCCTGCGGCTTGCCTCCGGGCCCGGCCCCGGGCTCCAACGCGACGCGCACCCAACCGGCCGACTCGCCGTCCGCCTCGATCACCGCGGTGGCGCGCGCGGCCGTCGCCGGGACCTCCGACGCCATCCCCCCGAACTCCACGCTGCCGCCGCCGAAGATCGGGGACCAGCGGGTCCTTGCCACGCGGCCGAACAGGTGGCCGAGCGGCGCCAGGAACTCCGCGACCCCCGAGGCGGCACCCTCCGAAGCGGATTCCGCGGACGCGGCCGCGGAGTCGCCGTCGGCTCCCTCCGCCGCGCCGGCGCCCGCCCGTGCGGCCCTCGGCTCCTCGACCGGCGCGCCCTCCACCGGGGCGGCCTGCGCGCCCACGGTCCGGGGCCGGGCTCCCCTCCG
>JAJYVV010000212.1 GCA_021791815.1 Bacillota bacterium | reverse complement strand
GGGCCCGCACCGCGTCCTTCAGGGAGGCGCGGTCGTCGAGATGGCGGCCGGTGAGCGTTCCGCTGGCCCGCAGGCCCGCGACGCTGCCCTCGAAGCAGACCATGCCGCCCGCGCTGCCCGCCCCGGGGCCCAGGTCGACGACATGGTCGGCGATCTCGATGAGCTCGGGCTCGTGCTCGACCACCAGCACCGTGTTGCCCTTGTCCCGAAGCCGCAGGAGCAGGTCGTTCATCCGACGGACGTCGTGGGGGTGCAGCCCGGTGGTCGGCTCGTCGAAGACGTAGGTGACGTCCGAGAGCGGAGAGGAGCCGACGTGACGGATCATCTTGACGCGCTGCGCCTCGCCGCCCGACAGGGTGCCCGACGGGCGGTCGAGGGAGAGGTAGCCGAGGCCGATCTCCACGAACGAGTCGAGCGTCCTCCGCAGCGTGGAGACGAGCGGGGCGACCCCCGGGTCGTCGAGGCCGCGGACCCATCCCGCGAGGAGGCTGATCTGCATGGCGCAGGCGTCGGCGATGTTCCGGCCCTGGATGCGGGACGACCGCGCCGCCTCGTTCAGGCGGCTGCCGCCGCACTCGGGACAGGTCGTGAAGGTGACCGCGCGGTCCACGAAGGCCCGGATGTGCGGCTGCAGATCGTCGACGTCCTTGGACAGCATCGAGCGCTGGATACGCGGCACGAGTCCCTCGTAGGTCATGTTGATGCCGGCGATCTTCATCCGCGTCGGCTCGCGATACAGGAAGTCGTGGCGCTCCTGCTTGGTGTACCGGCCGATGGGCTTGTCGGGGTCGACGAAGCCCGACGCGCTGTAGAGCCGGAAGTTCCAGCCGCCCGTAGTGTAGCCGGGGACGGTGAGCGCGCCGTCGTTGAGCGACTTCGAGGCGTCGAAGAGCTGGGTGAGGTCGATGTCGGAGACCGTGCCCCGGCCCTCGCAGCGCGGGCACATGCCGCCCGCGCGCGTGAAGCTCTGCGCCGTGGTCTCGCCCTGGCCCCGTTCGACCGTGACGGCCCCGCTGCCCCGGACGGAGGGCACGTTGAAGGCGAACGCGCTGGGCGGGCCGATCCGTGGCCGGCCCAGCCGGCTGAAGAGGATGCGCAGCAGCGCGTTGGCGTCGCTGGCGGTGCCCACGGTGGACCGGGCGTCGCCGCCCATCCGCTGCTGGTCGACGATGATCGCCGCCGTCAGCCCCTCGACGACGTCGACGTCTGGACGGGCCAGCGTGGGCATGAAGCCTTGCACGAAGGCGCTGTAGGTCTCGTTGATCAGGCGCTGCGCTTCCGCGGCGATCGTGTCGAAGACCAGCGAGCTCTTGCCGGACCCCGACACGCCGGTGAACACCGTGAGCCGGCGCTTCGGGATGTCGAGGCTGATGCCCCTGAGGTTGTTCTCCCGCGCGCCGTGCACCCGGATCCGATTGTGGGTGTCGGCAGGGTGGAGCGCGGGCGGCTGCGCGTCCGTCGTCGTGGCCACGCGCATCGCGTCTCCTTCGGTTGGGAGGGGTGCCCGTACCCTCGCGCCGGCGTGGATCCGACCCTCCGGTTCGGCGCGGCGGCCGGCGTGTCCCCGGGCGCCACGGGGGGCGCGGAGGACCCCCGCGCCCCCCGACCGGCTCAGGCGGGCGTGAGCACGTCCTGCAGTCGGTTCAGCATGTGCGTCCAGGCGTACTTCGCGCCGGCCGCCGCCCCCGTGGCGTCGCTGTCGAAGCCGCTCTGCTCCAGGTGCAGCCGGGTGGCGCCGTCGCCGGCCTCCGTGAGCGTCCAGGCGACCGTCGTCCGGTGCCGGAAGGCCTCCACGTCCCAGGTGTAGGAGAGCCGGTGGGGTGGATCGGCCACGAGCACCTCGCAGTCGACGACCACCCCGCCGCCCTCCGGCCTGCCTCGGAGGCGGAAGCGGTGCCCGACGACCGGTCGGAAGTCCTCGGGGTCAAAGAAGGTCCACCGGGAGAGCATCGCGGAGTCCGTCAGAGCGTGCCACACCCGTTCGATCGGGCTCTTCAGCTCGAAGTCGAGTGACACAGTCTGGCTCATTCGCGCTCCCCCTCCAGCAGGTCCTTCAGGCGCTCGATGCGTTGCTCCCAGAACTGTTCGTAGAACGACACCCAGCCCCGAATCTCGCGCAGGGGCGCCGCGTTGAGGTGGTAGAGGGTCTCCCGCCCCACCTTGCGGTCTTCGACGAGGCCGGCCTCTTTGAGGACCGTCAGGTGCTTGGAGACCGCGGTGCGCCCCATGGGGAACCTGTCCACCAAGTCGTGGAGCGGCAGCTCCCCGGCCTGCGCCAAGAGGTCCAGCAACCCGCGTCGCGTGGGATCCGCCACCGCGTCGTAAACGTCCCGCATGATCCGACGTTCCCGTCCATCACCGCCTCCCGGCTGGGGCGTGCGACCCCGGCTGCCGCCTCCGCACTATAGGACACCATTTGGTGTCATGTCAAGGCCTGAGGCGGAGGGGCGAATGCATAGACAACACAGACATCTGTGATTAGCACGGATCTGGCGCGGCCGGCGAGCCGCGGCGGCCCGGCGGTCATGGCCGACTTCCGCTCGCGCCTCTTCCGCCACATGCGCCTGCAGCCGCTGCGCTTCTTCACGGAGAACCGCGCGGGAGGCCTAGTACTGCATTCCCGGTTGTGATGCCGCTCTTCCGCTTCACGGTCGCCCAACCATGGCCACCGACCTGTTCCCGCCTCGGCAGAGATGGGAAAGCGCCCACGAGGTGCGCCGCAGGCTCGTCGCCTGGTGTGCGTTGACCGTCCAGGCCGCACTAGCCCGGAGCCGCGCCCGTTGCCTGTTCCCACCTTCGTGCCCTGTGTAGCCCGTGAAACGGGGGCTACTTAACCAGGCGTGGGCGGTCTGCATCGTAAACGCCTGTGGAGCGGAAGGCTCTGGCCAGGAGAACGGCCTGGTGACACCGGCCCCTGCAAAGCAGGAACCCCCGAGTCCGTTTCGGCGGTTGGAAACAAAAGACTATGAGAAGGGGAACGGTTTGCGTGCGACCTGGCCGCGGAGTTGCTGCGGGACGACGTCCCCGCCTTTCTGCTGGATGCCGGCGGGGACATGCGGCTCCACGGCCCCGGGCCGCGGCCCGCGGGGGAGTGGCCGGTGGGCATCGAGGACCCGATGGAACCGGGACGCCTCCTGGCGATCGTTGCGCTCCGCGCCCCGGCCGCCGTGGCCACCTCTTCGGTGGCCCGGCGGCGGTGGAGGGGACCGGGCGGATGGGCGCACCACATCATCGATCCGCGCACGCTCCGGCCGGCGGATGTGGACCTGCTGGCCGTGAGCGCCACCGCGGGCACGGCGCTCGCCGCCGAGGTGGCGGCGAAGGCCCGCTTCATCGCCGGGCCGGCCGCCTGTTCCGCGGCCGAGGAGGAGCCGGCCCCGCTCTGGTGGGTGGGTACGGAAGGCCTCCTCTGCGGCAACCGGAGCGCGCCCTCGTGCGTGCTCGCCACGGACCCGCCGCCGACCCCCGCCTGCCCGTGCGGCTCGCGGCGGGGCCGGATGGCGGCGACGGCGGGTGAACGGAGCGCGCCCCCAGGCCGGCGCCCCGGCCGCCTCTTGCCGCCGGGCGCCCGGCGGCACGGGTTCGGCGTACCGCCCCTTCGGCCTCGGCCAGTCGCGGCTCGTGGTCGGGCCGACGGCGCTGGGCGCGCTGGGCTTCGCCCTCTACTTCCTCTACGAGAGCCGCACGCCGGCCCGGGAACTCACCTGGACGGTGGCCAGGACCGCCGGGCTGGTGGCCGACGGCCTCCCGTGGCACCCGTGGCTCGGGCTCTCTACGCTGGCCTTCGTCGTCGTGCACGCGGCGGCCATCGTTCTCGACCCGTACGCCGGCGTGGGCCTGCTCGGGGCGCTCTGGCCGGGGCTGTCCAAGTACCGGACCGTGCCCGTGGCGCTCGGGACCACGGGGCTCTGGGCCCTGGCCCTGGTGGGGCTGACGGTGCGCCTTGGCCAGCGCTGGCTGGGCGGGGTTTGGCGCAGCATCCACAAGGGGGCCCTCATCGTCTTCATCCTGGGCTTCTTCCCCGCGGTGCTGGTCGGCTCCGATACACCGTGGCTCGCCGGCTGGTACGCGGTGTCCGCGGGCACGGTGTGGTGCCTCGCGCTCTCGCGGTACTGGGTGGCGGCGGGGCCGGCCGCCGGCGGGCGCCCCGCCCCGTCGCCGGCCGGCCTCGGCTCCACCCGCGTCCCGCGGCAGGAACCCGCCGCCTCGCCCGGTCCGCCGGGGGGCGCGTGATCCGGATGGCGGACGCGGCCCCACCCGAGCCGGGGCTCCTCGCGGCCCGGGCCCCCACCCAGGGGCCGCCGCCGGCCGCCTTTTCGATGATCAAGCTGGCCTCCTTTTGGGGCTGAGCGCCAAGACGGACGAAGGTGTGCGCGCGCCCCTCCCCACGCGGGTCATTGCGCCAGGAGGGACGTTGCGCCTCCGCCCAGTGAGCCTGCACCCGCCTTGCGCCCAGAAGCTGGAGGCGCCCGCGCACCGGCCACCGTGCGGCGGCTCGCCCCGGGGCAAGGCCCCCCGACCACGCCCATCCCCAGGGCCTGCACATCCGTGGTGGGAAATCATAGGGCCGAGCCCGGGCGCCCTGCCCTCCAGGCGGGTGAGCGGCCTGCGCCCCCGGTCCGCGCCGACCCCGCCGACGGAACGCGAACACAGGCGCCCGGGGCCGGCAGGAACCCGCGCCCGCGTCCGGTAGGCCGGGCGGCGGGTGATCCCCATGGCAGGTCCGGCCCCGTCGTCCGCCGCCCCCTGGCTGGAGGCCGCCGCGCGCTTCGTCCCGGCGCCCGGCTGGCGGGCCCCGGGGCCCCGGCTCTTCGCTCCGCCCTCGGCCCGCGGGGCGTGGATCGCGGCGGTGCGGTCCGCCCTGCAGGCGCACCCCGGCCTCGCGCGGGAGCTGCGCGACCAGGCCGCGCCGCGTCCGGTCTCCGCGGCGCCCGCCGGGTACGTCGAGCCGCGCCTATGGACGTCGTGCCTCCCCGCGGCGGCCCTCCTCGCTCTGGCCGAAGGCAGCCCGGCTCCGCTGGATGCCGTGCTCCACCGGATCCCGTCGGTGCTGGCCATGGACGACTGGGTGCCGCCGCACCACGCCCACAGCCGGCCCCTCGATCTCTCGGCGGCGGGCGTGGTTTCCGACCTGGCGCTCTGCCTGGACTTCGCCCGGGAGCTCCTGACCCCCGCCGAGCGCGCGCGGATCGCCGGGGCCGTGGTCGAGCGCGGGGTGCGGCCGTTCGTCGAGATGTGCCGTGCGCGGGAGGCGCCCTGGACGAGGGCGCGCCACAACTGGCCGACCGTCATCGCCGGCGAGGTCGGGCTGGGCCTGCTGGCGGCGTGGGAGGCGGTCGAGGCCGGCGGCGCCGGGGGCGTGACGCCGGAGGAGGCCCTCGGCCACATCGTCGAACGGATCGCGGGGCCGCTCCTCACCTACCCGGCGGATGGGTCGTACGAGGAGGGCCCCGGCTACTGGCACTACGGCATCGGGTCCTGCCTTCCGGTGTGCGAGGCGCTGTGGACCGCCTCCGGCGGCCGCCTCGACCTCTTCACGCTGCCCTGCCTGGCGAAGACCGGGGGGTACGGCCTCCACGTCGGCACGCCGGAGGGCGGATGCTTCGCCGTCGAGGACGGAGCGCCGCGCTGGGCCGCCGGCTGGATGCTCGCGGTGCTCGGGCGGCGGACGGGCCGCGACG
>JAJYVV010000211.1 GCA_021791815.1 Bacillota bacterium | reverse complement strand
GGGACGCTCCCTCCTGCCGCCCGGCGGCGCGCCGGAGCCCGCCGGCCCCGGCGCCGCCGGGGCGGGAGGCGTTCCCCCCCGGTGAGCCAGCCCGCGCTTCCGCCGCCCGCCGCCACCCTGCGGCCGGTCCGGGCGAGCTACCACACCCACGTGGCGGGCCACGGCCTGCCCGCGATGCTCGCGGCCGCCGCGGAGGCCGGGCTCGACGTGGTCGGCATCTCCGAACACCTCTTCCAGTTCGTCGAGGGACGGCCGCTCCAGCGCGCAGCCCCGTTGGACGGGCCCCTGGGGGAGTTGGAGGAGTATGTGGCCCAGGTCCGGTTCACCACGCTGCCCGGGCTGAGGGTCTGCCTGGGCCTGGAGGTCGATCACCTGCCGGCCTCGGCCCGGGAGGTCCGCGCGCTCTGCGCCCCACACCCCTGGGACTACCTGCTCGGCGCGGTGCACGACGTGGACGGCAGGCCCCTGCAGGCGCAGCGCCCGGGCGACCTCGGCGAGGCCTGGCGGGTGTGGCGGCGCTACAGCCTCCTGCTCGAGGAAGCCACCTGCGGGGGCCTGTGCGACATTCTCGCCCACCCCCTGCGCCTCGCGCGCTTCCTGCCTCCGCCGCCCTACCTGCAGGATCTGGTGGGGCCCGCGCTCCAGGCGGCGGCCGCCCATGGGGTGGCCGTGGAGCTCAACGGCGCCGACCTGGCGGACCGCCCCGACCTGCAGGCCGAGCTGCTGCGCTGGTGCCGCGACGCCGGCTGCGCCGTCAGCCTCGGCGCGGACGCCCACCGGCCGGCGGACGTGGCGCAGAACCTGGCGCCGGCGGTGGGGATGCTCCGCGGCGCCGGGTACAGCGCGGCGACGGGGTTCCGCGGACGCCGGCCGGTGCAGGAGCCGCTGGGCGCGGGCCCCCATCCCGCCGGGGCTTGAGCGGCGCCCGCGCCCGTCACCCGGCCGGCACCGGGGTCATCCCGCCCCGTCCGGCCCGGCGCGGAACTGCTCCGCCGGGATGCGGTACGAACCGCCCGGGCGCCGCTCGCTGCGGATGCGGCCCGTGGCCATCCAGCGGTAGACGGCCTTCACGCTGACCCCGAAGTGGGCGGCCACGTCCGCCACGGTGACATACCCCGCCTCGGGCAGGGCGGGGGCACGGGGCGACGGACCGCGGACGGAGGTCCGCCGGGGCGGCGGAACGGCGCCCGAGCCGGCCCCGTCGTCGCTGGCGCGCGGGGCGGGGGCATCCCGGGGCGGCCCGAACGGGGCGGCGCCCGACCGGGGCGTCGGCGGCGGGAGGAAGTCGAAGGCCACGGTCGGCGTGCCGTCGGCCAGCGCTTCGGCGATCGTCGTGGCAAACGCGGGCCCGCATTCCGTCGTGAGCACCCGGCGGAGCAACGTCAGGCCGCGGGCGTCCCCGGCCGTGAGCGCGTCGACGCCGAGCGCCAGGAGTTCGGCGCTCCAGGGATCGCTCCAAGGCGGAAGAGCCATCGCCGCCCTCCCCGCCGCCCTGCCGGGCAGGAGCCGGGGCCCACGCCGAGGGGGCGCCCGGCCCGCCCGCGGTGCGTTCGCCACGCGGCGGATTCGTGACCCCGCGAAGCGGCCCCTGCCTCCGCGGCCGGGCCGTCAGCCGTTGGGCCGCGCCGCCGCGGCTCCCGCCCGCGGACCGGCGCGGCGGCAGAGCAGCAGGCCCTCCGCCCCACCTGCGGCACCCAGCCCCCAGAAGGCCTTGTGGCGGCAGCGGAAGCCTGCGGCGCGCAGGAGCGCCAGGCAGGCGTCGCGGCGCTCCGGGGAGTGGTATTCGAGGACGACGTGCGCGGTCCGGGGCAGCATCTCCACCGCCCCGGCCAGGACGTCGGCCTCGGCGCCCTCGGTGTCGATCTTGAGCAGGTCGATCGCCTCGATGCCGCGCCGGGCGCACTCCGCGTCGACCGTGGTGACGTCCACCCTCTCGGTGCCGGCGCCCGCATCCAGGTCCCGGTGCCAGTCGGCCTGCAGCGAATGGGTCACGCTGTTGCGCAGGTAGAGGGTCGCCGCGCCGGCGCGGGCCCCGACGGCGCACCGGGGCGTCTCGGCGGCGATGCCGAGGGCGTGCAGAAGCGCCGCGAGCCGGGCGTGGTTGCCGGACTCGGGCTCGAAGGCCAGGATGCGCGCGCCGGGGCGCGCCTCCGCGGCCCTCCAGCTGAAGAACCCCACGTTGGCCCCCACGTCGAGGACCGTCGGCCGCGGCGGCAGCGGGAGCCGGGCGACCTCGTACTCGTCGAAGAGGTAGACCTGGCCGAAGAAGCCCGCCTCGTAGGCGGAGATGAGATCCCCCGCCGCCGGGCAGCGGCGGACCGCCTCGCCGAGGAGGGCCGCGCGCCAGCCCCGCCGCAGGGCTTCCCTCACGAGGCGCGGCCGCCGCAGCACCCCGAGGGCGACCGACGTTGCATAGACCGGATGGCGGGCGACCCGCCCCACGGCCGCGCGGAGGCGCGCCGCCAGGACGCGCCACCGCGAGCGCCGCCGGACCGCCTCCGCCACGGCTGCCTCCTGTGCCACGCCGCCCCTCCTCCGCCCGTCCACCGGCGGGCCGCCGGCGGGCCGGACCAGCGGAGGATACCGGCGTTGCGGCAGGATCTCCTGTCTTGCGCACGCCTGGAGGCGCGCCAAGTGGCTGGAAGACCGTGCGCGGCGCCGCCGGGCGCCCCGCGGGCGCCGTGCGAGCCGCCTCCCGGCGGGGCCGGGCCGATGGTATGCTCTCGGGGCGCGCCGTCCAGGAGGAGGGGCTGCTGCCATGCATGTCGATCCGCGTCGCGCCGCCGGGCCGGACGGGCCCGCCGGGAGCGGGGGGGCCGTCGTCGCCGATCCGGAGGCCGCGCCCATCGCATACGAGGGCGGCCGCCTGCAGGTCCCCGACGTGCCCATCGTCCCGTTCATCGAGGGGGACGGCACGGGTCCGGACATCTGGCGCGCGGCGGTGCGGATCCTCGACGCCGGGGTCCGCGCGGCCTACGGCGGCCGCCGCCGGATCGGCTGGCTGGAGGTCTATGCCGGGGAGAAGGCGCAGGCCGTGCGGGGCAGCCTGCTGCCCGACGAGACCCTGGAGGCCATCCGCGCCTACCGCGTCGCCATCAAGGGGCCGCTGACGACGCCCGTGGGCGGCGGGTTCCGCAGCCTGAACGTCACGCTGCGCCAGCAGTTGGACCTGTATGCCTGCGTCCGGCCCGTGCGCCATTTCCGGGGCGTCCCGAGCCCGGCCGTCCGGCCCGGCGACCTCGACATCGTGATCTTCCGCGAGAACATCGAGGACACATACGCGGGCATCGAGTGGCGCGCGGACAGCGCCGAGGCCGCCGACGTGCGGGCATTCCTGCGCCAGCGCTTCGGCATCGGCCTGCGCGAGGACGCGGGGATCGGCGTCAAGCCCATGAGCCGCGGGGGCACGCGCCGCCTCGTGCGCATGGCCATCCAGTACGCGCTGGACCGCGGCCGGCCGAGCGTCACCCTCGTCCACAAGGGCAACATCATGAAGTACACCGAGGGCGCCTTCCGCGACTGGGGCTACGAACTGGCCACGACCGACTTCCGCGACCGCGTCGTGACGTGGGACGAGGTCGTGCGCCTGCACGGCGGCCGAGTGCCGGAGGGCCGGCTCCTCATCCAGGATTCGATCGCGGACATCATGTTCCAGCACCTGCTGCTGCGGCCCCGCGAGCACTCGGTGCTGGCCACGCCGAACCTCAACGGCGACTACCTGTCGGATGCGGCGGCGGCCATCGTCGGCGGGATCGGCATGGCGCCCGGCGCCAACATCGGGGACGGGTACGCCGTGTTCGAGGCGACGCACGGCACGGCGCCGAAGTACGCGGGCCTGGACCGGGTGAACCCAGGCTCCGTCGTGCTGTCGGGCGTGATGATGCTGGAATACCTGGGCTGGAACGAGGCCGCCGCGGCCGTCACCTCGGCCCTGGAGGGCGCGATCGCGGACGGCGCCGTGACGTATGACCTGGCGCGGGGCCGGCCGGATGCCCGCGAGGTGCCGACGTCGGTCTTCGCCGACCACGTCGTGGCGCGCCTCGCGCGGTGAAGGCCCGGGGGGCCCCGGCCGCTACGTCAGCCGGTTGGGGCCCCGCGTCGGCCCGGGTTCGAGCCGCATGCGCCGGGCGTCGGTGGCGCGCCGCTCCTCGGCGGCGTCCCGGTCCCGTCCTTCCGGGCGTCCCCCTTCCGGACCCTCCCCGCCGCGCAGCTTCGCCAGCATGCGCTGCTGGCGGATGACCGTCGCCGCGACCACCAGCCCGGCAACCGCCAGCGCGGCCGACCCCAGGTACGGCAGGACGGTGCCCACCTTGATCGCCCGGTCGAACGCCGGCGGGCCGAACGCCGCGCCGAGGAAGCGCACGGTGCCGTAGAGGGCGGTGACCGTGCCCCGTTCCTGGCTGCCCGACGCCGACGTGATCATGGTGTTGAGCGACGGGAGCAGGACGCCGTTCCCGAAGCCCATGAGGCTGATGGCCGCGGTGAACGGCACCACGGACCGGTGGACGAAGAACATGATCACGAAGGCGGCGGCGACCAGGCCGAGGCCGGCGACCACGGAGAGCTTGGAGATCTGGCGGAGCCGGCGGACCAGGAACGTGCCGCTGAGGTAGGAGACGAGCGCCATGACGGCCACGGGGATCGCGATGATCAGGCCGCGGGCCACCCCCTCGACGCCGTGGCGCTGCTCCAGGAAGTCCGAGTAGTAGCTGAGGACGCCGAAGAGGAAGAACAGCGCCAGGCCCCCGGCGAGGAAGCAGGCGAACAGGGACCCGCCGGTGCGCCGCAGCACGCGGCCCAGGCCGCGCACGAAGCTGCCCAGGGGGCGGCGCGTCGTGGTCCCCTCCGGCTCCCGCACCGCCCGCCAGACGAAGAGCGCCGCGAGCCACGCGAGAAGCGGGTAGACGAAGAACGGGGCGTACCACGCGATGACCATGACGGCGGCGCCGATGATCGGGCTGACCACCTTGCCCAGCCCGTTGCTCGCCTCTAGCATCCCGAGCACCTTGCTGCGCTCGCGCGAGCGGAAGATGTCCCCCGCCAGCGCCATGGCGACCTGATACGTCCCTCCGGCGCCCACCCCCTGGATCGCCCGGCCCGCCATCAGCAGCGCGTACGTCGAGCCGGGCAGCACGAGGGGCGCGAGACCGCAGAGCAGGCCGCCCGCCCCGAAAATGGCGAGGCACGGGACGATGACCGTCTTGCGGCCGAAGCGGTCGGACAGGTAGCCGCCGACCGGGATGACGAGAGCCGCGGCGCACGAGAACACGGTGATGAGCAGCCCGACCTGCAGCAGGGACCGGTGCAGGGCCTTTTGCAAAGCCGGGAGGACGGGAATCAGCATCGAGTTCGACAGGACCATGACGAAAGGGACGGTGGCCAGTGCGGCGAAGTTGATCCGCGTTTCCGCCTTCAAGGCTGGGCATCCCTCCCGGATGACCCATGCCGGCCGCGCCGCGGCGGCGCCGCACGGGATCCCGGGTTAGGGTGGGCCCGGCCGCCGGGGCCTATGCGGCATCTCGAGGGTGACACCGCGCCGGCGGGGGAGGCGGGGAGCCGCTGGATCGAGGCCGGTCGGGACGCGTGGGCACGGGGCGGTCGGGGAGCCTCGCCGCCCGGCGACGCGCGGAGGCCGCCTGGGCCGGGACCGCCGCGTCCGGTCCGGCGCCCGACCGCGGGCACCGGCGGCCGCGGCGACGCCGCCGGGCGCCGTCGCAGGTGG
>JAJYVV010000210.1 GCA_021791815.1 Bacillota bacterium | reverse complement strand
GCGCGGGGGGCGGGCTCGGCGGGGCGGGCATCACGGGCGTCGGCCACCGGTTCCACCGCCCCTCTCGCGCGGCCTGGCCTGCGGGGCGCGGGGCCGCCCTGGAGCCCGGCCCAGTGTACCGGGTCGAGGGCCACCGGCCCAAGGCTGGCACCGGTCCGGATCCCGCAGCGACCCCCGGGGCTCCGGCCGCGGGGGATGAAGGAAATGCACCCGTGGGCGGTACTGCGCCCGAAAGGAACGGCCCCCGTGGCGCCGAACGGTGGGCATCGCTTGCCACCCGCGATCACCGGCCCGGCCGGTCAGATCCCGGCGTCGTCGGCGACGGAAGGGGGGGCCCCATGCGCTCCGGGCTTGGCCCCATGCTGCGCTTCGGGTCCGCGGTGTCCCGCAGGGGCGCGCTGAGGGGCTTGGCGACGGCGGCGACCGCCGCCGCCTCGGGGGCGGTGCTCGCGGCCTGCGCGTCCCGGACGTCCAACGCCGCCGCGTCGTCCGCCGCCCCGTCGACCACGCCGCAGGGCATCAACGTGCCCTTCCAGCTCTGGGTGCCGGCCGTCCCGGTGAACAAGACCTCGACCGCGTTGATCCAGCAATTCTTCGACACCAACTTCAGCGCCCAGAACAAGGGGGTCCGGGCGGTCTGGGCGGGGCAGGGCGGGGAGTCCGGCGTCGTGACCGACGTGCTCGCCGGCGCGTCGACGACCCCCTGGGTCGTGGCCTCCTGCTGCGGCGACTGGCCCGTCATCCAGCCCTTCCTGGCGCCGTTGGACCAGTACTTCAAGAACGACAACATCGACGTGGCGACGACGTGGCAGGCCGGGCAGCTGTCCCGGTTCCAGCAGAACGGCACCACGTACGGGCTTCCCGAAGACGCGGCGTGCGACGCCTACCTCTACCGGCAGGACATCCTGGACGAACTGGGGCTGCCGTATCCGGATCCGACCTGGACCTCGGACGAGGCGGCGAGCCTCTGGCGGGCCTGCAGCGGCAAGCTGTCCACGGGCGCGTGGCGCTACGGGGTCGGCGCCCCGTTCGGGCCGGGGGCCACCGAAGGGCTGCCGACCGTGGTCTCGGGCTTCGGCGGCCAGTTCATGAGCGCGGACCAGACGCAGTGCCTGATCGACTCGCCGCAGGGGATCGCCGCGGGCGAGTTCTGGATGAGCCTGGTGGCGGACAAGGTCGCCACGGCCGGCGACGGGACGCCGCCGTCCCAGATGTGGAACGGCACGTGCGTGTTCGGCACTGGGGCCGAGCCGACGATCATCGACGCCGTGGAGAATCTGGGCGACAAGGCGAAGTGGGACTTCCTGCCCTGGCCGAAGTTCCCCGCGCATTCGGTCGGCAAGCTGCACGACAACTTCTACGGCATGCTGCAGTCGGCCCCGCAGCCGGAGGTGGCGTGGAACCTGCTGAAGTTCATCGCCATCGACCCGGAGTGGCAGAGGTTCTACATGCAGCTCGCGCTGGCCCCGCCCGGGGTCGCCAGCCTCCTCGAGGAGTGGTACACGGTCATGCAGGCGACCGCGCCCATCCTCAAGGGCAAGCAGCTGCAGTACTGGGGTACGGCGACCCTCGCCGGCGAAGGGGTCTACGACTACGAGTTCTTCCGCTACGCGCCGGTCCAGGCGAACAACCTCGTGACCAACTGGTTCAACCAGGCCTGGGCCGGAACGGTCACGGTGACCCAGGCCTGGACGCAGATGGCGCAGCAGATCAACGCGCTGGAGGCCCAGTCCCAAGCGGAGCAGGCGCAGAGCAGCGCGGTCGCCAAGAACTTCCCGACCAACGGCAAGGCCATCGCGAGCGTCGTGCCCGGCATCTGATGCGGCCCGGATCCCGGACGGGCGGGGCGCTCCCCCGCCCGTCCGTCCGGCCGGCGGCGCGAAGGGCCCGCGTCACTCGTCCCGGCGCCCCGAGAACTCGCCCGCCATGGCCAGGATGGCGACCAGCACCGCCGCCGCGAGGAACCATCCCCACTCCGTGACCCCGCCCCAGGCCGCGAACGCGGCCGAGGCCATCGCGACCGCCACCGCGATCCAGCGCATCGCCGCAAGCCCCTCCCCCCACGGCACCCGCGCAGCGCCCCGGTGTTCGCGGGTCCCGGCACCAGCCCTGCGCCGGGACGGCCGGCCGTTCCTTCCGGCCGGAGCCGGGGGGACTTTGCCGCCAGGTAGCGTATCCTCAGGCTCCATGCACCTTCTACCGCGGGGCGCCGGCGGCCCTTCCGGGTCGCGGCCGCGGCGCGCCGGCCCGCCGTGGCCCGCCCCCGAGCCCGCGCCCCATGCCGCCGAACGGCTCGCCGCCGACGCCGCCGCGCTGGCCCTGCTGGCGGGGCTCGCGCTCTGGATCAACCTCCATTCCATCCACTTCGGGCTGGACACGCTGGACGAGGGCTTCGAGTACCAACTGGCGAGCCGCATCCTGCACGGGCAGATCCCCTACCGCAACTTCTTCACGGTCACGACGCCCCTCGCCTTCTACATCCAGGCGGCGCTGATCGCGCTCATCGGGCCCGGCCTGATCGTGGGCCGGGTGGCCACGGCCTTCGTCGGCACGGGCATCACCCTCTCGATCTATGGCGCCGGCCGGGACGTCGCGGGGCGGCCGCTCGCCCTGGCGGCGGCGTTGCTGTCGATCCCGTGGAGCATCCCGTACTGGCCCCAGCCCAACTACTCGTGGTACGTGCTCCTCTTCACCCTGGGGGGCACCTGGGCGGCCCTGCGCGCCGGGCGGGGGCGCGGCCCCTGGGCGGTGGCCGGCGCGCTGTTCGCGGCCGCGGTGCTGACGAAGCAGAACGTCGGCGTGATCGCGGCCGCGGGGGCCGCCGTGTATGCGGCGTGGCGCGGCGGCCGGGCCGGCCTGCGCGGGTACGCCCTGGGCTGCGGCATTCCGCTCGCGGCGTTCGGCGTGTTCCTGACCGTGGCCGGGGCGCTGCCGGCCTTTATCTACCAGACCGTCTCGTTCGCCACGCGCGTCTTTCCCGGCAGGGCGGCGGCCGGCATCCCATATCCGTCCGTCGGCAGCGTGATGGCGGCCCTGCGCCACCCGGGCACGGGCGGCGAGCAGGCGCTCATGACGTACCTGCCGCAGCTGATCCTGCTGCTGGGGGTGCCCATCCTCGCCGTCGGCGCCGAGGGCCGGCGCCCCTGGGTTCCGGAGGGGCTCCTGGTCTGGTCGGTCGTCGGGGCGGGCCTCTCCATCGCGTACCCCCGCTCGGACTTCGTGCACATCGACTACGCGCTGCCCACGGCCTTCCTCGGCCTGGCGTGGCTCCTCTGGCGCCTCTGCGCCGGCCGGCCGGCCCTGACCCCGCTGCCCTTCCTCGTGCTGGGTACGCTCGTGCTCATGTCGTGGCCGCGCGGGATCGCCCATGGGGGCGCCGGGTCGGTGCCGCTGGGCACGCCGTACGGGCGGGGCATCCGCGTCGACCCGGGGACCGCGCGGGCGGTGCGGGCGGTGGTCTCGGCCATCGACGCCGCGGCGCCCCCCGGCCGGCCCGTGCTCGTCCTGCCTTACGCCGCCATGTTGTACTACCTGGCGGACCGCCCGAACCCGACCCCGTACGACCTCGACATCACCCTGAACATGCCGCCGGGCGGCAACGCCCAGGTCGCGTCCGCCATGGCCGCCACGCACTGCCCCGTCTTCTACCAGCCCAACGGCGGCATCAGCATACCGTTCACGGTCTACGGCGCGCCCGTCCTGGCCGAGTTGCAGGCCCACTACCGGCTCGTGGCCGACCCGGGCGGCTTCCAGGAATGGCTCTGGCGGGGATGAGGCCGGGGGCGGGCGCTCATGCGCCGGGAGCCGTCAGGCCCCAGTGCTCGTCGATCTCCCGCTGGTAGGTGCGGGCGCGCCCGTGGAGGACCTCCTGCAGCGTCACCGCGCGCCCCGCGGCCGCCGACTCCAGGATGGCGAAGGCCGCCGCCAGTTCGTGCAGGCCCTCCCGCCCGCTCGCCTCCATCTGGGCGCCCCGGTCCCCCCCGCGCCGCCGCTCCACGGTGCGGACGAAGTCCAGGAACTGCAGGCCCTTGGTGTCGCGCACGCCCCGCGGAAACCACCGCTCCCAGACGTCGGCGCCCAGCTCCGCCCGGGCACGCTCCTCGAGGAGGACCTCCCCGTCCGGCAGCGCCAGCCGCCCCCCGCGGCACATTCCCCGCGCCCCGTACACGACGGAGCCGCCGGGCCAGAAGGACGCCGGCCCCCGCCCGCACCAGGAGAAGGACAGTTGCCCCGTGCCGCCGCCCTCCAGCCGGAAGGCGGCGTGGTAGACGTCCTCGACGTCGCAGGCCACGGCCGCGACGACCGCGCCCGCGGCGTCCCGGGTGAAGCGCTCGGCGGCGACCCGCGCCGTGACCGCCGATACCTCCCGCACCTCCCCCGCCACCGCGCGGACATGGGCGAACTGGTGGACGCCGATGTCGATGGCCGGACCGCCCCCGGCCTCCACCTTGCGGTGCCGCCACGGCGTCTCGGCGACGATGCGGTCGGGCGCCCAGTAGCTGGCCAGGCCGCCCAGCGCCATCATCTCCACCGGGCCGACCGGACCCGACTCCACCGCCCACCGCTGCAGGCGCACGGAGGCGTCATAGCGCACACCTTCCGCCAGGCCGAGCACCAACCCGCGCCGCTCGGCCTCCGCCACCATGGCCGCGCCGGCGCGGACGCTGACCGCCAGCGGCTTCTCGCACAGCACGTGCACGCCGGCGGACAGGCAGGCCAGGGCCTGCCCGTGGTGCAGGCCCACCGGCGTGAGGAGCACGGCGGCATCCACCGCCCCTGCGGCGAGCATCGCCGGGACGTCGGCGTAGCACTCCGGGAGCGTGTCGCCGTGCAGGTCGCTCACGTACATGTGCGGCGCGGCCAGGGGGTCCCCCCCGGGCATCACCGGCGGCCGCGGCGGCGGGCCCTCGCCGCGGCGCCGGAAGGAAAGCGCGCCCTCGGGGCTGCGCCCGACGAGGGCGGTGACCCGGAAGTCGCACAGCCCGGCGTCGAGGAGCGCCTTCCAGCCGCGCAGGTGCGACGGCAGGATGCGCGCCATGCCCACGACGCCGATCCGCAGCGGTCCGGCCATGCTCCCGTCCCCTTCTTCGCGCCCCAGCCGGCGCGGCGCGTTCCCTTCGAACCCCGGCGGGGGGACACCTGCAGCGCGAAGACGGGGTCCCGACGCCGCACGGGCAAGGCGGCCGCGGGAGCAACGACGGCGACGGGGTGGTGCCGCGCGCCCGCCCTCCGGCGGTGCGGCCGCCCGGGAGGGCCGGCCCGGTCCCCCACGGCCAACGCCAACCAGGGCGGAATGTGCGCGGCTGGATCGACGGCAAGCGACATTTTTCGCCACGGGCGGATGTGTATGCTGCGCACGTTCACTTCCAGGGTCTGCATCGTCGGGGCCGCGCCGCCGCGAGGCGGAGGGCGGGCTGCCCGCGTCGGCGGCGAGGGGAGCGAGCGCGCATGGACGAGATCCGCTGGCGGGGGCGCACCGTGACCGCAGAGCACCTCTTCGAGGCGGCGCGCGAGGCGCGCGCGCGCTCGTGGCTGGACGAGCCATCCCGCCTGTTCCTGCACCGCATCGGCCTCACCCTGGCCGGGGGGAGCATGCCCTCGCGGGGCGAGCAGTCGCTCTTGGAAGGGATGCTGGACGCCCTGCGGCGCCGGGGCAGCTTCGCGCTGGCGGCCCTGGAGGCCGGACTCGCGGCGGCGCCGCCGGCCGGCGGGGGCGCCGCAGCCCCC
>JAJYVV010000209.1 GCA_021791815.1 Bacillota bacterium | reverse complement strand
AGCACGGCGGCGGCGAGGGCGGCGGCCGCCGCGGCGGCCGGCCACCCCACGCCCGCCTGCTGGGCCCACGCCAGCGCCCCGCACAGCACGAGGCCGGAGGCGAACGCCGCTCCGGCGAAGGCGCGCGGCCGCAGCCCGCTGCGAGGGAGGAGAAAGGCGGCGAACGCCGCCGGCATCACCGTGCCGCCCGGGTTCCAGAGCACCGCGGGCCGGTGGGGGGGCAGCGGAAGGTTTACGGCGCAGAGCGCCATGGTTGCCGCGGCCCAGACGACGACGACGCGCCGACGCAGGCCGACGGCCGCCAGGGCGCCGTCCAGGACGCCTGTGCCGGCCGCCACGCAGATCGCAAGGAGCACGGCCGCGGCGGATGGCACGGGAATCCCCCCGCGCCCAGTCTCCCCGCGGCGGCCCAAGGGTCATGCGGGCCGGCCCGCCCCGGGGGGCGTCAGTCGGCCCGCGGCGGGCCGGCCTCCTCCGCGCCCGGCGCCGGCCGCGGTTCGGCGGGCCCTGGCGCCTCGTGGGCCCGGCCCGCCGGGCCGTGTCCCGGACCCAACATCGCGCCCAGGTCGCCGACCACGTCGCCCAGCGTGACGGCGTCCTGGCGCCCCGCGTGGCCGCCGGCCTCCCGTCCCCGCGCGGGGGGCCCCTCGGGCCGCGCCTCCCGCAGGGACAGGCTGATCCGCCGCTCGGCCGGCGCCACCCGCAGCACCTTGACGGCGACCGTCTCCCCCTCGGAGACCGCGTCGCGCGGGTCGCGGATCCGTTCCTCCGCCATCTGGCTGATGTGGACGAGGCCGTCGATGCCCGGCTCCAGCTCCACAAAGGCGCCGAAGCTGGTGATCCGCGCCACCCGCCCGTGGACGATCGAGCCGACGGCGTAGCGCTCCACCGCCTCCGTCCAGGGATCCGGGGTGACCTGCTTGAGCCCGAGCGAGACCTTCTCCTTGTCGCGATCCAGCCGCAGCACCATGACCCGCAGCTCCTGGCCCACATGCAGGAGGTCCGCCGGCCGCTCGACCCGTCCCCAGGACATCGCCGACACGTGCAGGAGGCCGTCCACGCCTCCGAGGTCGATGAAGGCGCCGAAGTCGACGAGCGCCTTGACGACGCCCTCCCGCACCTGCCCCTCCTGGAGCTCCGCCCACAACTCGTCCCGGCGCCGCTGGCGCTCCTCCTCGAGCAGGGCGCGGCGCGACAGGATCACCTTGTTGCGCACGCGGTCACACTCGAGCACCCGCGCCGTCAGGGTCTGGCCCACGAAGGCGGCCAGGTCGGCGACGGGTCCGCGGTCGACCTGCGAGGCCGGCATGAACCCTCGGACCCCCAGGTCCACCACCAGGCCGCCCTTGACCACCTCTCGCACCGGGCCCGCGACGGGCGTGCCATCGCGGAAGGCCGCCTCCACGCGCCGCCACGCGGCCGTGGTTTCGGCTCGGCGCTGCGACAGCCTCGGGGCCCCCTCCTCGGCGTCGAAGCCGATGACGGTGACGAGGACGGTCTGGCCCACCTCCAGCGCCTCGTCGAGCCGCTGGCCCTCGCGCAGCGACGCGTCCGCCTCGGCCAGGACGCCGTCGGCCTTGCCGCCGACGTCCACCAGGGCGTGGTCCGAGGCCACCGCGGACACGCGGCCTTCGACCAGCGTGCCGACCCGGAGCCGCGGCGGCAGGCGCTGGGCAAGGCCGCCCGCCTCGGGGGCGCGGGCCGCCGGTGCAGGGGGATCGCCCGCCGCGGCGTCCGGACCGGGCGCCGCAGGGTCCTCGGGACCCGGCGGCGCGGGGCTGCGCCCGGCCGCCGCGGACGGCTGCGGCCCGGCCGCCGGCGGGGCACCCGCCTCCTCGCGGGACGGGGCGGGCCCTGCGGCGTCCGCGTCGTCCATCTTCACCGATGCCTCCCCTGCCCTCCACGGCCGCGGGCGGGCGCCCGCCGGCACCGCCCCGCGGTGCCGGGAGCGCTACGCTCGCCCCATCGCGACCCGCGAGCCGCGCCCCGCCCGCGGCTCCTCCAAGAGCGCGCGCACCGCGCCCATGATCTGGTCCTCGGCGATGGCGTGCAGCTCCGCGGAACTGGGCTTCCGGCCCTCGGGCAGGCGGAGCTCGAACGGCGCCCCGCAACGCAGCGTGAGGCGGCCCGGGCCGTAGCGCCCGCTGATCGCCACCGGCACGATCGGCTTCCCCGACCAGGCGGCGAGGAGGGCCGCGCCGGGCTCGGCGCGGCCCAGCCGCCCGTCCCGGCTCCGCGTTCCCTCGGGGAACACGGTCACGATGCGACCCGATTCCAGGAGGTCGAGGGCGTGCCGCAGGGCGCGGCGGTCGCCACGGTGGCGATGGACGGGAAACGCGCCCACGGTACGCAGGACCGCCGACGCGGCCGGCGAGGCGAACGCCTCCACTTTCGTCATGTAGAAGAGGCGCCGGGGCAGGAGGGCCCCGAGCAGCAGGGGGTCCAGCCACGAGATGTGGTTACTGCAGAGCACCACGCCGCCCTTGCGCGGCAGGTGGCCCGCTCCCTCGACCCGTACGCGCACCAAGCCGAGGAAGATCGCCCGCAGCAGGACCCGGAGGACCCAGTAGAGGATCATCGGTCGCCCCCGTCCGAGGAAGGAGCGTCGCTGTGGCGGCCCTCGGCGGCGGCCTCCGCGCGCCGCCGCCCCGCCGGGCGAACCGGACCGGGCGGCGCCGCCTCGCCGGCGCCATCCCCGAAACCCGGGCCCGCGGCCGCGAGGCCCGGGCAGCCGTCCAGGATGCGGCGGGCCACCTCTTCCGCGCTCAAACCCGTCGTGTCGACCAGCACCGCCTCCGGGTGGCGGACCAGCGGGGCCACCGGCCGGTCGCTGTCGAGCGCGTCGCGCTCGGCCAGGGCGCGCCGCACCTCGTCGAGGGAGGCCTCGACGCCCCGCCGCGCCAGCTCCCGGCAGCGCCGCCGCGCCCGCTCGTCCAGGTCCGCGGTGACGAAGAACTTGAACGGGGCGTCGGGGAACACCGCCGTCCCCATGTCACGCCCGTCTGCCACCACGCCCCCGCCCTCGGCCATGCGCCGCTGCCACGGCACCAGGGCGCGGCGCACGGAGGGCAGCCCGGCCACCAGGGGCACCAGGGCCTCGACGTCCGGCCGGCGGAGTTCCCCGGTCACGTCCTCGCCGTCCAACAGCACGCGCTGCCGCCGCCCCGCCCGCTGCACCTCGAATCCCGACCGCAGCGCCAGCCTGCCCAGCACGTCCTCCCGCGGCGGGGAACCCGGGGCGGCAAGCCCGGCGCGGATGGCGGCCAGCGTGACCGCGCGGTACATGGCGCCGGTGTCCAGGTGCAGGAACGCGGTCCGCTCCGCGACCAGGGCGGCTGCGGTGCTCTTCCCGGCGCCGCTCGGTCCGTCGATCGCGATGATCGGCCGCGGCGCGTCGCCCCGGCCCGGTGCCGCGCACGATTCCCCAGGCTGGGCTTGCGGAAACCCCGATTCGGCGGCCGACGTGGCTTCCCCTTTCCCCGCTGGGGCGGTGCCCCGCGTGGCGGCTCGGGTCCGGCGGCACGGGGCGCGTTTCGCACGGAGGCTCACGCGAGGTCGGGCCGCAGGCGCGCCGCCTCCCCCAGGTAGAGGTGGTGGATCGCGGCGGGCTCGCGGTCCGTGTACACCTGGATCAGGACGCGCACGCAACGGTCGGGCGTGCCCGGCACCTGGGCCTCCTGGGCCCCGAAGAGGGGGACGGACCCCCAGCCGATGTCGCGCGCGGCGGCGGCCGGGAACGCGGCGTCGAGGTCCGGGGTCAGCGTGAAGAACACGGTCACCACGTCCTCCAGCGCGAACCCGTTGGCCTCCTGCATCGCGAGCAGCAGCGCGCGCGTCGCCTCGAGAATCGCGCGGGCCGTATTCTGCCCTGCCGTCGTCGCGCCGCGGATGCCCCGCACGCGCCGCTCCGCCATGCCGTCTCCCTCGGGCGGCGAGCCGGGCGCCCCCGCGCGTCGGTGGCGGTCCGCGGCGTGCCCCGGGTCCCCGCAAGCCGTCTCGCACGGTGGAGGGACCGCCCCATTGTTCTATGCGCGCATTATAACACCGCCCCGTTGGGCCCTGCCGGTGTTGAGCACAAGCTGCAGCCGCCCGTCGGCCGGGATCACCCACGTTCCGCGCCCGGCGGGCGCCGCGGCCGGCGCGGGGTTGGGCAACCGCACCGAGACGGAGGCGCCGGCGCGACCCACCACCAGGACCGCGGCGCCCGCGGGGAGGAAGAGCCAAAGGCCCGCGGGGCCGGCGACCGCCACCGGCAGGTCCGCGCGCAGCACCTCCACGGGTGCCGAGGCGCGCAGCAGAACGGCGGTCGGCGGCGCGGGCGCCGGAGGGGCCACGACGGCCGCCAGGGCCCGGTCGTCGGTCCAGGCGCCGTCCGAGGCGAGCGGCCGGTGCGCCGCCGCATAGCCCAGCACCCAGCCGGCGGAGAGGATGGCGGCCAGGGCGACGGCGAGGCGGCCGGCCCCGCGCGGGCCCGGGAGCTCGGGGCGGGGCCTCCACCGGATGCCGGTCACGGACGGCATGCGGCTCACCCGCACCATCCCTATGCTCGGGCGCGCGGACACCCGCACGAGCGGCGGGCCCGGCGGCTCACCCGCCGCGCGGGCCGCCGGCCGGCGGTGGGCGGCGCGGGAGGCTGCGCGGCGCCCGCTCCAGCGGCTCCGGGCCGGGGAAGGCGGCCGGCGCCTGGGCGGCGAGCCCGGGGACCGGATGTCCCTGGGCGCTCAGCGCCCGCTCGAGGGCATGCTGCAGGCGGCCAGTCTGCGCATACAGCCGGTTGTTCTGCAGGTTGAGGCTCCCGCCCAGGGTCGCCAGGTCCCCGAGCGACGACAGGAGGCCGAGCACCGGCTCGCGCAGGGTCCGGCCGGCCGCGGTCCGCAGCCCGCCGCCGAAGAGCCACTTGGGCGGCGGCGCCGGCTCGCCCTCCAGGTGGTAGCCGCAGGACAGGGCATGCTCCAGGAGCAGGCGCAGGTTGTCCATCACCAGCAACGGCTGGCCGCGCCGCAGGCTCCAGGCGAGGCTCGCCCGGCGCTGGCGGAAGGCGCGGTAGCGGGCCGCCAGACGGTCGGGCATGCGCGGCGCGGCCGCTTCCCACGCCTGGCGGAAGGCTGCCGCGACGGCTCCGCCGGGGTCGTGCAAAATCCGCCCGTGGCGCACCAGGTACAGGGGGCCGTCCTGCGCCTGCGCGGCCGACGCGGCGAAGGGGGCCAGGGGAAAGACCGCGTAGCGGTACGGGGCGACGCCCGCGCCGCGCACGTTGTGCCAGCGCCAGGGCTCGGGCCCGGCGGCCCGGGTCGGCGCGGGGTCGCCTCCCGCGGAGCGGCCATCGTCCGGCGGTCGCGGAGGGCCCCCCGGCGCCTCCAGGCCGAAGACGAACAGGTCGCATCCGGAGAAGACGTCGGCGTCGCCCGTGGCCGCGGACCCGCCCAGGACGACCCCGTACCCGTCGGCGGCCCCCAGGAGCGGCGGACGGTGCACCAGGTCCTCGGAAACGGCGGTCGCGGCGACGCGGAGCAGATCTTCCCTCAGCGATCCCAGGCGGAATCCCCCCTCCCCGCGCGGGTCCCGCGAGCCGGTCCCGATGCCTGCGTTCCGGCCTTCCGGGGCCGGCCGCCCGGCCCGGCGGGCCCCTGTTCGGGCCGAGCCGGCCTCCGGCCCACGGCCTTCGGACCCCGGCGGGGCCCGGCGTCCAGGGCCGGTCCCCGGCGGGCCCGTCCGGCGCCGCCGGGGCGGCC
>JAJYVV010000208.1 GCA_021791815.1 Bacillota bacterium | reverse complement strand
CGGGAGCGCGCGGCACGGCCGCGGCTGCCCGGCGGCGCCGGGGTCCGCGAGGACGGCGGCGCCGTGGCCGCCGTCGAGGCGGAGATCGCCTCGCTCGGCGTGTTGCTCGCCTCGGCCGCCGAGCGGCTCGAGGCCTGCCGGCTCGAACTGGCCGGCCTCCGCCGCGGAGGGCGCTGAGGCCGAGGGCCCCGGCCGGCCGTCAGCCGCCCGGGCGCCCTTCCCCCCGCCCGCCGGGGACCCCCGGCGAGGTCATGGCCTCGGGCTCGAGGATCGCCTCGAGGTCGTCCCGTTCCAGCAGGCCGCGCTCCAGGGCCAATTCGGCGATGCCGCGCCCGGTGCGCAGCATGTCCTTGGTGAGCGCTGCCGCCGCGTCGTACCCGATCCGCGGGGCGAGGGCGGTCGACAGGGCCGCGCTGCGCTCCAGCCAATAACGGCAGCGTTCGGGGTCGGCCTCGATCCCGCGGACGCAGCGCGCGGTGAAGGCGGCCACGCCGCCTTCGAGGATGGTCAGCATCCAGGCCAGATTGTGGGCGATGACCGGCATCATCACGTTCAGTTCGAGCTGCCCGGCCTCGGAGGCGGCGGCGATGGTGTGGTCGTGGCCCAGGGCCTGCAGGCACACCATGTTCAACATCTCGCACAGGACCGGATTGACCTTCCCGGGCATGATGGAGCTGCCCGGCTGCACGGCGGGCAGCACGATCTCGCCCAGGCCCGTCCGCGGCCCCGAGGCCAGGAGGCGCAGGTCGCTCGCGATCTTGCCCAGGTCCAGGGCCAGGGCCCTGCAGGCACCGGAGAGCCCCGCCACGTCGCCCATGGACTGCATCGCCTGCCGCATGTCGGCGGCCGGCCGCAGCGCGTGGCCGGTCGCGGCCCCGAGGTGCCGCGCAGCGGCGGTGATGTAGGCCGGCTCGGCGTTGAGGCCGGTGCCGACCGCCGTGCCGCCGAGGCCGATCTCGCGCAGCGGCTCGAGGGACTGCGCGATCCGGCGGGCCCCGCGCTCGACCGTACGCGCGTAGGCGGCGAACTCCTGCCCCAGGCGGATGGGCACCGCGTCCTGCAGGTGCGTCCGTCCGGTCTTCAGGATACCGTCGAAGGCCACGGCCCTGTCCTGGAAGGCGTTGGCGCAGCGCGCCAGGGTGCGGACCAGCCGCGTGCCCAGGTCGAGGCCGATCAGCCGGATCGCGGTGGGCACGGTGTCGTTGGTGGACTGGGCCATGTTGACGTGGTCGTTGGGGTGCACGCGCCGGTACTCGCCGCGCCGGCCGCCCAGCAGCTCCGCGGCGCGGTTGGCCAGCACCTCGTTCGTGTTCATGTTGTGGCTCGTGCCGGCCCCGGCCTGGTAGGGATCGACGACCCACTGGTCCGCGAGGCGCGGGGCGCCGGGGAGGGCGGGTCCCGGGGCCCCGGCCAGCGGCACGGGCGGAATCTGCGCCAGGGCCTCCTCCGCCGCGCGCACGATGGCCAGGCCCACGTCGCGGGGGAGCCGTCCCGTCTCCATGTTGGCCAGCGCGGCCGCACGCTTGATCTGCACCATGGCCCGCACGAAGGCCGGGTGGGGACCCAGGCCGCTGACCGGAAAGTTGGCCACCGCCCGCGCGGTCTGAGCGCCCCAGTAGGCGGCGGAGGGCACGGCGACCTCCCCCAGGGAGTCGCGTTCGGTCCGGAACGCCGACGGGGGGCCGGGGTCGGGAACGGGGTCCGGGATCGGCGGGCGCGCGGGCACGGCTGGACCCTCCCCGGGGCCGCCGCAGGCGGGAGGCGCGGCCCACTCCCCCGAGCCTACCACGCGCGGCGGCGGCCCGCCGGGCGCGTCCGCCGGCCCGTTCACTGGTAGATGACGAGGCTGGGCGGCGGCTGCAGCGCGACGATCTGCGCCGGCGTCATGAGGTTGACGTCGTACTTGTAGAAGAGCTTGATGCCGCCGTAGCGCACGGGGGGGATCGGCTGGTCGGCGATGAAATGCTGGTAGTTGGCCAGCTTGATGCCCTGCCCGCCGTACCCGTCCGTGTCCATCACGAACTGCACCCCCGGCTGCCCGCGGATGGCCTGCCAGTCGGTGACCATGCTCGGCAGGAACTGGTGCACGATCACGATCTTGGGCGGCAGCCCCAGGCGCCGCACGAGGGACGACACGTAGGAGATGGCCCAGTTGATGTCGGTCGCCGACATGGTGCCGATCTCCTGTCCCGGCACCTCGCCCGGGGGCATGTCGAACTCGGGATCCAGGGCCAGCATCACGTCGGGCTGCGAAAGGAACGGCAGGAAGTACGGGACCTCCTGTTCGACCGTGCTGCGGCCCACCTGCAGGTCGAGGATGAGGAGGGCGTGGTTCTGGCGCGCCAGGGCCAGTTCACCGGCGATCATGGCCGAGGACATCCGCAGGCGGTACAGTCCGCCGCTGCCCGGCGAGGCCTGGGCCACGTCGGCCACGAGTTCGATGGCCGGCACCGCCGGGTGGGCCGGGTCGGCCGCCGTGTACGCGGCCGCCTGGGCCGTCAGCTTCTGCATCGTCTCCGCCGGCGGATACCATCCGAGGACGCCCATGGCCGGGCTCAGGGGATTGCCGTAGTACGACACGATGCGGTACGCGGGCAGCCAGCCCGCGGCGGGTTCCGGGAGCGGGGGGGGCGTGCCGGCCGGCAGGCCGAGGCCCGGCGCGGGCAGCCAGGGGGCCAGCAACTGCTGCAGCCGGGCGGCCTGCGCGGCCGAAGGAGGCACGTAGGCGCTGGGCTCGGACAGCACCTGGGCCACCGGAGGGGCGGGCGCCGAGGTCCCGGCCGCGGCCACCGGTCCCGCCGCGGCCGGGACCGGCTGCTCCGGGCGCAGGGGCAGCCCGGCACAGCCGCCGCAGAGCGCCGCGGCCGCGACGCCCGCCAGCAGCCGCCCCATGGCGCCCCGCGGCCTTCCCATCCCGTCGCCCCTTCCGCCCGGGCCGGCCGCTGGCATTCGGGCCGGCGCGTCCCGACCCTGCGTCGCCGGCCGGCCTGTCGGTTGGACGCGGTGCGGCGGCGCCCGGTTCCCGTTCGGGGACGGGAGCGCGGCGGCCTCCATCCCCCGTATCGGCGACCGTCGCACGGCCGGGAAGGGCCCCCTCCCGCGCGCGGCGCGCGCCGCGGGTTGCGGTACGATACGGGGGCGTGGGGAGGTCGAAGCAGCCACCGTGCTCGTCCTGATCGCCGCCGCGGGCGGGCTGCTCTCCTTCTTCTCGCCCTGCGTCTGGCCCCTCTACCCCGCCTACGTGGCGCAGGTCGCGACGGCGCAGGGCCGGGCCGCGGCCGGGGCCGCCCTCTTCAGCCTGGGCTTCACCATCGTCTTCGTGGCCCTCGGCGCGTCCGCGAGCGGCGTCGGCCGGTGGCTGGCCGCGTTCCACCTGCCGCTGGAGAAGGTGGGGGGCGTCGCCATCTTCCTGTTCGGCCTCGCCCTGGCCGGCCTGCTGCCCGAGACGTGGCTCGGCAACCCGCGCACGACCGGGTGGCGCCCCCGGGCGCCCGGCCCCTGGACGGCCGTGATGCTCGGTATGGCCTTCGCCCTGGGCTGGACGCCGTGCGTGGGGCCGATCCTGGCGTCGATCCTCGTGCTCGCCGGCGACGCGCACCGCGTGGGCGCCGGCGTCGCCCTCCTCTGCGCCTACAGCGCGGGGTTCGCGGCCCCGTTCCTGGCCCTGGCCGTCGCGGCCGGGCGGGGGCAGCGCGTCCTGCCCGCGCTCGGCCGTTGGCTCCCCGTCCTCCAGCGCGCGGGGGGCGTCCTGCTCGCCGCGCTCGGCGTGCTCGTCTTCACCGGCTCGCTTTCCGCCATCGCCGCCTACCTCTACGCGCGCATCTGAGCGGCCAGGGCGCGCGGGCCACCGTCCGCGCCGCGGCAGGTGCCTCCGCGCGGGGTGCGAAGCCCGAGGGCACGGACCGCGGGCCGGCCGGCACGCCCGGAGGGCCGGACGGCGACGCCGCCGGAGCGGATGCGGCAGGGGGGCGGACGGGCCTTGGCCGAGGGCGAGGTCAGGATCGGGATCATCGGTTCGGGCGGGATCGCCGGCGCGCACGCGGAGCGCTACAAGAACATCCCGGGCGCGCGGATCGTCGCCGTCGCGGACGTGGTGCCCGGCCGGGCGGCCGCGTTCATCGAGCGGTACGGGTTCGAGGGCGCCCGGCCGTTTTCCGACCACCGCGAGATGCTCAAGGACGACTTCGACGGCGTCAGCGTGTGCACGTTCAACGCCGCGCACTACCAGCCGACCATGGACGCGCTCGCGGCCGGCAAGCACGTCCTGCTGGAGAAGCCCATGGCGGTCCGGCTGGCCGAAGGCGTCGACATGGTCCGGCTGGCCCGCCGCATGGGGCGCATCCTGACCATCGGCTTCCAGACCCGCTACGAGGAGCGCACGATCGCCGCCCGGCGCATCGTCGAGTCCGGGACCCTGGGCCGCATCTACTACGCGGAGACGGGCGGCGGGCGCCGCAAGGGCATCCCGGGCGGCACCTTCGTGCGGCGGGAGACGGCCATCGGCGGGGCGGTGCTCGACATCGGCTGCTACTCCCTGGACACCGCCCTGCACGTCATGGGCAACCCGCGGCCGCTGACGGTGTCGGCCTTCACCGCCGACCACTTCGGCAAGTCCCCCGTCTACGCCCGGCAGGCGTGGGGCGGGACCATGACCCCCGAGGACTTCACGGTCGAGGACTTCGGCATGGCCATGATCCGCCTGGAGGGCGACGCGGTCCTGCTCTTCAAGATCTCGTGGGCCATGCACGCGGAGACGCTCGGGGCCAGCTACTTCCTGGGCACCGAGGGCGGCCTGAACATGGACCAGATGACCGTCTACCACGACCAGTATGGGGTCGGCGCGGCGACGACGGTGCCCGTCGGCGGCCGGGGCGGCGGCGGGCGGCGGGGCCGCGACCCGTTCTTCCGCAAGATCGAGGCGTTCGTGGAGGCGATCCGCGCGGGCGGACCCGCCCCGATTCCGGGCGAGGACGAGATCCACGCCACGGCGATCATCGAGGCCATCTACCGCTCGGCCGCCGAGCGCAGCGAGGTGCGCATCGAGATCCCGCCCCTCTGACCGCGCGCCGGCTGAGGCGGGCGCCTCAGCCGGCGCGGTCCCCGTGCGGCCGCGCGGACGGTGGCAGGCCGGCGATGCGGCGGGCCTCGGCGTCGGTCCAGCCGCCGCCCCGCAGCCGTTCGTACACGTGGCCCGGACTCGCGGTCGCCGCTTCCCGCTCGGCCCAGCGCACGAAGATCGCCCCGAGCGCCACGAGATAGGCGGCGTGCGAAGCCAGGCCGAGGGCGACCGCCCCGAGCTGCCGGTCCTGGTCGGGCGTGAAGCCGAACGGCAGGACGGCGCGGCTGCCCGCGTCGTACGGCAGGCCGTGGTCGAACAGCAGGAAGGCGAAGGCGATCGTCACCAGCAGCCAGTTGAAGAACAGGTAGAGGAGCTGGATGCCGGCGGCCGGGCCGGGGAGCTCGGGCACGTCGACCATCAGGGGCGCCCACATCTGCGCCGCCGTCCCGGCGAGGACCGCCGCCGCCGCCGCGGAGAGCGCCGGGAGCCGTTGGAGCAGGCCGACGGAGGCCGGGAGGAGCCCGAGGAAGAGCACGGCGTGGAAGACGAGGATCGCCGGGACGGGCCGGCACGTGGCGGCCGCCACGCGGCGCGCGCGGCGGCCGCGCAGGGCGCGGCGCACCCACGCGGCGGGCAGCCCGGCGATGCAGAGCGGCACGGCGCCGAACGCCAGCAGCAC
>JAJYVV010000207.1 GCA_021791815.1 Bacillota bacterium | reverse complement strand
CCAGAGCGTCCTAGGCGCCGTCCAGCCCCCTTTGCAACGAAATTTCCCCGCCTTGCCCCGCCATCCCCTCTCCCTCAGCCCCTCGCTCACTCATGCTTCAGCGCTGCCGACGGGGCCGACGGAGCCAGCACTGATGGAACACCGACGCATGTGACCATGAACGCGCGGTCGCACGAACGGCGGGTCAGGACCTCGGTGCTCCGAAGGGATCGGCCATGGCGATGGTTTGCGCCCGGTCGGCCCCCACGGAGACCATCTGGACCGGGCGGCCCACAAGTTGCTCCATGCGTCGAAGGTAAGCTTTCGCTTGGGGCGGAAGCGTGTCCAAGTCGCGTAGGTCGCCCAGTGGGTCCTTCCATCCGGGCATGTCCTCATATATGGGCCGGCACGCGGCAAGGTCGTCGGCATGGTGGGGCAGATCCGCCGTGCGACGGCCGTGGAGCTCATAGGCCACCGCGATGCGGAGGGGATCCATGCCGGATAGGGTGTCCAGCTTGGTCACGCACAGACCGGTTAGGCCGTTGACCATCGCAGCGTGGCGCAGCACGACCGCGTCGAGCCAGCCGCAGCGGCGGGGCCTGCCGGTCGTCGTGCCGAATTCGCGCCCGCGCTGCCGCAGGTAATCGCCCTGCGCGTCGTCGAGTTCCGTGGGAAACGGCCCGTCGCCCACGCGGGTCGCGTAGGCTTTGGTGACGCCCAGGACCGCCGAAATGCGCGTGGGTCCGACGCCAGCACCGATACACGCCCCTCCCGCGGTGGGATGCGAGGACGTTACAAATGGGTAGGTACCCTGGTCGACGTCCAGCATGGTGCCTTGGGCACCCTCGAACAGCACCCTTTCACCGGCCTCAAGGGCGTCATGGACCATCCGGACGGTGTCCGCAATATGCGGCCGAAGACCTTCCGCGACCACCCGTAGGCGGTCGAGCAGGGTCGACGCGTCGATGGGAGGCAGCCCGTAGAGCTGCAAAAGGCTGTTGCTATGACGGACGCTTTCGGGCAGCCGGGCCTCCAGGGCGGCCGGGTGCAGGAGGTCGCTGGTGCGCAGGCCGATGCGGGCGGCCTTGTCGCGATAGGCGGGACCGACTCCGCGGAGGGTCGTACCAATGCGATCGGACCCGCGCGAGCCCTCTTCGGCGGCATCCAGGACCTGGTGGAATGGGAGGATCAGGTGGGCACAGTCGCTGATCGTGATGCGCTCAACCAAGCAACCGTCCGCGGCAAGGGACCGGCGCTCCTCCCAGAAGGCCCATGGATCGAGGACCACGCCGTTTCCGATGATGCAACGCTTGCCATGGACGATGCCCGAAGGCACGAGGTGCAACCGGTATTCCCGATCGCCGACAATCACGGTGTGGCCGGCGTTGTGGCCACCTTGATAGCGCACGACGGTGTCCGCGCCAGCCGCAAGGTAGTCGGTGATCTTGCCCTTGCCCTCGTCGCCCCACTGCGCCCCGACCACCACGACCGCCGGCACGCGGAACACCTCCGAACTTCCCGTCAAACGTGTTCGACGCTTCTTGGCGAGCCGCCTGCGGGTTCCCCTGGGGCGGGCGCGGCATCAGCCCTGTCGAGCTCGGTCGGTGAACCGCCCGAGGTCGCGGCGAAAGATCACGGGCACCGAGCCGGTGGGGCCGTTGCGCTGTTTGGCCACAATCAGTTCCAGCTCGAAATGGCGGGAAGGGTCTTCGGCCAATTTCGGGTCCTGATAGATGAATAGCACCACGTCCGCGTCCTGTTCTATGGCGCCTGATTCCCGAAGATCCGATAGCTGGGGCCGGCGACCCTCGCGCGCCTCCACGGCCCGCGAAAGCTGGGAAAGCGCCAGCACGGGAATCTGCAGCTCGCGGGCCAGCGCCTTCAGTGAACGTGAGATGTCCGCGATCTCCTGCTGGCGGTTTTCGAAGCGGCCGCGGGTATGCATGAGTTGGAGGTAGTCGACGACAAGCAGGTCGATGGCGGCGTCGGCCTTCATGCGGCGGGCTCGCGCACGGAGATCCATGATCGAAATGTTGGGCGTTTCATCGATAAACATTGACATCTCGGCGAGCCGTCCGAGGGCGCGGGAGATGTTGGGCCAGTCCTGTTCGGTCAGGAATCCGGAGCGAACGCGTTCGCTGGCCACACCTGCTTCGGCGCACAGGAGGCGTGTCGCCAGTTGCTCGGCGGGCATCTCCAGGCTGAAAAAGCCAACCGACCGACCCTCGTGTGCGGCGGCCATGGCCATGTTCAGGGCTAGGGCGGTTTTGCCTTGGGACGGTCGGGCTGCGAGCACAATCAACTCGGATGGATGAAAGCCCGTGGTGAGCTTGTCCAGCGCCCCAAGGCCGCTGGGTACCCCTACCACCCTACCCTTGTGCTCATACATCTGTTCCAGGGAGGCGAAGGCTCGCATGAGGGCATCCTTGAGCGGTACGTAAGGGTTGCCGCTGCGGCGGGCCTCCGCAATCTGGAAAATGCGGGTTTCCGCCCGGTCCACGAGCGCATCCGAGTCTTCCTCCCCGGACGTCACGGCCGCCGCGATTTCCCCGGCCGCCCGCAGGAGTTCGCGGAGCAGGGCCTTTTCCGCGACAATGCGCGCGTAATAGGGCGCGTTCGCGGTGGCCGGCACCGCGGCGGTCAGATCGGCGAGGTAACTGAGACCGCCGATCTGTTCAATCTGCCCGCAGCGCGTCAGTTCCTCGCCCACGGTGATCATGTCGACCGCCTGGCCGGCGTTCGCCAGGGTTGTCACGGCTTCCCAGATGCGGCGATGCGCCTCGCGGTAGAAGTCGGAGGGGGCGAGCAGGTCGGAACAGCGACGCACCGCGTCGGGGTCCAGCAACACGGCGCCAAGCACCGATTGCTCGGCCTCCAGATTCTGCGGCGGAACACGGTCCGACTCTGGCATGGTGATCCTCCCGCCACGGCAGGGCCTGCGGCGGCGGAACGGGACGCTACGGCCGGGCCCTTGCGATGGGGCTCGCCGTCGTGGCCGCTAGGCCGGCGGTCCGCCGCCCTCCTCGGCCACGACGTCCACCGTGAACGCAACCTGGATTTCGGGGTGCAACTGGGCTCGGACCGGATGGGCCCCGAGGACCTTGATCGGTTCCTCGAGGTCAATGCGCCGCCGATCCAGCTGGACGCCCAAGTGCCGCTCGACGGCGCTCGCGATGTCGCCCGCGGTGACGGACCCAAACAGTCGCCCGGAGCGTCCAACCCTCGCCGCGATGCGGACGACCGCGCCCGACAGCCGCTGGGCGGCGGCGTCCGCCTGCTGGCGGGCACGCTGGGCGCGCTGGGCCTCTTGCGTGTGCGACACCTGGCGTCGCGCCAGGTTGGCCGGGCTCGCCTCCTGCGCCAGACCCCGCGGCAGGAGGAGGTTTCGGGCGTAGCCGGCCGCGACCTCCACGACGGCGCCTGCCTCCCCAACCCCGCGGATGCTTTCTAACAGGATGACCTTCACGAGACATCCCCTCCCTGCGCGTGTGGATGAGGCGGATGGCTGTCCAGCTGAGAGGCCAGAAGACCGCCCACCGGCAATGCCAGAGACAGGCCGAGAATGGACAGGAGCCAGGCGGCGCCGCCGACAACCAGAGCGCTCGTGCCGCGCGGCATACCCCTCCGGCGCAGCCAGGCGTAGCCGAACGACAGGGCGACCACCGCGTACGCGAAGGCCGCGGCCAGAAGGACGTTCCACGCCGCACCCGTGAGGGCGGCGACATGGATCCGGGTCCCGCCCGCCGCCAGGACCGCGGCGCCCACAACCGCCCAGGCGCCCCATGCCGGGATGCGCCACACTCGGAACGGTGGAAGGGGCGGCAGCGGGTGCTTTAGACGCCCTAGCAGCAACGCGGCCAACCCATACACCGCGGCGGATTCTCCCACAGCGCCGACCACGAAGGCCGCCGGAGCGACGGTGCGCGTCGCGGCCAGTACGGTCGCGGGGCTTAGACCCGCCGACGCGAGCAGGGTTGCATGCGCGTGAAGGAACGCGGCGAACTGATGCCATGTCTGCGCCCACACGTTGGTGTGCCATAGCAGTGTGGCGCCCAAGGCGCCGACAGCCGTCACGCCGAGCAAGGCGGCCGACATGCAGACCAGGGCGCTACCCACGCCCCGCCCGGACCGGATGGCCCAACCTGGCGCGAGACCCTGGGCTGCGATGAAGCCGAAGGTTCCGCACGCGGCGATGGGCCCGATCCACAACCCGAGGACGACCGTAGCGACGACCGCGACCAGGAGGGCGCTGCGGCCCCCGTGCCGGAGGTAGGCGAGCAGGGCGGGCAGTGGCAGCAGCCACCCGAAGCCGGTGTAGAACGCGAGGATGCCCAGCAGGGCGGTCAGCGCCGCCAGCAGGGCGCCTTCAACGGTCTCCCTTGTGCGGGGGGACTGCACCGTGGCTGGACGCCCCCGATCTGCTCGCGGCTCACTCCGTCTGGAAGGGAAGGAGAGCCAGGACGCGGGCGCGCTTGATGGCCACCGTCAGTTGCCGCTGGTGACCCGCGCAATTGCCGCTCACCCGACGCGGTAGCATCTTGCCTCGCTCGTTGACAAAGCGGCGCAGGCGAACGACGTCCTTGTAGTCGACGGTCCGAAGCTTGTCGACGCAGAAGCTGCAAACCTTGCGCCGCCGACGCCGGTCTTTGCGGGCCATGGGGCATCCACCTTTCGGGCAGAATCGGGACGGCGGGCCGTCGCGTCCATGGCCTCGCGGCCCGCCACCACACTCGTCCCGCGAACCGAAGCGACGGGCGCGTCGCCCGGGGCCGGGGCCGGCGGCCGCGGAGATCCGCCCGTCACTTCGTCCAGGGAGGCCCGGACGCCAGGGCCGCCACAGCATCGCCCACGATCTCGAAGCGCTCGCGCCGCTGCCCGTCGCTTCCGCGAAAGGCGCGAATGCTCAACCGCCCGCGCACCGCCACAAGGTCCCCCATCCGGACTTCGGGTTCCGCCGCCGTCGATGGACCAACCCAGACCACTGGGACCGCCTCGGCGCGCCCTGAACCGTCCGCGGTGGAGGAAAGCTCCACGGCGAAGGAGCAGGCCCTATCACCAGCGGGCGTGCGCCACCCTTCCGGCGGACGCATGACGCGGCCGACCAACACGATCGTGTTCAGCATGCAGCCTCGCCCATCCCGCAGACATCGGGTGGCCAGCCTTACGTGGTGGCGGGCCGCGCCGCGGGCGGCTGGGCGGATGGCCCGGGTGCCGCCGGGCGCGGGACCTCGGGTGCCTTATCCGGCTGCCCGGGTGCTGCGGGCACGCCTTCCACCGCTTGGACGACGAGGTGACGGAGCACATCCTCGCTGATGCGGCAGACGTGCTCCAACTCCGCCGTTCCGCCGGCAGTCGGGGCGTCCAGGCGTAGCAGCACGTACCAAGCTTCCTTGTGGTGTTGGATGTCGTAGGCGAGGCGCCGCTTGCCCCAGCGGTCGACCGACGTGACGTGACCGCCATTCTGCTCGACCGCCTGGGTGGCCCGGGCGATCAGCGCCGTGACCCCGTCCTCGTCGAGGGTCGGGGCGAGAACCAACACAGCTTCATAGGCACGCAAAAGGCGATTCCTCCCTGTGGACATAAGGCCCCGGCTCGCGGCCGGGGCAGGAAGGCGGTGCATGCGCCAGCCATCATATACGGGCGTTGGGCGGTATGCAAGGCTAGGGTTTCCCGGGCAGCGCTGAAGCATGAGTGAGCGAGGGGCTGAGGGAGAGGGGATGGCGGGGCAAGGCGGGGAAATTTCGTTGCAAAGGGGGCTGGACGGCGCCTAGGACGCT
>JAJYVV010000206.1 GCA_021791815.1 Bacillota bacterium | reverse complement strand
CAGGGCGATCACGGGTATGGAGACCAGCCGCAGCAGGTCTGCGCAGGCCGGCGGCCCGGCCCGTGAAGGCCTGCAGGGCGGCATAGGGCGACGCGGTGACCTCCGCCCCGGGCAGCAGCCCGTCCAGGTTCCCGGCCACCCGCTGCAGCCCGGCCGCCGCGGCCGGCACCTGGGCGGCGTCCAGGCGGGTGAGGTCCAGCGTCGTGTACCAGGCGGCGGAGCCGAGCGGCAGGGCGCCGCGGGTCCAGACCGCGCAGCGTGGCCTGCGGCGGCGTCTGGACGCGCGGGGACCAAGCGGCGCGCGTGGGCGGCGCCGCGAACACCTCCCGGAGCCGCGCGGAGGCCTGGGAGTCGGGTACGACGACCCGGACCCCGCGCCGTGCCAGGGGACCGTGCACGGCCGCTTCCGGAAGGGCGTTGCCGACCATGGGCGGGCGCCGCGGCCGCAGGGGCCTCTTCGGCAGCACAGCCGCGATGCTCGCCGTGGGCCGCGGAACGTCGATCCGCCTCGCGGCCCCGGCCTCCGCGCCCCCCCCCGCCGCCGGAGCGCCTCCCGGTGCCGCTCGTGAGGGCGGGCTCCGTGCGATACCATCCAACGGTGCTGCCGCGCGACACCGCACCGGCCGGGGAGGGGACGGATGGACCCTCAGGAGCTCGCCGCGCTACTGGCGCCCGATCCCAGCGCCCGGGAGGCGCAACGGGCGGAGATCGCCTTTCGCTGCCGCCTGATCGACCGGTGGAAGGTCATGGCGGGCGAGCGGGTCCTGGAGCTTGGCTGCGGGCAGGGGGACGCCACCATCGTACTGGCCGACCGAGTGGGGCCGGCGGGAGCAGTGCTCGCCGTCGATGCGGCGGGGCCCGGCTACGGTGCGCCTGTGACGATCGGCGCATCGATGGACCGGCTGCGCACCTCCGCTTTGGGCCCACGGATCGACGTGCGGCTGGGGAGCGAGATCGAGGATGTCGACGGGCCGTTCGACCGGGCGGTCATGGTGCACGGCTCGTGGTACGTCGCTTCGTATGGGCGCCTCCTACAGGTGTTGCGCCAAGCCCTGAGGATGGCGCCGAGGTTGTGCCTGTCCGATTGGGATCTGGTGCCATCTCGCGCCGACCAGTTCGCGCACCACGCGGCGATAAGCCTGCAGATGCAGGCGCGTGGCCTGGGGTTGTTGACTGATGGCAACGTGCGCACGCCCGTCACCCGCGAGCAGGTCCGGGAGGCGGTCGTCGAGGCCGGGTGGACCCCGGCCGCCGAGGAAGCGATCGCCACCAGCCAGCTGCCGGACGGCGCCTGGGAAGTCGCGACCGCGCTCGCCGTTGCACCCGAGGCCATCGCCGCGGCGTCCGAGGGTGGGCGCAGCGCCCGGGCCGTGTGGCTGCGCACTCAGCAGGAGGTGCTGCTGCAAGCACGGCGCCTGGGGGTCGCGTCCCTGGACTCCTGGTGGATGTGCGCACGGCGGTGATGGCCGTCCCGGCTCCGCCGCCTGGACACGGGTGCCAGGTTCAGGCGCCGCTGGGCGGAGCCGCCGCGGCCATGGAGCCCCTGCATGCCTTGAACGGGACGCCTGGCGCGGGCGGCAACGCGACCTCTGCCACACCCAAGCGGCTCCGGTCCAGGCACCGCCCAGCGGCCGCCGATGCTCCTCGGGGCGGCCAGCCTCGCCCCGCGCCAAGCCGCGCCGGCCTCCCTACTCCTCCAGCTTCACCGTCTCCCCGACGTGCAGGCGGCGCAGGAGCAGGAGCAGCGCGCCGAGCACCGTGGCCATCAGGGCCACGGTGAGCCCGGCGACCTCCCCGAACGCCCCTCCCGGGCCCGAGGCGAGGAACGGAGGGGCGCCCGGGCCCGAGAACGCGGGCCGGAAGAGCGGCAGGAACAGGGCGGCCGCCGCCAGACCCACGGCCGTGCCGGCCGCCCCCCCAGTGAGGAGCAGCCCGCCCTGTTCCGCCGCCACCGAACCCACGAGGCGTCCCCAGGGCAGGCCGAGGGCGCGCAGGAGGCCGAACTGCGTGATCTGGCCGCGCAACAGGAGGGCCGCGTAAAACAGGTACCCCGCGGCGGTGACCGCCAGGGCCACGAGGAAGCCCACCGACAGCAGGCCGCTCTGGCCGGCCCACTCCGGCGTCCCCAGGGCCGCGGCGACCTCCGGCGCGCTCTCATCCTCGGACGACGCGAGGATGCCGCGCCCGGCCAGGCCCGTGGTGATCGTGGCCGCGGTGGCCCCGGGAGCCGGGCGGATCAGCGCGATGCGCTGCACCTCGACGATGCCCAGCGCCCGCTCCGCGGGTCCCAGCGCGGCCAGCGCGAACGGCGCCTGCACGCCCGCCCCCGGCCAGCGCAGCACGGGACCCGCGACGGAAAACGGGACCGACGAAAGGCCGCTCCCGAGCTGGTCCGTCACGGCCACCGGGGCGCCCGCCACCTCGGCCGCGGGCGGCAGGAGCCCCGGCGAGAGGAAGATCGCCCCGGGGCGCGCCGCCAGCACGGCCAGGTAGGTGGCCAGGGGCAGCGGGTCGAGCCGCGGGCCCCACCACCCCACCGCCCCGTACGTCGCCGGATCCACCAGGACCAGCGTGGTCGAGGCGACGGCGCCGCCCGCCCCGGTCACCGTCACCGGCTCGGTCTCGATCTCCGAGGCCGCCGCGATGCCCGGCACGCCGGCGTGGAGGGCGAAGGGGGGCATGGGCCGCACGCCCCGCGACGGCGACATCGGCGCCGGGTCGTAGGTGACGCAGGCGCCCGCCTCCGGCTGTTCCGTGGTGCAGGGCGAGACCTCGGCGAGGCGCAGGGGTGCGCCCACCCGGTAGTCCACGGCGGCGGCGAGGTTGGCGTCCATGGTGCGCGCCGCGGCCGCGCTGTAGGAGCCGAGGGCGGCGGTGAAGCAGAGCAGGAGCAGGACCGGCGCGAAGCGGGCGGGCTGGCGCCCGATACGGCGCAGCGGCATGGCGGCGGGCAGCGGCGTCCGGTCGCCCACGAGCGCGTCGAGGGTGCGGAAGGCCCAACCGACGACGCGCACCAGGAGGAGCGCGCACGCGGCGAGGAACGCGGCCGGCAGCAGGTAGAGGCCGGGGTCGCCCGCGATCGCGGCCGCCCCGGCCCCGGGCTGGAGCGACGCCGACCGGAAGACCAGGAGCAGCAGGCCGAGGACGACCAGGCCGGCGAAGTCGAGGTAGGCCCGCTGCCACAGGGGCCGGTCCGCCACGCGCGAGGACCGCTGGCGGGCCTCGACCACGGTCCGCCGCAGGGCCACCGCAACGGGGACCAGGGCCGCCACGACGCCGGCGGCCGCGGCCGCGCCCGCGGTGGCGTACGCGTCCCAGGATACGGCCACCGGCAGGGGTGGCCCGGGGCGGAACCGCAGGAACCCGTCCGCCGCGCCCATGAGCCGGGCGAACGCGGCCGCGGGAAGGGGCGCCAGCGCGGCGACGGGCACGGCCAGGAGCATCCATTCGAGCAGGTAGAGCAGGACGATGTGGCCCGCCCCGGCCCCGCGGCTGGCCAGGACGGCGATCTCCGCGCTGTCCGCGTCGACGATGAGGCCGGCCGTGATCGCCACGAAGTAGAGGGCCAGGGCGATCACGGGTATGGAGACCAGCCGCAGCAGGTCTGCGCAGGCCGGCGGCCCGGCCCGTGAAGGCCTGCAGGGCGGCATAGGGCGACGCGGTGACCTCCGCCCCGGGCAGCAGCCCGTCCAGGTTCCCGGCCACCCGCTGCAGCCCGGCCGCCGCGGCCGGCACCTGGGCGGCGTCCAGGCGGGTGAGGTCCAGCGTCGTGTACCAGGCGGCGGAGCCGAGCGGCAGGGCGCCGCGGGTCCAGACCAGGCTCCGCAGCACCTGCGGCGCGACCAGGAAGTCCGTGGGGTAGTAAAGGTAGGGCCAGTAGGGGCCCGTGGGGTCGAGCTGGTCGAAGACGCCGACGAGGCGGATGCGCAGGGTCGGCCCCCCGCCCGCCGCCACCGTGTACAGCCCGCCCACGGTCAGGCCGAGCGAGGTGTAGGCCGACTCCGTGACGACCGCCTCGAGCGCGCCGTCGGCGTCGGGGCTGGACGCGTAGGAGCGGCCCTGCACGATGCGGATGTGGGCCTCCAGGCCGCTCAGGGCGTCGATCGTCATGGCGCCGTACGAGACGGGGCTTCCTGCGCCCGACTCCACCTGGGCCGACGCCGTCGCCATGTACGTCGTGACGGCCGTGGACGGCAGGCCGACCGACGCCCCGGCCGCGGCCGTGGCCGCCTGCAGCCGGCCCATCTCCGCCAGGGGCGGCGGCGCGCCCGCCCCGGCGGGCGGCAGGTACCGCACGAGGAGGGCGCCGGCCGGGCGGCTGTTCTCCGGCTGCAGCCCGGCGTGCAGCACGCGGGTGAGCGCCCCGCCCACATACAGCGGCACGGTGGCCGACACGCTGGCCGCGAGCAGGAGCCCCGCGGCCAGCCCGAGCAGCCGCGGCCACCCGAAGCGCAGCCGGGCGAACGCGGGGAGGACGACGCCGCGGATGCCGAGGCCGCGGCGTCGCCGGGCGCGCCCCGCCGTCCGGGCCGGCGCGGCGACCGCACGCTCGTCCCCTCCCCCGTGCTCGGCCCTCCCCCGGGGCTCGGGCAGGACGAGGGGCGGGGCGGGCGGCGGCATCCGCACCCGCAGCGCGCCCACCGCGCCGGCCGCGGCGCACGCGGCGGCGAGCACGCCCCCGAGGGGCGGCACGCGCAGCCCGAGCAGGGAGGCCTGCACGTCCGCGAAGCCGAGGTCCGGCCAGAAGACGGCCGCCGCGGCCCAGCCGGCGAGACCGCCCAGGGCGCCGCCCCAGGCGGCCCCGCCCGCGCGCAGGAGCGCCGTGGCGCGCGCCACGGCGCCCTCGGCGGAGAGCGCGACGGCCGCCTCGCGATCCGGCAGGGCCCGCGGATCCGTCACCGCGACGTCCCAGCCCCACCACCAGAGCAGGGCGGCCGCGGCGGCCAGGGGCCAGAGGGCGAAGGGGAGCCACCCGGCGCCCGCCTGCAGGAGACCGGGGAGAACCGCGGCGTCGACGGTGACGTCGCGGTCGCGCAGGGCGGCGAGGGCCGGGTGGACGTCGGCGCCCGGGACGAGCCGCCAGAGCGCGTCGAACGTGAAGCCCCGGGTGGTCCAGGGCCCCGACCGCTGCAGCGGCGCTTGGAGGGCGGTCCACTGGACGACCAGCCAGTCCGGGTCCGAGGCCCCGACCCCGGGCCACGCCGGCGCGACCGCCAGGACGGGCACCACGCCCAGCAGCCGGCTCTGGAGCCGGCCGCCCGGCCCCACGCCGGCCTCCGCCGCCAGGGAGGCGGAGATGATGGCGCCGCCGGGCACGGACCGCCCGAGGAGGCGCAGGTCGGCCGGCCCGGACCGCCCCATGCCGGAGGGCCAGGCGGTCACCACGCCGCCGAAGGCCGCCGGGTCGATGCCCCACACCGTGGCCGGGACGCTGCCTTCCGCGCCCAGGGTCACCTGGTCCGCGCCGGGCACGAGGAGCGCGGCGCCCGCCACCCCGGGGAGGCCCGCCTGCAGCGCGCCGAGGTCCGGGAAGGGCCAGTCGCGGACGAAGGCCTGGAACGGCTGGTTGCAGGCGCCGCAGGGCCGGGCCACGGTCTCCCGCACCCGGGCGTCGGCCCCGGCGGCGAGGCTCCGGTACGTGCGGCCGACGGCGGCGGCGGCCGGGCCGCCCGAAAGCGCGAAGACGACCGCTCCCGCCCCCAGGGCCCCGAGCGCGACGGGCCACACCGCCGCGGAGCCGCGGGCCGCGGCGCGCAGCGCCAGCGTCGTGCCCGCGTCCGCGTCCGGCCGGAGGCGCAGGGCG
>JAJYVV010000030.1 GCA_021791815.1 Bacillota bacterium | reverse complement strand
GCCGGCGGTCACGGCCGCGCCCCCGGGCCGGCGGCCGCGCCGAGGGCTTCGGCGGCGCCGCTCACGGCCGCCCACGCCCGCCGCGTGCCCTCCGCCGGGGCCTCGCCCTCGACCGCCTGCAGCAACCGCTCGCAGTCGAGCGCGAAGCCGATCGCGGGTTCCGCCCGGCCCCACCGGCGCAGCAGTTCGTCGTATCGGCCGCCGTCGCCCACCGGCCAGGGGCTCCCGGGCACGAGGACCTCGAAGACGAGCCCCGTGTAGTAGGCGGCGGGGGGAACGAAGCCGGGCTCGACGAGGATGCCCTGGCCCCAGCGGCTGCGATCCAGGGCCTGGAGGACGCGGCGCCACCTCCGCCCGGCCGGCAGGTCGGCCCGGATCCGGCCCGCGAGGGCCTCGGACAGGTCGCCGCGCCAGGCGAGGTCGGCCGCTGCGGCCCCCGCCACGCGCTCCAGGTCGGCGAGGCGCCGGCCGCGCAGGACCCCGGCGACGCGGCCGGGATCCGCACCGGCTCGGGCCGCGACCTCACGGGCGTACCCGACGTGACCCACGGCGAGGAGCCACCCGCGGGCCCCGGCCGCCTCGAGGCACTCCGCCAGGAGCCCCACCACCTCGGCATCCGCGGCCGCCCCGCCGTCCCCCCCGATGCGCTCCGCGCCGGCCTGCAGGACCTCCCGCGCGCCGTCCCCGGGCACCCGGCGGAAGATCGGGGCCTGGTACCAGAGGCGGCGCGGGCGGGGACCCCCGGCGTCGCCGAGCGCGCAGAGCCGGGCCACCGGCCCGGTCACGTCCGGCCGCAGGTCGAGGATGTCGCCGTCCTGGTCCAGGACGCGGTAGGCGGCCTCCCACCCGTCGCCGGAGGCCGCCGGCTGCAGGAGCGGCACGGCCACCTCCCGGTAGCCCCCGGCCTCGAGGCGCTCGCGCAGGGCCCCCTCGAGGCGACGCCTCCGCGCCACCGCCGCCAGCACGGCGTCGAGGGCGCCGGCCGCAGCCCGATCCGCGGCCACGCGCTCGGCCGTGGCGCATCCCCCTCCGGCGCTTTCATACGCTAAAGCATGAAAGACGCGAGGGGGATTATCGTTGCCGGACGACGCGCCTGTCAAGGGCTCGCGGGGCCCGCGCACGTCGGCCCTGCCGGGCCACCCCGGCCGGCGCCGCCCGCACCGCGGAGGCGTCCCGGGGCCGCCCGGGGGTACGGGCCCGGTACCCGTCTTCGACACGGATCCCCACCAACGGCGTCGCGCGCCCACCCGGATGGGTGGACCGGAATGGGAGATTCCGGACGGGAAAACGCCCCGCCCCGCCCCCGTGGCCGACTTCCGGAAACAGGAAACGCGCCCATTCGGTCCGGCCCGGGGCGACCGGGCCCGATTCGGCGCGCCCAGCCCCAGGCCGGCCCGCGCGGGCCCCACCGGGGCCGCTTCCGGGGCGCACACCGTCTCCCCGCGGCGCAGGCGGGCGTCCACGGCCCGCGCCGGGCCACCCGCCCGTTGCATTGCGGTATTCGAACGGGTTATTCTATCCAACGCTGGCTGGCGTCTTGAGACGGGCATCCGCGGGCCGCGGTTCTCCCCCGGAGCCCCACGAGACCCGCCGAGTCGTGGCACAGAAGGGGCACGAGACCGTGGCCAAGACGATCTTCATCGGCAACCTCCCGTGGAGCGCGACCGAGGATGACCTGATCCAGTTGGTCTCCCCGCACGCTCAGGTCCTCTCGGCGCGCATCGCCTCGGATCGCGAGACCGGGCGGTCGCGCGGGTTCGGATTCGTGGAGGTGGACGACCAGCAGCTCCCGGCGGCCCTGGACGCCCTGCAGAACGTCGAGATGGGCGGACGCCTCCTCACCATCAACGAAGCCCGCCCTCGGGAGGCGCGCGGCGGCCGGATGTAGGGCCGAGGTTCCCCGGGCGTCGGGCGCGTCCCGTGCGCCGGCCGCCCCGCCCCACGCCGGGACGCGGCGGCGATGCGGGTCCAGGGCGGTTCCGGCGCGTGGCGCGGGCCACGGCGAGTCGGCGCGGGACGGCCGCAGGGGACCGTTCCGCCCGGTTTCGCCGCGGCCCGGCCCGCTCACCGGCTGGGACTGATCGTCACCGTCTGCACTTCGGTGTAGAACTCGACGGCCGCGCGCCCCTGCTCGCGGCTGTGGGAGCTGCTCGCCTTCATCCCCCCGAACGGCGCCATGTAGTCGACCCCCGCGGTCTCGGCGTTGACCCGCACCATGCCGGCCTCGATGCCGTCCAGGTAGGCGAGGGCCCGGTCCAACGACCGCGTGAAGAGCGCCGCCGAGAGTCCGTACCGCGTCCGGTTCGCCAGCCGCACCGCCTCGGCCGGGTCGCGGGCCGCTTGGACGGCCAGCACGGGACCGAAGATCTCCTCCTGGGCCAGCGCGGCGTCCGGTTCGACCCGGTCGAAGACCGTGGGCGCGACGAAATATCCGTCCGGGGCCGCGGCGTCCGGCCCCCCGGCGACGAGGCGGGCGCCCGCCGACCGGCCCAGGGCGATCGCGGCCGCGATGGCTTCCGCCTGCGAAGCCGACACCACGGGGCCGATGTAGCAGTCCGGGGAGTCCGCGGGCAGCGGGCGCAGGGACCGGGCGCGGTCGGCGATGCGCTCGGTGAACGCCTCGAGCACCGGCGCCTCGACGATCACCCGGCTGGTCGCGGTGCACTTCTGGCCGGCGAAGCGGAACGCCCCACTGCAGACGATCTCCGCGGCGCGGTCGAGGTCCGCGTCGGCGAGGACGATCGCCGGGTTCTTCCCGCCGAGTTCACCCTGGAACTTGACGCCGCGCCCCGCGAGTTCCGCCGCCATGCGCCGCCCGAGGACCTCCGACCCCGTGAAACTGAGGCCGGCTATGCCCGGGTGGGCGGCCAGCGCCGTTCCGGCCGCGGAGCCCGACCCCAGCACGGTGTTCCACACGCCGGGCGGCAGCGCGGCCGCCAGGATCTCGCTCAGGCGGTGGGCGACGAGGCTCGCCCACTGGGCCGGCTTCCACACGACGGCGTTGCCGAAGGCGAGGGCGGGCGCACCCTTCCAGAGCGGGATGGCGACAGGGAAGTTCCAGGGCGTGATCAGCGCGACCACGCCCAGCGGCACGCGCCGGGTGAAGAACAGCGAGCGCCCGTCGGGGTGCCGCAGGCTCTCGCCCTGCGACCGCTCCGTCTCGGCCGCGTAGTACCGCAGGAGGGCCACACCGCGGGCCACCTCGCCCCGCGCCTCCGCGACCGGCTTTCCGACCTCGGCCGCGACGAGGTCCGCGAGTTCGTTCGCGGAGGCGCCGAGCGCGTCCGCGGCCGCCTGGAGGTGGCGTCCGCGCGCGGGACCGGCCAGCGCCCGCCATCCCCCGAGCGCGGCCGACGCGGCCGCCACCGCGGCGTCGACCTCGGACGCCCCGCTCTGCGGGGCATCGCCCAAAATCTCTCGCGTGCGGCTGGGATTCTCCCGCGTCCGCCGTACCCCGCCCGGCGGATCGGCGAACGCGCCCCCGATCAGGTTGCTCGCGTGGCGATGCAACACTCCCACAACGTTCCCCTTTTCAGAGCCTTTCGTTGCCTGCCGCCGCAGGGGCCCGGCTTCATGCTCGAAGGTTCCTGCTGCGCAGGGGCCGGTTTCACCAGGCCGTTGTCCTGGCCAGAGCCTTCCGCTCCCCCAGGCGTTTCGCGTCTCCGGGGAACTCCGGGCGCCGCGTTCAGGTCCCGATCGATCTCCGCCCCGGATACCTCGCGATCGAGGACCCGTTCGCCAAGCGCTAGCTCGGCCTTGGTCCGACCACAGCCGGACAGCTCTCGGTCGACGGGTCGAAGCGCGCGGCAACGACCAACCGCGGCCCATACCATTGGGCCCCGTACTCCCACATCCGCGCGAACTCCGACCACGCGCCACCCGCGATGGCGCTCAGTCTCATGCCTCCAGCATATCACACCGCATCCCATACGTAGCTATAGAAGGTCAAGGGTTGCCGCCCTTCCGGACGGAGCGGCGAACCCGCCGGGAGGGCGGGACCTTCCGGCCCGGGGGGCTTTCTCGTCGGGCGCCCCGTTCTTCTTGCGCGACGGTCAGGCGGGCCCGGCATCGTTCGGGACATCGGCGTCCCGGCCGTGCCCGCAGGAACCGACGGCCAGGGCCCGGAGGCGAGCCGTGGCGCATGGCGTCGGCCCGAGCGCCAGGGACTGCCGATACGCCTCGACCGCCTGGTCCGGCCGCCCCACGGCTTCGCAGACCAGGCCGATCCCGTTCCAGCACGCGGAGCGGGTGTTCGGCGGTTCCCAGGCCAGGCCTGCCGGGGGCAACTCGATGCCTCGGCGATACGCGGCGAAGGCCTCCGTCGGGCGGCGCAGGTTGCGCAGGGCTTCGCCGCGCAGGAACGAGACGTATGGCGCCCGCGGAAACGCCTCCAGAACCGGCCCGAGGCGGGCGAGCACCTCCTCCGCACAACCGACGTGGCACAGGACCTCCGCGGCACGGACGACGATCATCCACCACAGGGGACTTCCAACCGTCCAATCCGGCGCCAGTTCCCACGCCCGCCGCAGGTGAGCGGCGGCCTCTGTCTCGCGGCCAGCGCGCGCCAGTTCGAAACCGTAGTGGTAGTGCATGTCGAAGTCCGCGGGGTTCTCCGCCACGGCCAGGGCGCACAGACGCAGGTTGCGCGCACCCTTCGCCCGGGTGCGCTCCACCTCCGCGGCGTACCCCGCGTGCCGGATCTCCACGCTCGGGAGCAGGTACCACGGCTCGCGCCATCCCCGCGGGAAGAAGGTCTCGTGAATGCGGTTGCGGTATCGCCACCCCAACCGGCGGCGGAACAGTCGGGGGACCGTCGTCCGGTGGACCTGGCCCCCGCCGAGATCGCTCTCCAGGTGCATGCCCAGCGCAGCGAAGTGCCCGCAGCCCGGCGGCGGCGCGGCCAGCCATCCCCGCAGGACCTCTGGATCCACAGCGGCTCCGCCTGGGCCGACGAGGCGCTCATCGGCGTCGATTTGCAGGACCCATCGGCCCCGCGCAAGGTCCAGCGCGGCGTTCCGCGCGGCGGCGAAGTCGTCGCACCACGCGAATGGCGCGACGCGGGCGCCCGCCCGGCGCGCGATCTCCGCGGTGCCGTCCGTCGAACCAGTATCGACCACCACGACGTCGTCGGCCACGCCCGCGAGGCTCCGGAGGCAGTCGGCCAGGAACCGGGCCTCGTCGCGCACGATCAGGCAGGCGGAGACGAGCGGTTCCCGCGACGGGTCCGAGCGGCTGGACGACCGGCCGTTGGCGCGCATGCCTCCATCCCCACCGGCCCCGATCGGTCGGCGCCCGCCCCCTGGGCCGTCCAGGGCGGTCCTCACCACTCGGCGTCCTTCTCGTATCCCAACTCGATGAGCAGCGGCCCGCCGACCTTCTTGAACATCGCCACGGCCTCGGCATCCGCCCCGGTCCGCCACCGCCCGATGGACGTCGCGTACAGCGGCCGCTCGACCTGCCGCGAGCTCGATTCCTCCACGTCGTGGGGCCGCGCCACGTCCGTGTACTCGAGGACCCGGTCCGACCAGGGCTCGTCGAGGAAGCGCAGCACCGCCCGCATCACGGCTTCGGGCCGGCGCACGAGGTCCTCGTAACGCAGCGAAGCGATGCGACCCGCGAACTGCGGGGAGCGCTCGTGGCGCAGACCGGCGGTCACGACCTCGGTCCAGTAGCGGAACCCGTTCTCCAGGCTCCGGCAGTACCAGGGAATCTCCCCAGAGGCGTCCCGCCACTGCACCGCCATCAGGGAGGAACTGACGTCCCGTCCATCCCGCACCACGTGCAGGAAGCGGGCTTCGGGAAGCATCTCGGCGAGTTCTGGGATGAAGAGGACGTTGTGCGGGGTCTTCTCCACGATCCGGACGTCTCCGCGGGAGACGCGCAGGGGATCGAGCAGGTCCCTCAGCAGCGAGCCGAAGCGGGCGGCCGCGTCCGCGCGGCCGAGGCCGTATGCCCGCAATACGTCCGGGAAACCGACCAGTTGCCGATAGGCGGCCGCGATCGCCGGGGTCGCCTTGAACTCCGGTCCGCCGCAGAGATGGGGGTGCGCGTTGAGCATGACCCGCAGCAAAGTGGTTCCGGACCGACCGGCACCGCCGACGAATATGGGCCGATCCCCGGAGGTCCCCTCGCGCATCCCGTGCCCTCCCGTCGCCGAGCCCAGGCAGGCTGGCCGCCGCCGTGGCCTCCCCTCCCTTATATCGCGCGCGCGGAGGGGCTTGAATAGGGAGCGCGCGAGAGGCGCCATCCGCTGCGCGGCGGGGGTCGGACGGGCGGGGCCGCCGGCGGGCCTTCACCGGTCCGCCGCGAGGCCCCGATACCACCGGGGAGGGGGGAATCGCGCCATGCCCGCCCGGGACCGCACCTCCGACCCGGAGCCGCCGCCGGAACCCCTGGTATCGGCGTGCCTCATCGTGCGGAACGAGGCCGAGATGCTGCCTGCCTGCCTGGAGAGCCTCTCCGGTCTCGCCGACGAGGTCGTGGTCGTGGACACCGGCTCCACGGACGGGACACAGGAGATCGCGCGGGGCGCGGGGGCGACCGTCCACTCTCACGCATGGCGCGACGACTTCGCCGCGGCGCGGAACGCCGCGCTCGACCATGCCCACGGGCGGTGGATCCTGCAGATCGATGCGGACGAGCGCCTCGCCGGCCCGGGCGGGGCCCCGCCCGACCGCGCGGCCATCCGAGACGGGCTGGCCTCGCCGCCGGCCGGCCTCGCGGCATGCGACGCCTGGGTCCTGCGGGTTCGCAACCTGGGCCCGGGCACCCGGTGGTCGGACGTGGGCACCGCACCCCGCCTGTTCGCCCGGCGCTCGGGCCTCCGCTACCGGCGCCGAATCCACGAAACGCTGGAGCGCTCGGACGCTGCGCCCCGCTGCGGCCTGCTCGAAGACCTCGAACTCCTGCACCTCGGCTACCTCCCGGAGGTGCAAACGGCACGGAACAAGGCAGACCGGAATCGGCGCCTGTCCGCCCTGGCGCTCGCGGACGACCCGGAGGATCCCGAACTCCAGTACTACTATGGTCTGGAGCTCGCACGCGTCGGACGGACGGCCGAGGCATTGGTGTACATGCGCCGAGCGTGGGACGGCCTGCCCGCCGCGGCCGTCGGGAGTGCGCTCTGGCACGTCGTGGTCGTCCGGACCTGCGAGGTGATGACCAGGTCGGGCTGCGCGGCCGAAGCGCTCGCCCGGCTGGAGCCGCTCGTCGCCGCCCTTCCCGGGGTGGCCCATCTGCACTTCCTTCGGGGCGAGGCCCTGCGGAAGCTGGGGCGAGCCGAGGAGGCGTTGTCCTGCCTGGGCGCCGCCCTCTGCCTGCCTCCGGCCCCCGTCGCCTGGGAGTCCTCAGAAACCCGGTGCTGCATCTGGAACGCGATCGGCCTCATCCACGAGCAGTCCGGTGCGCCGGCCCAGGCGGTCGAGGCATACCGCCAGTCGCTCGCCTTCGGATCCACGGAATGCGCGCGCACCCGCCTCGCGGCATTGGAGCCGCGGCTCGCTACGTATACGTTCGTCGTCGAGAACGGCCAGACGGCCGCCCGGCGGGCCTAGACTAGCGCCATCCACCGGCCGAGCGCCGAGCACCGCCCCATCGGCAGGAGGTTGCGCGCGCCCGCTGGAACCCGGCCTCCGGCGCGCCCCGGGGCGCCGCGCATTCGCGGGTGAGGGGCGGCACACCAACGCAACGGCGACGACTGGGCCACAACGCGGCGCCTCTCGCTGACGCGGCCAAGCTGGCCGCGAGGCTCGGAGCCTTGCAGGTCTTCGCCGCCTCGCTGCGAGCCCCGGCCGGCCGCGCGTTCCTCAAGCTCATGCGGGCATGGGCGACTTGGGATACCGGACCGGGCCTTCCCGCTGCCGCCGCGGCGTATGCCGCGCTCTTCCGCGCCCTCTCCGCCGAGGGGTGGGCGGGCGACGCCTGGCGGGCCCACGTCGCCACCGAGGTGGCCTTGGACGGGAACGCCTATACGACGGGCGCCGCTCCCGGGCCCGGGCTGCGCGCCGCCGCGACCGGCGACCTCGCCGTCCTCTGGGAGGCCGTCGCCGGCCCCGCACTCGAGAGCGTCCGCCGGCGCCTGCAAGAGGCCGGCGTGCCCGCGGCGCCGTGCCGCGAGCTCGGCCCCCGGCGGCCCGAAGGCCTCGCGGCCGAGCTGGCCGGCGGCGCCGGCCACTGGGCCGCCCTCGCCGACGCGCTGCGCACCCACGGGCTCCAGGGACACGCCGGGCCCTTCGCCCGGCACCTGGCCTTCCGCTGGGTGCCGGACGGGCCCGGCGGCGCGGTCGCCCCCGTGGGCCACCCCGACCTGCCGGCGCCCGGGGACCTCGTCGGGTACGAGGCGGAGCGGCGGCTGGTGGCGGCGAACACGGAACGCCTGTTGGCCGGGCTGCCCGCCCACGACGTGCTGCTCTACGGGGACCGGGGAACCGGCAAATCCACGACCGTGAAGGCCCTGCTCCGGACTTACGGCGGGCGGGGCCTGCGGCTCGTCCAGTTGGACCGCGGCGCCCTGCCCACCCTGCCCGCCCTGCTGGAGCGGCTGGATGGCGCGACGCAGCGGTTCATCGTCTTCGTGGACGACCTCTCGTTCGAGGACGGGGAGACGGGATGGAAGGACGCGAAGGTCGCGCTGCAGGGGGGCCTGCGCGCCCGCCCGGCCAACGTGTGCGTATACGCCACGAGCAACCGGCGGCACCTGGTGCGGGAGCGGCTCTCCGATCGTGCGGCCCCGGGATCGCGGGATGCGGCGCGCCGTTCCGGGGCGCCCGGCGGGGCCGGTGACCCCGACGACCCCCGCCAGGGGGACGCGGTCGAGGAGCGCCTCTCCCTCGCCGACCGGTTCGGCCTGACCGTCGTCTTCGCCGCCCCGGACCAGGACCTCTACCTGCGCATCGTGCGGCACCTGGCGGAGTCGCGGGGCATCCCCGCCCCGGAGGCCGAACTGAAGGCCGGCGCCCTGCGCTTCGCCCTGTGGCAGGGGGGCCGGTCGGGCCGGTCTGCTCGCCAGTTCGTCGATTCCCTGGACCCGGCGCCGGGCCACCCCGACCCGTGAGGTCCGCCCCGCGCCCCCGGCGACCGCGGGAGCGTCCGCCGCGACTTCGATCTGGGCCGCGGTGGTATGATGCATGGTCAGGACAGGCCCGCCGGCGGGCATGGCGGGTCCGGCGGCGCGGGGAGGTACGGGACACGGGCCGTTGGAGCGCTCCGGCGGACCTCGTCGTGGTGCTCCCCGCCCTCGACGAAGCGGCGACCCTGCCCCGGCTGCTGCGCCGCATGGCCGCGGTCGCCGGACCGGATCTCGCCGTCGTGGTCGTCGACGACGGGAGCGGGGACGGCACCGCGGAGGCGGCCCTCTCGATGCGGGGCCAGCTCCCGCGGCTGCGCGTGGTCCGGCACGAGCGCAACCGCGGCCTCGGCGCCGCGCTCCTGTCCGGCTGGGAAGCGGCGCTCGCCCAACTGCCGGACGACGGCATCGTCGCCACCATGGACGCCGACGACACCCATGATCCCGGGGTGCTCCCGGGCCTCGTGCGCTTGATCCGCTCGGGGGCCGACGTCGCGATCGCCTCCCGCTTCGCGCCGGGCGGCGCCGAGTTGGGCCTGTCCGCGCCGCGGCGCCTGCTCAGCTTCGGGGCCCGCGTGGTCCTCACGGCCCTGCGCCGCGTGCCCGGCGTGCGCGACTACACCTGCGGCTACCGCGCCTACCGCTGCGGCGTCCTGCGGCGGGCCCTGGGCGCCTACGGGCGGGGCGGGCTGATCACCAGCCCGGGGTTCGCCTGCACGGCGGAGGTCCTCCTGAAGATGGCGGGGCTCGGCGCCCGGTGCGCGGAGGTGCCCCTGGTGCTGCACTATGAGCAGAAGGAGGGCCCCAGCAAGATGCGCGTGGGGCGCACCCTCCTCGGGTACCTGCACCTGCTGCGCGTCACCCGGCGCCTGAGGCCGTCGGCATGAAGCGGCCATCGCGCGGCGAGTGGCTGGGCCTCGTGCTGGTGCTCGGGCTCTCCGTGGCTCTCCGGCTGCACAACGTCACCGTGCCGCTGGTGGACACGTCGGACTGGCGCCAGACGGACACGGCCGCCGTCGCGTACTTCTATTACCACCTGGGCATCGCGCTGCTGCATCCCCAGCTCTGGCACGACGGCCCCGGCCCGGATTACACCCAGCTCGAGCTCCAGATCACCCCGGCGATCGTGGCGCTGCTGGCGCACGTCGTCGGCTGGAGCGACACCCTGCTCCGCGTCGTGGCCCTCTCCCTGTTCACCGCCGCCACCGTCCCGCTGTGGGCCCTGGTCCGGCGCCACTTCGGACCGCGCGTCGCGCTATGGGCCGCTCTGGTGTATGTGGTGGCGCCCGTCGGCATCTTCTTCGGCCGCACGTTCCAGCCGGAGAACGCCCAGCTCTTCTTCGGCATGGCGGGGCTCTGGGCGGCGGACCGTTTCGGGGAGCGCCGCACGCCCGGCCGGTTCGCGCTGGCCGCCGCCGCCCTGGCGCTGGCGGTCCTGGCGAAGCTGCCGAACCTCATGCTGCTGGTGCCCGCCGCGGCCCTCGCGGAACAGGACGTCCTGTGGAACCTGCGCCGCATGTTCTCGTGGCGCTACCTGCTACCCGCGGCCGCGCTGGTCGTCTTCGCGGGCGGGGCCGGCGGCGCCTACACCCTCGTGCAGTCGGCGATCACCACCGCGGCGGGTGGCACGCGGTACGTCAACTTCATCGTCCTGTCGCTGGGGAACGCGTACATCGCCGGCTCGACCAGCCTGCGCCATTTCTTCATCCACAACGTGCTCGGCATGGCCGTCACGCCCGCGGGCATCTTCCTGTGCGGCCTCGGGGCGGTGGCCCTGGCCCGCCGCGGCCCCCGCGCCGGTTGGGTCTGGGCGTGGGCCGGGGCCGTCTTCGCGTATGGCGTGGTGGTGCTGCGCGCGATCCGCTTCCAGTACTACCTGATGCCCCTCCTTCCGTTCTTCGCCCTCTTCGCGGCCCTGGGGTTCGACGCCCTGACCGTCGCGGCGGCCCGGCGCCTGCCCCGCGCCGCGGCCTTCCTGCCCCAGGTCGCCGCGGTCGCGCTCCTCGCGTCGATGCTCACGGGCGGCCTCTTCGAGATCCAGGACTACTGGCCGCCCTACACCCCCTGGTACACCGGGGGGCTGGCGCTCCGCGCCTGGCTCCCGCCCGACGCCGTCGTCATCCTCACCGGCACGTACAACCCCACGCTCCTCTACTACGCGCGCCGCCACGGCTACCGGATCAACCCCCTCACCATGAGCGGCCTGGAGGCCGACGTGGCGGGCGGCGCGCGCTACCTGCTCGATCAGGGCGGCATCGACCCGTGCATGGCGAACTACCTCGCCCAGCACTTCTCCGCGATCGGCGTGGGCGGTGTCACCGTCTATGAACTGCCGGCGTCGCTGCCCGCGCCCTCCGGCAACCTGACCGGGGACTGCCTGCGGTAACGGGCGAGGGCGCCGGTGGCAAGGCCCGAGAAGGACCCCGCCCAGGCTGCCGCGCACTCCCCCCTAAAACCGTTGGGCCGCCCGCCGATAAAGAGGGTGGCACCCGCAGAAAGCGGGGCCGGCGCCCCGGCAAGGGCGGTCCCGAGCCCCGCCATGTCCGCAGGGACGCAGGGCAGGGCCAGGGCCCAATCAACAAAACAAAAAGGAGTGAAGCCCGCTTCTGCCGGGGCGGGAAAGGGCGCAGAGCAGATGTACGTGAACACCAACGTCGCAGCCCTGAACGCGTGGCAGAACCTGTACAACACGCAGCAGTCGATGAACAACACCCTCGAGCAGCTGTCGTCCGGCAACCGCATCAACACCGCCGCGGACGACCCGGCCGGCCTGGCCATCAGCCAGCAGATGCAGTCCCAGATCGGCGGCCTGAACCAGGCCTATCAGAACAGCCAGAGCGGCATCAGCCTGCTGCAGACCGCCGACGGCGCGCTGGGCCAGATCCAGAACATCCTGCAGTCGATGCGCTCGCTCGCCAGTGAGGCCGCCACGGCGACGATGAACTCGACGGACACGCAGAACCTGCAGGTCGAGATGAACCAGTACGCCCAGGAGATCACGCAGATCACCAACACGACCCAGTTCAACGACATCAACCTGCTGGCGGGCGGGTTCCAGAACCAGAACATCCAGGTCGGCGCCAATCAGGGTCAGAGCCTCGCCATCTCGCTCTCCGCGGCTGACGCATACAGCCTCGGGGTCTCGGGGCAGCAGGCCACCATCGCCAACGGCGCGACGGCCCTGACCAACGGGGATCCCGCCAGTTCCGTCGGATTGACCAACACCACGAGCGACACCCTGACCTCCTCGACCACCGCATGGAGCCTGAGCGCCGTCACCCAGTCGGCGGCCGGGACGTATCCCGCGATCACGTCCGTCGGCGGCGCATTCACCGGCGCGCAGAAGGATACGCTGAACTTCAGCATCTCGACCGACGCCTCGGGCAACCAGACCGTCACCTACACCGACAATTCCAACAGCTCGCCGCTGACACTGGCGGTCAGTGGCGGCAAGTTCACGGTGGACGGCCTGACATTCACCATGAGCAGCCACCTGGCGAACAGTTCCAACTACACCGCCTCGTTCAGCGTGACGCCGGCATCCACCTCGATCACCTCGGGCAGCCCGAACTCCGGCATCTCGGCGACCGTGAACGGCCCGATCCAGACGGGCCAGCAGGTCAGCCTCACCAACAGCTCGTCCACCGAGTCGCTGACCTTCGACGCGAGTTCTGCGGTCAACACGGCATCCACCACCGCTGCCACGTACTCGGCCCTGACCACCTCCGCCTCGGGAAGCGAGACGGTCACGCAGCCCACCGCCATCACGGCGACGTTGACGGTGAAGGCCGACGGGTCCGCGGCGACGGTTTCCAACGGGCAGGTCACGACGGCGGCGGTCGCCTCCACGGGGCTCGACGTCACCAGCCAGACCAACGCGGCGACCGCGCTCTCCCTGATCGACACGGCGATCAACACGCTCTCCACGGAGCGCGCCAACGTCGGCGCGTACCAGAACCGACTGACCTTCGCGTCGAGCAACGTCCAGACGGCGGCCCAGAACCTCACCGCGGCCCGGGGCACCATCATGAACGCGGATATGGCCCAGCAGATGTCCCTGCTGGCGCAGGAGCAAGTCCTCCAGCAGTCCGGCGTCGCGATGCTCGCCCAGGCCAACGCCGTGCCCCAGGCCCTGCTCAAGCTCCTGCCGTAGAGGCCGCGCCCGGGCGACCCGGTGCGGAGGCCGCCATGACCGTCGGCGTTGTGGCGGCCTCCACACGATCCGTCCGCCCACCGGCCCGCGGGCGCGGCGGAGCGACTGGAGGTGGTCGGCGATGAGCCTCCTGGCACCCGGCGGCGCGGCCGGGACCTCCCAGAGCGCCTGGAACAACCCCCAGATCCTGAGCGCCCTGCTGCCCAACTACAACATCAGCGCCCTGGACAACGCCATGCAGGCGGAGCTGACGGCGGCGGCGACGCCGCTGTCCGACCTGTCCGCCCAGCTCTCGAGCATCCAGACCCAGGTCTCCGCGTGGCAAACGCTGCAGGGCGACCTGAACTCCGTCCTGACCGACGCGCAGAGCCTGGCCGGGCAGACGCTCTACCAGGGGGTGTCCGCGACGAGCAGCGACCCGGCGGCCGTCGGCGCCTCGGGCAGCGGGACCGGGGCCCCGGGCACGTACCAGGTCGCGGTGACGCAACTGATGCAGCCGGAGATCGACAACTCCGCGGCGCAGTCCAGCGCCTCCTCCGCCCTCGGCTACAGCGGCAGCTTCACGATCAACGGCGCCACGGTCCAGGTGGGCAGCGGCGACTCGCTGCAGACGATCGCCGACAGCATCAACGCGGCCAGCGCCGGCGTGACGGCGACGGTGTTGCCGAGCGGGGGCAAGTACGTCCTCAACCTGGCGTCGACGGAGGGCTCCGCCATCTCCTGGACCGACCCGAGCAACATCCTCCAGGGCCTCGGGATCCTGAACAGCGCCCTGGCGCCGGCCAACCAGGTCCAGGCCGCCAAGCCCACCCTTTACACCGTCAACGGCGTGAGCGAGCAGAGCCCGACCGACGGGGACAGCACATCGATCCCGGGCGTCACCCTCACCTTCTCGGGCACCACGGGCGCCACGCCCGCCACGGTCACGGTCGCGCAGAACCAGCAGGCGATCGTCGCGCAGTTCCAGCAGCTCGCAGGCGACGTCAACCACCTGCTCTCCGACATCCAGACCTACGCCGGCCAGGGCGGCGTGCTGGAGGGCAACGCCACGGTCCTCGGGATCAGCGACTCGCTGCAGCAGGCCCTGGGGTCGTTCAACCCCTCGCAACCCGGGGGCGATCAGTCCCTGAGCCAGATCGGCGTCACGCTGTCGGCGCCCGTCGGCTCCCCCTCGCAGCTGACCATGAGCGTCGACACGACCAGCCTGCAGAAGGCCCTCGGCGGCAACGCGGCCGCCGTGGCCCTGCTCATGAACGGGGCCACGACGGGCATCGCCCAGCAGCTGGTCACCGAACTCAACTCCCTGGTCGGCACGACCGGGTCGATCACCGGGCAGATCTCCAACTTGCAGTCGCAGGAGAGCAGCGTCAGCTCCCAGGTCAACGACCCCAACAGCGCCATCAACATGGAGGTGAACGCCGAGCAGCAGGCCCTCCAGACGCAGTTCCAGAACATGCTGCAGGCCCTGCTCACGAGCCAGACGCAGGGCGACCAGATCCAGGGGTTCCTCAACCAGCAGTACGCCGCTGCCTCGGGGAAGTCCGGTGGGTAGGGGACACGGGGCGCCGGGCCCCGCGGACGGCAGGCCGACGGCGCCGGAACCCGAGCGGGGGCCGGCCGCCGGCAGCGTGCATCCCCTCCCCCAGCTTCGCACCGCGACCGCCGCCGACGCCGCCGCGATCGTTCGCCTCCTCGCGACGGTCGCCCTGGAGGGCATGCTCGGCCTCGAGCCCGCCACCCTGCGCGTCGAGGACGAGGCCGAGCGCCTGGCCCGGCTCGACCTCCGGCAGGCGTGCGCCCTCGTCGTCACCGTGCGGGGCCACGTGCAGGCGTTCGGCCTCGCGGTCCGCGGTGCGGGCGCCGTGATCGCGCACACGGCGACGGTGTCGGTGGCGGTCGCGCCCGAAAGCCGCCGGCGGGGGTTCGGGCGCCTTCTGCTCCTGGGGCTGCGGGCGTGGGCCGAAGCGGCCGGCGTGCGCAAGCTGTGCGCCGGCGTCTGCGACCGCAACGAGGGCGCCCTGGCGCTGTTCCACGGCTGCGGGTATGCGGTGGAAGGGGTGCGCCGCGAGCAGGTCCTCGCGGGGGGAGGCCCCGCGGACGAGGTGCTCTTCGGGTTGGCGTTGCCCCGGCCGGCGGCGCAGGACGGGCCTCGGGCCGCCGGCCCCGCAGAGCTGCGCGGCGACCCCGGGGCGGCCGCGCGGGTCATTCCTCTGCGGGCGCAGGACCGGGCTCCCGCCTCCCCCGGCCGCCGCGCGGGCCGAAGGCGGAAGGGCCGCCGCGGGAGGCGCCCGCGATGAACGGTGTCGCAGCGCGGAGCGCAGGAGCGCGCCCCGAGGAAGCCGGCCCTGGACGGGCACCCAGCCCGCCTCCGGAGGCCGCGGCGGATCCCCGGCTCACGCGCCTGCGCGCGCTCCTGCGGCTGGAGCTCCGCGCGGCAGCGGCCGGGGCGTGGCCCACTTTCGAAGCCCTCGCCGCCCGGGTGCGCGACGAGGTCGCCCTGGGACCCCGGGGCCCGGCCGACCCCGGGGCGGCGGCCGAGGTCGCCCATCTGCAGCTGCGCCTTCGGTTGCTCCTGGAGCAGCGGGTGGCCGCCTGCGCCGAGGCGTTGCGCCGGGCGGCGGCCGGCCGTGCGTACCGGCGGCTGCGCCCGAGGGGCTGAAGCGGGCGGCCCGGGCCCGCCGCCCGCCCGGATTCAGTCGCCGCCCAGCTGCGCCCCCGGGCCGCCGGCCGGCGGCGTCGTCGCGGTGCGCCCCGAGGCCTCTCCGTTGCCCGCCGGAAGATGCTGGGCGTCGTAGACCTCGCGCCGGAGCACGGTCGTCTCGCGCGGGGCCGTGATCCCCAGCCGCACCTGGGCGTGCGGGCCGTGGCCCTGCACCGAGACGACCGTGATGGCGATGTCGTCGCCGATCATGATCGTCTCGTTCACCCGCCGCGTCAGCACCAGCATGATCCGTCCTCCTTGGCTCTCCCCCGCGACCGGGGGGCCGCCCGCGCTCCCGCGGGCGCCGGCGTCCACGCCTCCGCGAACCCCCCGCCCACGGACCGGCCTCCGCCCTGCCAGCCCTCCGCCGTCCGCCGCGAGGGGACGGCCGAGAGCGCACCCACCCGCAGGATGTTGCTTCCCCGGAGGCGGGCGACGGCGAAGACCCTGCCACCGTCCGCACGGCGGGGCCAGGCATCGGCCGGGCAGGCCGAGACGCGCCGAGCTTCCATTGCGACGAAGGCGACTGCCCCGCCCTTTCGGCGCAGCGTACCACAATCCTGCCAGATGCATCCTGAAGCCCTGCGGCTCCGGGGAGAGAAATTCGACGCTGCTCGACACTTGGCCCGGCCATGGACCGCAAGATATCGACGATGTTCGACACAAGCGTCGCCAGCGCCGATCGGACCCCGGGGCAGGGCCGGGCCGGCGCGGCATTCCTCCGTTGGCAGAACCGCATGGCGCGACCAGTCGATGGGAATCCTGCCGGATAGAGCAGGGTCCCCACGGCGGACGGCGGGCCCGCGGAGGTGGCATGGCGTTCATGGAAGCGGCGAATGCGGCGGCGGAGGGCTCCGCGGAGCGGCAGCAGTCCCCGGGCGGCGGGGCGCCGGGACGGGACGCCCCGGCCGGCTCGGGAGCAGAGGGCATGGGGGACCTGCGGGCGCTGCCCGCGCGGCACCAGCGCCGCCTGCTCCTGCAGGAGGTGCGCGCCGGGCGGTCCGATCTCGAGATCGGGGAGCGCTTCGGGCTCAGCCAGTGGCAGGTGCGCAACCTGCGCTACAACCTGGGCCTGAAGAGGGGCCGGGGAGGGCGGGCGCAGCCGCGGCCCGAGGCCCCGCGCGCGGCGGCCCTGCAACAGGAGCCGCGCACGGCCGGGGCCGTCCTCGTCCCCGGTGCCCCCGAACAGGCGCGCAGGGCGCGGCGGCTGCCCCGCATCCCGGGCGACCCGGAGGCCGAACGGATGGGGGTTCGGCTGGCCGGCCGTTTCCCGGCCGCGGAGGCCGGCCGGCGCCTGAGCGCCCTGGGCGGGCTGCTCTCCAGCTCCGACGGGGACTACGAGGTGCGCCTGGCCATCCACCAGATCGAGGGACCGGCCGCCGCGCGGTGAGACCGGCGGCGCGGGGCCGGGGCAGCCCACCCACGGGCCGCGCCGGCCCGCCGCGCCACGGGACCGGCCCCTGGCCCCACTCCCCCGCTCCGCGCCCGGCGGCATTTCCAGGCAGGAGCCGCCACGCGGGCGCGTCGAATCCCCGACCAGCCCGCAAGGATGGGTTGGGGGGAACACGTTGGGCAAGGAACTGCTGGAGCGCCCGGCGGTCGTGGGGCGCGGCGGCGGCATCTATCGCCTCCGCTTTGCGGTCCCCGACGCCGGCGAGGCCATCCTCACGCTCCGCACGTCGGCCACCGGGACCAACTGGGGCAAGACCGACGCCGAGGCCGGCACGATGCGCATCGAGTTCGAGGGCACCTACAGCCAGCACCTGATTCTGTATGGGGGCGGCGAGGAGACCGCCTATCGGATTTTTCTCGGGGACATCGGCGTCGGGGCCCACGAGATCATGTTCACCTTCTCCCCGGAAGGCTCGGCGCCGCAAGCCCAGTGGCTGCGCACCCACAGCATGACGGTGGACATCATCACCCGCGACAATCCAACCTATATCCCCGCATCCAACTGCCCGCTGCTCTATGGGCGGGCGGATCGCGACTCCTACGAGATGCGCACGTCGGACATCCCGGTGTATGCCTTCTACCGGTATCCGCAGGGCGGGCCCACCGGACGCGAGATCGAGTTCTTCTACATCTACAGCCACCTGGACAAGAGCCCGCTGGACCCCGCGCGGCGCCTCGCCCTGACCGGGTGCCTGGCGCCCATCGAGTGGAGCCTGCGCGGCAGCCTCGACAGCGCGGGGCACATCTCCCGCAACATCACCTTCCAGGGCCGCAACCACGCGCCGCACGGCTTCGCCGGCACCCTGGAGATGCGCGGCCATCCCGTGCTGCAGGCGGTCGGGCCCGAGGGCATGTTCCACGACAAGGCGACCACGCCGTACCGCCTGGCGGTCCCGGCCACCGAGATGCTGCCGGACGACCGGCCCCCGGCGTGGATGCAGAACGTCTACCCCGTCTCCTACCGCGTCGCGGCCCTGGAGCTGCAGCGCCAGGCCAAGCTGGAGAAGCCCGGCAACGCGGCGAGCAAGGCGCTGTCGGATCCGCACGACTACCTCTTCCTGCACTTCAACCGCGTCGCGCGCCAGGGGGATGCGCGGAACGCGCCGCCCGTGGAGGTGCTCGTGAGCCTGCGCGGCCAGGACCGCCCCTTCTCGTCCATCTTCGGCGACCGCTCCTGGCTGAAGCCCGGGCCCGCCGAGCCGTTCGCCACCGCCGTCAAGCTGCCGCCGGGCACGCCGATCGAGGCCGTGGCCCGCGTCGCCGTCCGGGCCCTGCCGCAGCGCCGCGACCCTTTCGCGCTGGAGGTCGCGGGTCCGCAGGCCGCCTTCTTCCTGCTCGGGCCGAACTACGAGGTGGGGCCGATGGCGGCCGGCGTGCCCTCGGAAGGCAAGGTCACCCTCACCCGCGAGCAGCCCGAGGCCGTGGTCTTCGAACAGGGCGGGGCCTGAGGCCGCGGGGGGTCGGCAAGGCCGCCGGCCCCCCGGCGGCCTTGCCCCGACCCGGCCTGCCGCGTCACGCGCGCCAGGCGTCGAGGGCGGCCTGTTCGCCCGCGTGGTCGTGCGCACAGCCCCACCGGCTCCAGTATGGGGCGAGCGTCGGGAGGACGTCGTCCTCCGGCAACTCCAGCAGGTACCGCACGGTGCGCGCCAACCCCTCCTCCGGCGCCACCGGTTCCGTGTAGCCGAGGGTGTGGCGCAGGCGGGCCAGGTCCAGCACGACCGGCCGCGGGACGGCCCACGGGCTGCGGGTGTCGTGCACGGAGCGCGGCAGGGGGACGAGCTCCAGCCGGCGGCCCGCTGCGGCCGCGCAGCCGGCGCACAGCTCGGCCAGCGTGGCGACGCGACTGTCCCCGACGTTGAACGCCCGGCCATCCACCTCGTCCGGGTGGTCCAGGGCCCGCACGATGGCATGCACGGCGTTGTCCACGTACAGCCGGTGCAGGAGCTGGCCGCCCCCGTCGGGCAGGGCCATGCGGGAGCACCCGGCCCGCAACCGGCCGACGGCATGCCACTCCCGGGCGAGCCGCACCCCCGGCCCGTAAAGCGGCGCCAGCCGCAGCACGGTCGCCGGGTAGTCCCCCGCGGCGCGCCTGTTCCACAGGCCGTCCTCGGCGTCCAGCGCGGCGCCGTCGCGCTTCGGGGCCGACTCGGGACAGGGGACGGGCATCCACGGTCCCGCGCCGGGATCCGCGCCGGCGGGCCCGCCCCCGCCGCGGCAATCGGGCGCGTCCTCCGCCCCCCCATACACCCGCCACGTGCCGAGCTGCACCATCAGCCCGACGCGGCCCCGCACGGCCGGGGCGAACGCGGCCGGCCCGTCGAGGCCGCGCGCCCCGAAGTCGATCGCGGCGTCGAACGGCCCGGGGCCGATTCCCGCCAGGTCGGCGGGGCGGGACCGGTGCCCCGCGACCCACCGCACCCCGGCCATCTCGCCGCGCTCCGCGCCGAAGCAGACGACATCCGCGCCCAGGCGCCGCAGGGCCTGGCAGAGGGCGTAGCCCAGGGCGCCGTCGGGGTCCGCCAGGAGCACCCGGAGGCGGTCGAGGTCGAGGGCCGAGGCCGCCACCTCCTCCTCGTGCGCGCGTCGGGACCGGGGCGCCCGGCTCACAGCATCGACTGCGGATCCGGGTCGGCGGCCGCCCGTGCGCCGGTGGGCCGGAGCGAGAGCGCATCCAGGGCGTGCCGGGCCAGGTCGCGCAGGACGGAGGCGTCCGGGCCGCGGAGGCAGAGATGCCAGCGGTGCTGCCCACGGAGGAGCCCCAGGGGGGCCTCGGCCGGACCCCACAGGTCCACCCCGGGCGGCGTCCGCCCCCGCAGCGCCTCCGCCATGGCCTCCGCCGCGCCCCGCGCGGCCGAGGCCGCGGGCGCCCAGCAAAGCAGGCGCAGCAGGCGGGCGTAGGGCGGGAACCCGGCGTCGCGCCGCGCGGCCAGCTCCTGGCGGGCGAAGGCCTCGTAGTCGTGGACGGCGGCCGCCCGGACGGCGCCGTGGTCCGGGGTGTGGGTCTGCACGAGAACCTCCCCCGCCGCCTCCCCGCGGCCGGCGCGCCCCGCCACCTGGCACAGGAGCTGGAACGTCCGCTCCGCCCCGCGGTAGTCGGGGTGGTGGAGGCCCGTGTCCGCGTCCATCACGCCCACCAGGGTCACGCCCGCGACGTCCCAGCCCTTGGCCACCATCTGCGTCCCGACCAGCACGTCCGCGCGCCCCGAGCGGAACTGCTCGTAGATCCTGCCGTGGGCCCCCTTGGTCCCCGTCGTGTCCAGGTCCATGCGCAGGACGCGGGCCCCGGGGAAGCGCCGCTCCACCTCCTGCGCGACGCGCTCGGTGCCGGCCCCGCGGAGGCGCAGGAAGTACCCGCCGCAGTTGGGGCAGGAGCGCGGCACGCCGCGGCGCGCTCCACAGTAGTGGCAGTGCAGCGTGCGGTCGGCGTCATGGTAGCAGAGCGCCACCGCGCAGGCCTGGCAGCGGGACACGAACCCGCACGACCGGCAGAGCAGGACCGGCGCGAAGCCGCGGCGGTTCAGGAACAGCAGCGCCTGGCGTCCCGCCCCGAGGTGCCTGCCCACGGCTTCCGCCAGCTCCGGGCTGAAGAGCCCCGCGTCCTCCCCGGACGGCGCCCCACGCATGTCGACGACCCGCACCGCGGGCAGCGGCCTCCCCGCCACGCGCGAGGGCAGGTCCAGGCGGACCACCTCGCCGCGGTCCGCCGCGGCGAAGGTCTCGACGTCCGGCGTGGCGCTGCCGAGCAGCAGCGGGATGTGGGCCGCGCGCGCCCGCCAGAGCGCCACGTCGCGGGCATGGTAGCGCGGCGCCTCCTCCTGCTTGTACGAGGGCTCGTGCTCCTCGTCGATGACGATCAGCCCCAGCCGCCCGAAGGGCGCGAAGACCGCGGAGCGGGCGCCGACCGCCACCGCGACCTCCCCGCGCCGGATGCGCCACCACTCGTCGTGGCGCTCGCCGGGGCTCAGGGCGCTGTGCAGCACCGCCACGCCGGCCGGGAATCGCCGCCGGAACAGCGCGACGGTCTGCGGGGTGAGGGCGATCTCCGGGACCAGCACGAGCGCCTGCCGGCCGTGGGCCAGCACGTGCTCGATCGCCCGCAGATACACCTCCGTCTTGCCGCTGCCGGTGACGCCCCAGAGGAGGTAGACGCCCGCGTTTGGTCCGTCCAGGGAGGGGCGGAGCGCGGCGAGCGCGCGGCGCTGGCTCGCCGTCAGGTCGGGTGGGACCTCCGCCCCGGCGGCCGAACCTTCGCCGGCGAACGGATCCCGCCGCACGGGCGTCGGCTGGGCGCGCACGAGGCCGCGGGCCACCAGGAGGGCCAGGGCCTGGGCGCGGATCCCCCGCTTGCCGAGCTCGGCGGCGGTCAGCCCCGGCTCCCCCGCCACGGCACGCCATGCGGCGAGCTGGCTCGGGGCCCGGGCGAGGAGGCGCACCGCTTCCTCGCCCGGGCCCGCCGGCCAGTAGGCGCGCGCCTCCAGCGGGCTCGCCCCCGGCGGGGGCAGCAGCGGCCGGAGGGCCTGCGCCAGCGTGCAGACGGCGCGCTCGGCCAGCCACCGCGCCAGTGCCAGTTCCGATGGTCCGAGCAGGGGCTCGGCGTCGGGCGCCTCCAGGACCGGCCGCACCCGGTCCTCCGGGACGTCCGCCGCCCGCGCCGCCTCGAACACGACGCCGGTCACCGGGCGCCGCAGGCCCGCGAAGGGGACGCGCACCCGCGCCCCCGGGGCGACGCGATCCGCCAACCCGGCCGGCACGCGGTAGGTGAAGAGGCGGTCGGTACCGCGTCCGCCGGCGTCGACCGCCACCTGCACGTAGGCCTCCGCCCGGCCGCCGCTGGCGGCGGGCGCCCGGCCGTGCGCCGGGGGATCGGCGCCCCGCGTCCCGACCTCGAACATGGGGACGGCCCGGGCCTGTCCCGCGGCCCCCGGCCCGCGCCGCCCCGGCGGCGCCCCGCGTCCCGCGTCCACCATGCGGGCCCTCGCCTGCCTCACTGCCGCCGTACCGCCCGCGCCCGGCGGGCGCCCCGCGCCTCGTCGGCAGGCCCGGGTCAGCGGCCGTCCGATCCCCGCGCGGGAGCCGCCCCCGAGTCGTCCCCGGCCAGGAGCCGCTCGACGCGGTCGAGGATGCGCTCGGCCAGTTCCCGCTTGGCGATCGTCCCGGTGTCCTCCCGGGCGCCCAAGCGGTCGCAGATGACCGCCCGATCGGTGTCCGTCCCGAACCCGGCACCGGGCGCGCGGACGTCGTTCCAGACACAGAGGTCGAGGCCCTTCTCGCGGAGCTTCCGCTCCGCCTCCTCGGGCCCCGCCCCGGCCTCGGCCGCGAAACCGACCACGACGGTCGCCAGCCGGCCGCGGCCGACCTCGGCGATGATGTCCGGGTTGGCGACCAGGCTGAGGGTCAGGGCGGCCCGCGTCCCGCGCTTGATCTTGACCGGCGAGACCTCCGCGGGCCGGAAGTCCGAGACCGCGGCCGCCCCGATGACCACGTCCGCCGCGCGCCCGCCCGCCCCCGCCGCGTCGAGGACGGCCTGCCGCATCTCGAGCGTGGTCGTGACCCGCCGCACCGCGACGCCCCGCGGCGCCGGCAGGGCGACGGGGCCCGAGACCAGCGCCACGTCGGCGCCGCGGTCGCGCGCGGCCTCCGCCAGCGCGTAGCCCATGCGGCCGCTCGACGGGTTGGAGATGAAGCGGAAGGGATCGAGCGGCTCCCGCGTGGGCCCCGCGGTGACCACCACGTGCCGCCCGGCCAGGCCGCCTGCCCCGCCGCCGGGAGCAGGCGGGGCGGGCAGCTCCGGCCGGCGCGGCGCCGCCCCCGCCCCCAGCAGCGCCGCCAGGGCGCCGGCGATCTCCTCCGGTTCGCGCAGGCGGCCCCACCCGCTCCCCTCGGCGGCCGACGCGAGGGCGCCGTAACCGGGAGGGAGGACGCGGGCGCCGTCCGCCTCGAGCGCGGCGACGTTGCGCTGCACGGCCGGATGGGACCACATGTGGCGGTTCATGGCCGGACAGAAGAGGACCGGTCCGGGAAAGGCGAGCAGCCAGGTGCCGAGGTAGTCGTCGGCCTGGCCGGCGGCCGCCCTGCCCAGGATGTCGGCTGTGGCGGGCGCCACGACCGCGGCCTCGGCCCACGCGGCCAATTCCACGTGGTCGGGCTCGCCGGGGGCGAAGAGGTCGGTCGCGACCGGCCGCCCGCTGCAGGCGCGCAGCAGCGCCGCACCGACGAACCGCGCCCCCGCGGGCGTCAGGATGCACCGGACCTCGGCGCCCGCGCGCCCGAGCTCGCGGACCAGCTCGACGCCCTTGTACGCGGCGACACTGCCGCCGACCGCGACGACGATGCGGCGAGACTGGAGCACCGGCGCCCCCCCCCGGGCCGGCCGGGGCCCCGGCCCGGGGCCCGCCGGGCCGCGGCTACTTCGCGCCCTCGCGCATGCGCTCGAAATAGAGCTTGCCCTGGCCGAGCTCCTCCAGGGCGACGGTCACGGGCTTCTCCGACAGGGAGTCGACGCGGCGCTTGCCGCCCGCGAGGAGCTGCCGCGCCCGCTTCGCCGCGACGCTGACGAGGGTGTACTTGCTCTGCAGGTAGGCCGCCTCGACCTCGTCGACCCACTCGAGGCCGGCCTCGGGCCACGCCTCCACGCCCTCGGTGGATCCGTGCGCGCCCTCGCCGTCGGTCGCGGCGATGCGGTCGGCCCCGTCCGGCGGGGCCAGGTCGTCCGCCGTCTCCAGGGCCCGGGCCGCCGAGGCCCGCGGGACCGCCCGCTTGGACGAGCGGCTGGCCCGCGCGCGCGCCGGCGCCCGGGTGTCCCCCGCCGCCTCCGCGCCGTCCGCGGCCACCGCCTCCGCTCCGATCACCCCTTCGCCCTCCGGCGCGCTCGGCCCGTCGCCGGGCGCCTCCAGCCCCTCAGGGGCGGCTGCGGGCGCCTTCGACCGGCGCTTCGCAGGCCGGCTCCGGGCGGCCGCGGCACGCTCCGGCGCGGCCTCCACGATCGGCTCCGACCCAGGGGCGCCCTCGGGCGCGCCCTCGTCCACCCCGCGCTCGCCGCCTTTGGCCACGGTGCGTCCGCTCCCCCCCGGCGGGCCGTCGGCGGCCCGCGCTGCGAATCCGTCCCGCTTCCGAATCAGGCCTCGGGCGGTTCCTCGTCGTCCAGGGACTCCTCCTCCGCGGACGGCAGGAGGACCTCCCGGCTTCCGAGCCGGTGGGCCACGGTCTCCGGCTGGACGGCGGACAGGATGACGTGGTCCGAATCCGTGAAGATCACGGCGCGGGTGCGGCGGCCGTAGGTCGCGTCGATGAGCACGCCCTGGTCCCGCGCCTCGCCGATCATCCGCTTGATGGGCGCCGACTCGGGGCTGACGATGGCCACGATGCGGTTGGCCGACACGATGTTGCCGAAGCCGATGTTGATCAGCCGGATCTCCACGTCGCCACCGCCTCCCGGCCGGGCCCCGCTACTCGACATTGGCCACCTGCTCCCGCACCTGCTCGACCACGACCCGCGCCCGAACGGTGGCATCCGCGATCCCCGCGTCGCCCGCCTTGGCGGCGATGGTCGTCCACTCGCGCGCCATCTCCTGCGCCAGGAAGTCGAGGAGGCGGCCACACGGCTCCGCGCCCCGGGCGGCGGACCGGGCCTGGGCAAGGTGGCTGCGCAAGCGGTCCAGTTCCTCGCGGACGTCCGCCCGTTCCAGCACGGCCGCCCACGCCTCGGGCCGGAGGGCCCCCTCCCCCTGCCCCAGCAGTTCGGCCAGCCTCTGGCGCGCGTCCGCCTCCCGCCGCCGCGCCCACGCGGGGACCTTCGCCTCCACGTCCCCGTGCAGGCGCTCGAGCGCATCGAAGGAGGCCTCGAGGGCGGCGGCCAGGGCGGCCCCCTCGCGGAGACGCACCGCGTCCAAGCCCTCCATGGCCTCGTCGACCGCCTGCCGGATGGCCGGCCAGTCCGCCTCCACGTCGCCGCCGGCTTCCGCCAGCCCGCAGACGCCCGGCAGGCCCGCCAGCACCCCCGCGTCGAGCCCGAGCGGGATCCCGAGCCGTTCGGCCAACTCCCGCAAAGCCTCATGGTAGCGGGCGGCCACGGCGGTGTCAACGAATGGGTTCGCGGCGCCCGAACGGCCGTCCGCCCCGACCGCCACGGCCAGTTCCACGCGGCCCCGCCGCGCCCGCGCGCGGACCCGGGCCCGCACCCGCTCCTCCAACACCAGGTATTCGCGGGGCAGCCGGATGAAGACGTCCAGGTGGCGGTGGTTCTGCGCCCGCGCCTCGACGACCACGGCCGGTCCCGGGTCGAGCGAGGCGGCCGCGCGGCCGAAACCGGTCATGCTGCGCAGTTGCCGCAACCCCCCGGGCGGGGGCGGCGGCCCGGAACCCCCGGCCGGGCGCCCCGCCACGGCCGCTTCCTTCCCGGCGCATGGGCACGATCCCTCCGCGCGCGGGGCGCAAGGGCCCGCCCGCCTCAGGGTCCGGGCGTCGCCGCCCGGTCGGCGCCGGCCGGACCGTCGGCCTCGGACCGCCTCAGCCGCAGCATGCGGGTCATGTACCCACCCACGCGGCCGGACTCGGCCGCGCTCAGGCCGCCCCAACCGACCCGCTGGACCTTGTCCCACAGGCCCAGGACCTGCGCTCCCTCGACCTTGAGCCGGTAAAGCGGGGAGCCGTCCGCCTCCGACCGCTCCTGGCGCCGCTGCCGCGCGCGGCCGCTCTCCCGGCGGGGCCGCGACGGGGCCGCGGCCTCCGCCCCGGCGTCACGCGCTTCCGCACCGGAAACGTCCGGCACCTGCCCCACCCCCGTCCCGACAGGCCCGCCCCTCGCCAGCCTCCCCCGCGGGGCCCCGCGCCATGCCCGGGGCGCGCGCCCCGGATGCGGCGGCGCTCAGCCGGCGGCCGCCCCGTCCGCGGTCCGCCGCGCGGCCTCCCGGCAACGGGTGCGGGCCGGGCACGCCCCGCAGCGCGGCTCCCGGGGGCGGCACCACTCCTTGCCCACCGCCACCAGGAGCGCGTGCAGTTCCCCGAGCCAAGGGGCGTCTGCCCCGTCCGGCAGGCGGGGCGCCAGCGCCGCGCGGGCGCGCTCGTAGGAGCCCGCGTCCGCGGCCTCCAGCAGCCCGACGCGCCGCAGGACCCGCCGCGCGTAGGCATCCGCCACGAACGCCGGCTGGCCCAGCGCGTAGCAGAGGATGGCATCCGCGGTCTCCGGGCCGACGCCGCGCACCTGCAGCAGCGCCCGGCGCACGGCCGCCGCCGGCCGCGCCGCCAGGGCGCCGAGCCCTCCCTGCCCGGAAATCCACACGGCCAGCGCCCGCAACGCCCGCGCCTTGGCCCGAAAGTACCCGGCGGGGCGGACCAGAACCGCCACCGCGTCCACGTCCGCGGCGGCCAGGGCGGCAAGGTCGAGCAGGCCGGCCCCGCGCAGTGCCGCGATCGCCCGCTCGGCGTTGCGCCATGCCACGGCCTGCGTCAGCACGGCGCCGATGACCATCTCCTCGGCCGTCTCCGCCGGCCACCAGCCCTGGGGGCCGAGGCGTCCTTCCATGTCGGCATACAGGCCGCCGAGCGCCGGGTCAGCCATACGAGGCCACCTCCGGCTCGCCGTCCGCGCCCGGGCCGAGGACGGCCGCGCGGAAGCGCCCGTACCCCGCCGGCGCGCCCGCGACGTCCAGCACAAAGCGCCGGTCCGTCGGAATCATGCGCAGGCCTCCGAGGTCCTGCAGGCGGAACCACCGCAGGCCGGCGGGCAGCGCCGCCGAGGCCGGCCAGCGAAAGGGGAAGACGCCCAGCACGCAGCGCCCGGGGCCGCCCCCCGCACCGCCCTGGAGCGTCTCGTCGACCAGGAGCAGCAGGCCCCCCACCTCGACCGCGGCGCCGAGTTCCTCCGCGAGTTCGCGGCGGCAGGTGCCGGCGAGGCCCTCGCCCGCCTCGCGCTTGCCGCCCGGCAACGCCCAGAAGCCGGCGAAGGGCTCCCGCTCCCGCCACTGCAGGAGCACGCGGTCCTCCCGCAGGCAGATGCCGAGGGCGACTTCCAGCGGTGACGGGTCCCCCGGCGCCCCGGGACCGCCGGGCGCAGCCTTGCCGCCGCCCGGGGCCGCGGCTCCGCCCGCCGGCCCCGCCGCGTCCGGCCGCGCGGGATTCACGTGGACCAACACCTCCCGGACCGGCGGCGCCGCGGCGTGCACCGCGGCGGCGACCGCCCCGGCCACGGCGTGCCCCTCGCTGACCGACATCCGCCCGTCGACTCCGATCTTGAGGTCGACCAGGATGAAACGCCCCATGGTGCGGGTGCGCAATCCGTGCAGCTGCTCCACCCCGCGGACGCCGAGCGCGGCGCGGCGGACCGCGCCCTCGATCGCGCTGCTGCGCCCCTCGAGGAGCTCGTGCAGGCTGCCCCGCGCCAGGCGCCCGCCGGAGACGACCAGGAGCGCCGACACCGCCAGCGCCATGGCGGGATCGGCCCAGCGCCATCCCGCGCGCGCCAGCGCCACCCCGAGGAGCGCCGCGGCGGAACTCCACACGTCTGCGCGGCTGTCCGCGGCGTTCGCCTCGAGGCCCGCCGACCCGATGGCCCGCGCCGCCCGGCGGCTGCGCCGGTACGTATATTCCTTGACGAGGATGGCGACGACGGCGATGCCGACGGCGGGCAGGCCCGGTCCGCCCGGGCTGCCGGCGAGCAGCCGGGCCGCCGCCTCCCAGGCGATGGACAGCGCCGCCGCGAGGAGCAGCAGGCCCGTGGCGAACGCCGCCAGGGACTCCGCCTTCTCGTGGCCGTACGGATGCTCCTCGTCCGGCGGATCCGCGGCCACCCGCCGGCCGTAGAGGACGGCCGCGGAGCCGGCCGCGTCGGACAGGCTGTGCACCCCGTCGGCCAGGACGGCCTGGCTGGCCCAGACCGCGCCTCCGGCGATCTTCAGGGCCGCGAGACCGAGATTCAGCCCCAGCCCCCACCAGGCGAGCCGGAGGCCGGGAACGGCACGCCCCATCGCCGGTCCGTCTCCCCTTTCCACGGGGCTCGTCGCGGCCGACTGTCCCATGCGGACATCCACGGCCGGCGGGGAGGGCGCGGCCGGCCCCCCCCGCGAAGTGCCGCCGCCCTTCCACAGTCGAGCCGCGACCCTGCAGCCCCGCCGGCGGGCGATCGGGTGGGGCCCCGCCCCGCGCGGCGGGCGGCACCGCGAAGGATAAGGATGCCCGTGCCGCAAAGATGGTCGCCGCGCTGGCCTGCGCGACGGCCATGGCTCTCGGGCGCCCCCGCCGGAGGGCGGCCCCTGTCCCGAACCTCGCCTTCGGCGCGCCGGGCCCGGCTTCGTCGCCACGGGCACCGCGAAC
>JAJYVV010000205.1 GCA_021791815.1 Bacillota bacterium | reverse complement strand
TCCGCGCCTCCCGCCGCCACTCTTTTCGCCGGCCCACACCCGTCAAACAACACAAACTGACAAATCATGGGGGCGCGCTGCGCGCCAAGCCTTCCCGCGTCCCCCCCCACGAATGAGCCGAACTCTGACGCTATCACCGACCCGGTCAGTCGAGGGCTCGATGCAAACGTGCTGCTCCTTCCCGCCCAGCCACCTCCGCCTTATTCAGGCACGCCGATTGCGTTGCCCTGTTCGCCGGACCATGGGTCCGCTCCCCGGGCTGGTCAGGTGGCTGACGGAACCAGCCATGGACACGCGTAAGGCTTCGCGGTAAGGCGAGGCGGGGTGACACCAGCGCCGCGCGAAAGGCGGGCGCCTGGTTTTGTGTAGTCGCCTCCAAAATGGGGGACCTAGCGCACGGCACCGCCGCCGTGTTGTGTATCGCCACGGGCCTCTCGGCAAGGACTCGCTTCAGCGCGACTCAGTCAGGCTCCGCGCACAGCCCGACCGCAGGGAGCCGTTGAGCAGATGCTGCGGCCAGCAACATTGCTGCCAGGAGGGCTGCCACGCCTAAGTTAAAAGCAAGAGAATCCATCCACAACGGAAAGAACGGGTTGCCGCCGCCGAATACCACATCCGATACCATCCAAAGCGTCAGGGCAAGCGCGCTAGCCTGTCGGCTCATTGCCAATTTGTCGCGCCATACCCACAAAGCTGGGAACACGCATAATGGGATGGCGGAATGCAGCAGATCATGGCTCACGGGGTAACGAACCCAAGAGACGCCGCCGAAATATATGGAGAGTCCGAACACTGCAAGCGCGATCGTCCAGCCGTCGAGGCGACCTTCCTGCAGCCGTTCCACGACCCACGGCAAAGCCAGGAGGGCGGGGGCAAAGTCATAGGCAAAACCAAACGGTATCACAATGTCCGTCAGGGCGGCACAAAGGGCGAGATTGCGCCAGACGCTTCCCGGCCGGCGCATCGTCCATCCCGCGAGGACGACGGCCACCGCAGCGATGGCGAAGAACACCGGGTATGCCACGCCCACCGGGAGTCCCGCCGCCAAGAGTGTATGGATGGTGGTCACCTGGTACGGGTGCGCGGCCCATCCGGCCTCGGCGGCCCCGAGTCGGTGGACGAACTCCAGGATGGACGACGGCCCGAGGACGGCCGCCGCGAGCGCGGTATTCGCCAGCCCACCGACGATCGCGCCCGTGACCGCGCGCCATCGGCCCCGGACCAGCAGGTACACGCACGGCCCGATGATGAGGTGCGGGTCGAACAGCCCCGGCATGAGGGCGACCCCAGCCCAGAATTGGTGCCCCCCATCGTCCAGGACCACGCAGAGGAATGTCGCCACCAGCGGCAGTACGTCGCTCTGGACGGAATCGAAGTTCTGTCGCAAGGGGTAGAAGACCATCACCGCGAGGACCGTTGCCGCGACGGCCGCTGTGTTCGGAGATCGGCCAGCCATCTTGGTGACGACCCGGTAACAGATCCACCCGCACGCCGCGACCGCCGCTAGGCCCAGGACATTCCACACAACTTGGGCAGCCTCGACGGGCATCGTCGCGAACGGCGCCATCCACACCGCCACCCAGGGCGGGTTGTAGAACGCAGCTAGGACGTGATACGGGTTTGACCCCTCCAGCACGGCCCTGCCTGCCTGATAGAATGCTAGGAAGTCCTTCGTATTCCCCCGCAGGCCGATGTGCCGTGCAAACTCGCCCACCCAATACAGTACGACGATCAACGCTCCACCGGCTATTGCGTAACGCGTGAGCGGCCCTGCGGGCCAGGGCAGAGTTGTGGGGTTTAAAGGCCGGGTAGGGATGCCCAAGATAAAGTTCCCCTCTTGACCCTCTTGGTCCGTCGTCGGAATGCGGGAGATGCGCGCTCAGCGGCGGCGCGGTGCGCAAGGGGATCGTTTCGGAGCCCGTCGGCGGGCGGTGTTCTACACCGCCCGACCGCCTCCTGTGGGAGCCCGGCTTTTGGAGGGCCGGACGCGACGCAGGCGCCCGAGGGCCTCCCGGACGAGGGGTTCGGGCCGGCCGAGGAAGGCGGCAATGGCGCCCGCCGACCAGTTCTGCACGTGGACGAGCCGGAGGAGAACGAGGTCGTCGTCCGCGCCCCACGGCCGTTCGGGACGCCGCGCCGCGTCGTGCGCGAAGACGCCCATCGTCGCAAGGACCCGCGCCTGCCGGGCGGACAACGGCCGGCGGGCGCCCAGCGCGTCCAGGGCGGCGCTCTTTTCCTGCTCCGACGGGGCCGGCTCGGACCGATCACCCACGGCGCTCCACGGTATCACCGCCCTGGTGTACGGCGGTGCAGGTACGGCCACCCGCCCGATGCCCCGGGCAGCGAATCCAGAAGTGTGCGGCGGGCGCTTGGCGCGAGGCCCCCCCTACCTGCGGGATGTGGGCACGGCCGGGAGGGCGGAGGCCTGCGCGGGCCGCGCGTGGACGCCCACGGCCAGCGCCAGCCAGCGGGTCAGGGTGCCCAGGGGCATGCGGAACGGCCCGTAGAGCCCCGGATAGTCCAATCTGCCTTTCACCTGCCCGCGCAGCCCGTCCGGCAGCGGCACCTCCGTCCCGGCCACGGCGCCCAACTGAGCCCAGCGCAAGAGGGCGTCCAGCAGCCCGACCCAGGCCTCGGGCCGGACCTCGCCCCAGACGTCCGCCTCGGGGTGCCGCAGCGCATGGGCGAGGGCGAGCTCCACCCGCAGCTCCTCCGCCTGGCGCACCAGCCGCTCGAACTCCTGCGCCGCCCGCCGGGTCTCGGCCACGGCAGCCTCGCCCACGGCCCGCACGTCGGCCGTGGCCCTGTCGCGCACCGCGGCGATGGCTGCCTCCAGGGCAGCGCGCCGGGACCCCAGGGCGTCCACGCTCGCGCGGAGCCGGTCCCGGCGGGTGCGCAGGTCGGCCACCGCACTGCTGAGGCCCTCGCGGACCGCGGCGAGACTGCCATAGGCCGTCAGCGCCTCCAGCAGCCCCGCCGCCAGCGTCTCCCGGTCCAGGCCGAGCCGCTCCGCCGCGGCACCCCAGGCCTCGACCGTCGCGGCCGTGATCCCGCGCCGCACGAACCACTCCGCCCAGTCCGCGGCGCGCTTGCGGACCTTGGCCGCCGCCTCCCGCTCTTGGGCGCCCACCTCGGCGGCGCGGGCCTGCCGCTCGGCCTCCGCCGCCTGCTGCTGGAACCCGGCGAGGGCCTGGTAGTCCTGCGCCGCGGCGAGAAAGCGGGCGACGGCGTCTGCCGGGCGCAGGCCCTCCTGCCGCGCGACGGCGCCGAGCACGCCGGCCAGCGCGTCCAGGTGCTCCGGCGCGAACCCGGCCGCGGTGAGCGCGTCGGCCCGGTCGAGGAGGGCCTGCCGCTCGGCGAGCGCGGACTCGGCGGAGGCGAGCCGCTCCTCGGCGGCGGACGCGCGGCGCTCGGCCTGGGCGGCGGCGGCCTCGGACTCCTTCGCCGCGGCGGCGGCTTTCCGGCGGCGGGCCCCGGCCTCGCGGAGCTTGCCGCGCATCTCGCCGAACTGGGCCGTCGCGGCGACCGTCGCGCGGGCCAGGGCGGCGTACAGCGGCCCCTTGCTCCCGGCGTGCCGGTCGAGCACGGCCTGAGGGTCCCCCTCCCCGTCCAAGGTCGCGAGGAGTTCCTCTGCGATGATGTCCGTGAGCGGCACCGGGACCACCCCCTCGCCGACGGCTCGCGGCACCGGCCGAGGCGTCGGGATCCAAGCCGGGACGCGGACCCGCGCGCCGGACGACAGGGTAGAGCATCAACGCAGCGCGTGCATGCCGTGCGGCGCGCGCCCGTTACGACGGCTGGACCTTTGGACGAACTTCTGGACCGATTCTGGACCGCCCAACCGCCCCAAGGCCCCCAATGGTCCAGGCCTGGGTCTTGCCATAGGGCGCGACCCAGGTTCGGCCGGGGCTATGGCAAGACCCCGGTAGACCATAGGGCAAGACCGAGGTCGCGCCCTATGGTCTTGCCCCAGGCCGCGGCGCCGGTCTACTCTGTCGCCCGCCCGCTCGGAGGTGGCCGCGATGCCGCGCCGCAAGCCGCCGTCCCGGCTCCGCTACGAGGCCGAGCATCCGAGCCTCACCGTCCGCATCCCCGCGGAGGTGAAGGCCAAGGTGCTCGCCGCGGCGCAGGCGGAGGGCCTCTCGCTGAGCGAGTGGGTGCAGGCCATGGCCGCCGGCCATGCCGCCAAGGCGGCCGACGCCTATCGCCGCGGCGAGGAGGCCGGCCGGCGGCAGGGCGACGCCGAGGGCTACGCGCGCGGCCGGGCGGAGGGCGAACAGCTCGGCGGCGCGGCGGGCCTCCGCGCCGGGCTGCTCGCCTCCAGTTTCGCCGCCGAGCACGGCCGGAGCTACGATGCAGCAGCGGTCGCCCGCGCACTCGTCGAGCATCCGGGGCAGGACGCGGTCGCGGCGCGCGTCATGCCCGCGGCATACCAACCCGACATGGCCCGGCTGCTGCGAAGGGTCGGCCGGCGGGGCGCCTGACGGCCGACCCTTCGGCCCGTCCCGGACAGGCTTCGACCGCCTTCGCGCCCGGCGTCGAGTACGTTGTCGCCATGTGGCGAACGAGGCGCACCGCGGTCCTGGAGCCGGGAGAGGTCGAGGCGCTGGCGGATGCTGCGCGCCGGGCGGCGCAGCACTCGGAGCCCCATCCGCGGCAGGGCCTGCTCCTTGCCGTCGCGGATGCCTTGGAGGCGATGGCGGGAGCCGAGGGGCTGGCGTTCGTCCCCGCGCCGGCCGAGGCCATGCGCCGGGCCGCGGTCCGCCAGGTGCGCCCGCATCCGGGCCGACACGCCATCCCTTCGCCCTCGCCGCGGCAGGCCCGCTGAGGTTCGTCGCCGCCATCGCGCGGGGCTGCCTCCCGGCGCCTGCGGGCCGGCACACGATGTCCAGCCCGCGCGCGTCCGCGGGCCCGCAGGTCCCGGCTGATAGATCCATTGGGTGGATGTCCCTTGGGGCCCTTGGCGTAGCGGGCCGGCTGCGGCAAGACCTCGCGGGACGGGCGGCGCAGGAGCCGGGATCCTCGCCGCGAAGCCCGCAACGCCGCCGTTCAAGGGCCACGGGGGCAGAGCGGGCGCGCGGGGCGCAAGGCCCGCCGCGCTGCCGGAGGCGCATGCCGATCCGCCCGCGGGCGGCGGCTCAGCGCTCCACGAGGCGCTGCAGGGCCGCGCAGAGTTCGCGGCAGCGCGGCGACCACCGCCACGAGCCACGCGGCCAGGACCCCGAGCACGAAGGCCAGGGCGGGCGTCGGGGGCATGGGCGGCACCTCCCGCCCGCCATAGGCCGGCGGGCGGTGTGCCAGGGTGCCGGCGGGCGGCGCCGGTGTCAACACCCGTCCGCGGTGTCGCGCGGGGTGACCCCGCGGGCGGTTGCCAGCACGGCCGTCGTGGCCCTACACTACACCTGGAATCCGCACCCAGCGCCGCCGGCGCCTGAGCGCCAAGGGCGGACGGATCGGCCCTCCAAATCGATTGCGGAGAGGGTGGCGCGGTGGGCGTGACCAACGGGAGCCCCGGAGCGCAGAGGGCGGCCCTGTATGCCCGGGTGAGCAGCGAGGCGCAGGCCGAGAAGTACGGGCTCGACGCCCAGTTGACGGCCGTGCGGCGCCGGGCGGCGGAACGCGGCTACGCGGTCGTGCGCGACGGCGAGCGCGACGCCTTCGGCGACGACGGCTACTCGGGCGGCGACCTGCGCCGGCCCGCCATGGACCGCCTGCGGCAGGCCGTGCGCGACGGCCGGGTCGACGTGGTGCTCACCTACGACCCCGACCGCCTCTCGCGCAGCCTCACCGACCTGCTGCTGCTGGCGGACGAACTGGACG
>JAJYVV010000204.1 GCA_021791815.1 Bacillota bacterium | reverse complement strand
GACGGGGCTGCGCGCCGGGGCCGGAGCGCCGAACGGGCCCCGGCGCCGCGGCGGCGGCGCGGCCCTGCCGGAGCGGGGCCAGAGGCTGGTCGAGCTGGCCGTGCCGGAGACGGCGCAGGCCGCCGCGCTCCGGACGCAGGCCAGCGGCCTGCGGTTCGGCATCCGCGGGGTGGACGTGCGCCTCCGGCGCCGGGCGCGGCCGCGGCGCGTGGACCTGCTCCTCCTCCTCGACGCGTCCGCCAGCATGGAGGGCGGGCGGATGCGGGCCGCCAAGGCGCTGGCCCGCCACCTGCTGCTCACCGGCCGCGACCGCGTGGCCGTGATGGCGTTCCAGGAACGGACGGCCGTCCTGGCCGTGCCGCTGACCCGCAACTTCGCGGCGGCCGAGCGCGGTCTGGGACAGCTGGCCCCCGCCGGCCTCACGCCGCTGGCCGCCGGCCTCGCCGCGGCCCGCGCCTACCTGGCGCGGAGCCACGCGCGCAACCCCCTGCTGCTGCTGGTGACCGACGGCATCCCCACGGTGGCCGGCCGCGGCAGCAGCCCCCTGGAGGAGGCGCTGGAGGAGGCGGGCCGCCTCCGCGGATCCGGGATCGCGCTGTGCTGCATCGGCCTGGAACCGAACGAGCGCTACCTCGCCGAACTCGCGCGTCGCGCGGGCGGCCGGCTGCACGTCGTCGGCGAGCTGCGGTCGGAGGTGCTGGCGGCCGTGGCCCGGCGCGAGCGCCTGCGGCGGATGGAGGGCTGACGCCGGGCCGCCCGCATCGCCCACCGTCCCCCTCGGATCCGCCCCGGGCGCCCGCCGTCCGGCCCCGCATCCCCCGACAGGGTCTGCGGGGCTCGGCCCGTTATAATCCGCCCGCTCCGCGCAGTACGAATGGGCCCGAGGCCCGGCGGGGGGAGGCGCCCGCGGGTGCGCGTGTATGCCGACGTGCTCTTCGCGCTCAACGCGGCGGCCGACTACGCGCTGCTGCTGGCGGCCGCCCGCCTCGTCGGCCTGCGGGTGCCCGCCCGGCGGCTGCTGTGCGGGGCCGCGCTCGGCGGCCTGTATGCCGTCGCGGCGCTCTTCGTCCGGGTGCCCATCCTGTTCTCGCTGCCCGGCACGGCGGCGGCCGCCGCCGCGATGGGGTTGGCGGCGTACGCGCCGCGGCCGCCGCGGGTGTTCCTGCGCCTGATGGGCTGCCTCTACGGGTCGGCCGCGCTGGCCGCCGGCCTGGCGCTGTCGCTTGCCCGCGGGCCCGGGGCGGGTGTGCCGTGGTGGGGGATCGCCCTCGCCCTGGGCGGCACGGTGATGGCCGCCGCGGCCCTGCGCGAGCGCTGGCGGCCGGGCGGCATCCAGAGCGCGCTGTGCGACCTGGAGATCGAGATCGCGTCGCGCAGCGCCTCGTGCCGCGCGCTCCTGGACACGGGGAATCAGCTGTCGGACCCCTGCGGGGACGGGCCGGCGGTCGTGGTCCACGCCAGCGTTCTGCGCCGGCTGGTGCCGGCGGTGCTGCTCCAGGCGCTGGCCGCCGGACCGGACGCGCTCGTGGCGGTGGACAGCGTCGCCCTGGCGGCCGCCGAGGCCTCCGTGGGCGCCGACGGCGGGACGGGCGGTGCGGGTCCCCGGGAATCGTGGGATTTCTGGTCGCGGCGCATCCGGCTGCTGCCCTACGCCACCGTGGACCGCGGCGGCGGGCTGTTCTGCGGCGTTCGGCCCGACCACGTGTGGCTGAGGGCCGGGCGGCGGCGCCGCCCCGTGCGGGCGGTGCTGGCGGTGAGCGCGGCGCCCCTGGATCCGGACGGCGCGTTCGCCGCCCTCGTGCCCGCGGCGCTGGCCGGCCTTGATCCGAAGCCCTGAAGGGGACGGTGGCAGACGTGAGCGGCACCGGTGCGATGCGGCTGGGCGATCCGGAGCCGGGGGCCATCCGGGGCGGCGGCGCCGCCGCCGTGAGGTCCGCGCTGGCCGCCGCGGGCCGGGCCCTCACGCGCATCCACCGCCGGTTCCGGATGTGGTGGGCCGGACCCCGGCCGGTCCACTACGTCGGAGGGACGGACACGCTGCCGTCGCCGCTGTCCAGTTCGGAGGAGGAGGAGTTGATCGGGCGGCTGGCCCAGGGCGACATCTCCGTGAGGCCCGCCCTCATCGAGCGCAACCTGCGCCTCGTCGTCTACATCGCCCGCAAGTTCGACAATACCCGCCTCGCGGTCGAGGACCTCATCTCCATCGGAGCCATCGGACTGATCAAGGCGGTCAACTCCTTCGACCCCGGCAAGCGGATCAAGCTCGCGACGTACGCCAGCAAGTGCATAGAGAACGAGATCCTGATGTTCCTCCGACGGTCGTCGCGCACGCGCACCGAGGTGTCGTTCGACCAGCCCCTGAACGTGGATTGGGACGGCAACGAGTTGCTCCTGCAGGACATCCACGGCACCGAGCCCGACCTCGTCTATCGAGACATCGAGGACCAGGTCGACCGAGCGGTGCTGCGCAAGGCGCTGGGCAAGTTGACGCGCAGGGAGCGGCGCATTGTCGAGCTGCGCTACGGCCTGGAGGACGGCGTGGAACGGACGCAGAAGCAGGTGGCGGACTGCCTGGGCATCTCCCAGTCGTACATCTCCCGCCTGGAGAAGCGCATCATCCGGCGCCTGCGCAAGGAGATGCTGCGGACGGGGTAGCCCGGCGTCAGGGGAAGGCCCAGGCCACGCCCTGCTCCAGCCACCGCGCCGCGCCCCCCCAGGGCAGGGCCCGCGCCAGGTCCCACGCGAGGAACCGGACCTGCACCGTGACGGCGGCCGCGCCCCCCGGGCCGGCCACGCCGACGGCGGAGGACAGGGGCACGCCGGTCTGCCCGCCGACCGCGGCCAGCAGCTGCTGGCGCTGCGTCGCGCTCAGGTCGGCGACCGGCTCCGCCGCGCCGCCGGGACCCACCACGAGCAGGTCGCCGCGGACGGCGACCAGCGCCAGCGGCGGGAAGAGGACGGTCCACCAGTTGTGCCCCCGGCCGGCGCCGAGGGTGATGACGAGGGCCGGCGCCGTCGTGGCCGGGAATCGGAGCACCCCCAGGCGCCGGGCGGGCAGGGGGGCGGGCCCGAGCCGCACCCGCGCGGTCTCGCCACCGCGCGCCGCGACGGCCGTGGCCAGGGCCCGCACGTCGCCGAGGCACTGTCGCAGATAGGCGTCGGCCTGGGCGGACGTGCGGGCCTGCCGCAGGCCCGGCGCCAGGGCGGCCAGCACGACGTCGCGCACCTGCAGCTTCAGCGCCTGGTCCGCGGGCCGGTCGGAGGCCCCGATCACCCGGAGCTCGACGGTCCCGCCGCCCATGGCCGGGGTCGCGGCGCGCGCCGCCAGGGCGATGGCGCATCCCGCGCCCGCGGTCAGCGCGAGCCACTGGACCCAGCGCCGCCAACCGCCCCACCGCGCCCGCGTCCCCACGGCTCCCGCGCGGTCCGTGGCGTCCACGCCGAGGCCCCCTGCCCGATCGGTTTGCCTTCCCCAGGCAGGGTGGACCTGGCGAGCCCGGTCTATGCGCGCGGGGGGATCAGACGAACTTGCGCATCTGCACCAGGGCGGCCTTCTCCAGGCGCGAGACCTGGGCCTGGCTGATGCCGATCTCGTCGGCGACCTCCATCTGCGTCTTGCCGTGGAAGAACCGCAGGCGAAGGATCGTCTGCTCGCGCCGGCCGAGGCGTCGGATCGCCTCGCGCAGGGCGAGGCCCTCCATCCAGGCGTCGTCCTCGGTACGGTCGTCGCGGATCTGGTCCATGACGTAGATGGGGTCTCCGCCGTCTTCGTAGATCGGCTCGAAGAGGGATACCGGCTCTTGGATGGCGTCCAGCGCCGCGAGGACCTCCGCGTACGGCGCGCCGAGCTCGCCGGCGATCTCCTGCACCCGCGGTTCCCGGCCCTGGCGGTGGGTCAGCGTGTCGCGCACCTGCAGCGCCTTGTACGCGAGGTCGCGCAGCGACCTGCTGACGCGTATGGGGTTGTTGTCGCGCAGGTAGCGACGGATCTCGCCGATCACCATGGGCACGGCGTACGTCGAAAAGCGCACGTTCTGCCCGAGGTCGAAGTTGTCGATCGCCTTCATCAGCCCGATGCAGCCGACCTGGAAGAGGTCGTCGACGGGCTCGCCCCGGTTGTTGAACCTCTGGATCACGGAGAGGACCAGGCGGAGGTTGCCCTGGATCAGCTCCTGCCGGGCGGCACGGCGCTGGGGCGCGGGCTCGGTTTCGGTCTGCAGCCGGCGGAACAGGACGCGCATGCGGTCGTTGCCGAGCACGGGAAGCTCGGCGGTGTTGACCCCGCAGATTTCGACCTTCCCGGTCATGCCCATCCCTCCCGCGCCGGGGAGTATCCCGCCCCGCGGAGGCGCCGATACGCGGCGGCGCGGCCCGGGCCCCCGGCCGGACCCGCGCGGCGCGCGCGGGGGCCCGTCGTCGTGCTGAGCCGCTGCGACGGCGCATACTGCAATGGAATGCAGGCCGGGGCGCGAGGGCGGATGACGGGAGGGCGCGAAATGGTCCGGCTGTCGGATCTCCGCGAGCGGGACGTCGTGGACGTGCGGGATGGGCGCCGCGTCGGCGCGGTCAGCGACATCGAGATCGATCCCGCGGGCGGCCAGGTGGTGGCGCTGGTCGTTCCGGGTCCGGCGCGCCTCCTCGGGCTCCTGGGCAGCGACGGCGAAGCGGTGATCGCCTGGGGGGACATCGTCACGATCGGCGAGGACGTCATCCTGGTGAAGCAGACCGGGGGCGCGGCGCCGCGGGGGTGAGGCGGTGGTTGCGGGTCGGTCCGGGCGGAGCACGCGCGGGGCGGTGTCGCGGGGCCCCGGTTCCCTTGGCCACGGCCGTGCGGGCCAGCCGGGCTGGCCGGCGCCCGACGGCGCACGATGGCCGGTCGACCTGGGCGACGGCGGCATCGCCGGGGCGTTCTCGTCGCGCCTCGGGGGCTGCAGCACTGGGCCCTTCGCCAGCCTCAACCTCGGGTTCGGCGTGGGCGACGAGCCGCGCGCCGTCGAGGAGAACGCCCGCCGGTTCGCCGCGGCGGCCGGATTCCCGTCCGGGGGCGTGGCGACGGTGGGCCAGGTGCATGGGGTGGCCGTGCTCCCCGTGACGGGCCCCGGCGCCGCCGGCACGGCGGACGGCCTGTGCACCGATGTTCCCGGCGTGGTGCTCGCCATCGGCGTCGCCGACTGCGCCGCGCTCTTCCTGGCGGATCCCGTGCGGCGCGCCGTGGCCCTGTGCCACGCCGGGTGGCGCGGCACGGCGGGCGGGATCGGCCCGGCCGCCGTGGAGCAGCTCGCCCTGCGCTTCGGCTCGCGGCCCGCGGACATCCGCGCCTGTGTCTCGCCGTGCATCGGCGCCTGCTGCTACGAGGTGGACATGCCGGTGATCGAGGCCTTCGGCGAGCGCGCCGCCGTGTGGCTTCCGGCCCGCCCGGGCCACGCCCGGCTCGACATCGCCCAGAGCAACCGGCTGCAGCTCGAACGGGCCGGGGTCCCGGCCGCCCGCATCGCCGTGGCCGGCCTCTGCACCGCCTGCCACCCGGAATGGTTGTTCTCCCACCGGCGCGACCACGGCCGGACGGGCCGCATGCGCGCCGCCCTCTGGCTCCGCTGAGACCGCCGGCCGTGTCCGGGCCGTCGCATGGTGACGGGCGGGGTCGCCCGGGGCGCGGAACTTGCGGCGTGCACGGCGGCAGGGCGCCCGGCGCCCGCGGCGGAAGCCGGGGCGCACGGGGGGATGCGCCGTGGAGACGCGGGGCGGCGATCGGGACGGCGGGCTGGGGGGCCCCGATGGCGACGTGCCGCCCTGGCGCCGCTTGGGCGGGCCGGACGCGCCG
>JAJYVV010000029.1 GCA_021791815.1 Bacillota bacterium | reverse complement strand
GCACGGGGGCGGCCGCGCGCCCGCCCCCGCGGCGGACGTTGCGGCGCCGTGCGCCCGTCGCCGAGGCGCCCCGCCCGGCGCCCGCCGCCGGTGCGTCCGCGCAGGCGGCGACGGCGCGGAGGGTGTCGACGAGGCGGTTGAGGTCGAACGGCTTGATGAGCACGGCCTGGATCGCGCCCCGGTCCCGTTCGGACGGCGGAGCGCCGGTGAGCAGCACGATGGGCAGGCCGTCGTATTGCGGCCGGGCCCGCACGTAGCGCACGACGCCCTCCCCGTCCAGGACGGGCATCCGCTGGTCGAGGAGGAGCAGTTCGGGCCGCACCCCCGACTCCAGCATGTGCACGACCTCGCCGCCGTTGCGGGCGGCCCGTACGCTGAAACCCTCACCCTCGAGGAAGGCCGTCAGGATCTCGCGAAGGGGGGCGCTGTCGTCGGCGACGAGGAGCATCGTGATCCCCCTGCATGGGAGGCGGCGGTGGCCCGGGGTTTTCGGAGCGGCCCGGCCGCCGGCCTGCGGGCGGGTCGCGCCGATCGCTCGACAGGAAGCGGGGGCGATCGACGACGCCCCGCGCGCCTTCCCGGCGGCGGCAGGGGCGAGTCCCGCGACCGGGAACCCTGCCGAGCGGCCAAGCCCCACGGGTTGCCCTCTTCGGCGGGCGCCGGTGCCGTGGAGGGCCTGGTCCCGGAGCCCGGCCCGGGTCCGGCCGCGGCCGGCGGGGCGCGGGCCCGCGGCCCCCGCGCAGGGCCCGGAGACGGAGGGCGTCTCGGGTGCCGCGCCCGGGCGGGGCATGGCGCCGGGGGGATCCGCGGTGCGGCCCAGGACGGGAGGGCGCGCCGGGGCGCGGATCCCGAGCCCGGGTGGGCCCCGTAGCCGGCGGCCGGGGGGGCGGGCATGAGCGGCGAGGAGGCAGGCGCGACGGCCCTGCCGCCCCGGGACGCCGCGCGCGCGGTGGCCGCGGCCTGCGCCAGCCACCGGAGCTGGAGCGCCGCGCGCGCCCGCGCCGGGGGCGGGGAGGTACGCGAGCGGGCGGGCGGGGTGCTGGCGTACGCCCCGGACGACGAACGCGGCGGCTGGATGAACGTCCTGTTCGTCGGGCCCGGCGGACGGACGGTCGCGGACGAGGCGTGGGAGTGGATCCGCGGCCTTCCGCCGCTGCGCACCGTCGGCTGGTGGGCGGCGGAGCCCGGGGCCAACGGCTCCCTTGCGGCGGAACTCCTCGCGCGGGGCTTCCAGTGGGGCTGGCGGCCCCACTGGATGGCCCTCGACCTCCCTGGCCCGGGGGCCGCGTTCGCCTTCCCCGAGGGCGTCGGCCTCGCGGTCTTCGCCCGTGAGGACGGGACCGGCCCCGGCGCATCCTCCGCTCCGTTCCCGGCCCACGTGCGGGCGTTCGGGGCCCGCCATGAGGCGCTCGTGGGGCTCGATCCACCCTCGACCGTCGTGTTCGCCGCCTTCGACCCGGACGACGTCGTCGGCAGCGTCACGCTGCATGCGCGGGTTGGTGTGGCGGGCATCTACGACTGCTGGGTGCTGGCCCGGGCCCGGCGGCGGGGTATCGGGTCCGCGTTGACGGCGGCGGCCGCCCGGCGGGCCGCGGCCATGGGGTGCGGCCTCGCGGTGCTCAACGCCACGCCGATGGGCACGCCGATGTATCGCCGGGTCGGGTTCCGCTCGGCCGGCTGGGGCCAGACGTGGTGGCTGGTGGACCGGCAGTTGCGCGCCGCCGCACCCCCCGACCCCGGGGAGGTGCGGTTCGTGGAGGCGGTCGGCACCGGCGACCTGGCGGCGCTGGATCTGTCCGCGGCCGCCCTGGCCGCGCGCCCCGGGGGCCTGGACCTGGACGCGCAACTCCCCTGCGGCGAGACGCCCCTCGGGGTGGCCGTCGCCCTCGGCCAGGGCTCCGCCGCGCGCCGCCTGGTCGAGCGCGGCGCGCTCCTCGACGTGGTGTCCGCCTGGGACCTGGGCTGGCGCGACGAGGCGGCGCGGCTGCTGCGCGCGCGGCCGGAGCTCGCGGACCGGCGGGCCGGGGAGGGCGGGCCAACACCCCTCATGACCGCCGCCGAGCGCGGGGACGCCGCCCTCGCGCGCCTCCTGCTCTCGGCCGCGCCCGACCTCACCCTCCGCGACGGGGAGTGGGGGGCGGACGCCCTCGGTTGGGCCGAGCACTTCGGGCGCACCGAGATCGCCGCCTGGATCCGGGCGGCCGCCGGCACGTCCGCGGGCGGGGCGCGGTAGGGGACGGGCCGGCTCCGATGCCGGTGCGGACCGGATACCCGCCCCACCCGACCCGGCGGTTGGCCTGCGCCCCGGCCGCGAGCAGCGCATGGGCGATGCCCACGACTCGCCGATGTTCCGCGCCCACGGGGCACCGCCCGAGGCCCCGAGCATCCCCGTGCCCCCGCCCCGCCCCGCCACGGCGAGGCCGGCGGTCTCCGGGGCACCACCGGCATCCCGCTGGAGACGCGCGCGGCCGGATGGGTGCACGGGAAGGCCGCGCCGCGCGGGGCCGGGAGCTTTCGACGCATGGGTTTCAGGGGCCGCGGCGGCCCGCGGTACGTGGCGGGCGGTGCCGAGGGGAAGGAAGGTGCCGGACCGTGGAGTCGCCGGAGTCCGCGGAACGGCTCGACCTGCGTGCCGGGGCGCGCGTGCGCATCCTGTCCGCGACGCCGGAGGCAAAGGCCAAGAGCCTGCCTCCGGAGTCCCTGGCGGAGCGGACCGCGACCTTCGTGGAGACCGACCTGGCCCCCGTGGGCGCCCGACCCGGGCCTGCCCGCCGCCGACGGGAGCGGCGGCCGCGGCGTCGAAGGCCCCCCGAACGCCCGGCGGGCGGGGCGCGTGCCCGCCCCGCTCCCGCCGCGGGGAGGGGGTGCCGCATGGGGTCCTTCCTGCCCACGCCGCGCCAGCTGGCGTGGCAGGACCTCGAGTTCGGCATGTTCTGCCACTTCGGGGTCAACACGTTCACCGGCCGCGAGTGGGGCGACGGGTCCGAGGACCCGGCGATCTTCCGCCCGGAGCGCCTCGACTGCGGCCAGTGGGCGCGCGCCGCCCGGCGCGCGGGCATGCGCTACGCGATGCTCACCGCCAAGCACCACGACGGGTTCTGCCTGTGGCCCACCGCCACGACCGAGCACTGCGTGCGCAGCAGCCCCTGGCGGGGCGGTCGCGGCGACGTGGTCCGCGACTTCGTGGGCGCCTGCCGGGCGGAGGGCGTCCGGCCCGGCCTGTATTGCTCGCCCTGGGACCGCAACGCCGCCTGCTACCCCGACCCCCAAGCGTACAGCGCCTTCTACCTGGCGCAGCTGCGCGAGCTCTGCTCGGGGTACGGGCCGCTGGCCGAGATCTGGTTCGACGGCGCGGGCTCCGAGGGGTACCGGTACGACTGGCCCTCGATCATGAAGGTCGTGCGCGAGCTGCAGCCGGAGGCCGTGGTCTTCAACATGGGCGACCCCGACATCCGTTGGGGCTGCAACGAGAGCGGGTACGGCTCGCCCGACCTGTGGACCGTCGTCGACGCCTCGCGATGGGAGACGGTCTGGGGCGAGGCCGACCTGACCCCTCCCGGCGTCTACATGCCGGCCGAGATGGACACCACGATCAGCCGCGCCGGATGGTTCTGGCACGAGGGCGCGGGGGACCGGATCAAGGGGCTGGACGAGCTCCTGGGCATCTACTACCGCTCGGTGGGGCACGGCGCCAACCTGCTCCTCAACCTCGCCCCCAACCGGGACGGGCTGTTGGAGGAGGCCGAGGTGGAGCGCGCGGCCGCCCTGGGGGAGGCCGTCCGTCGGCGCTTCGGCGCGCCGCTCGGGTCGGCGGGGCCCGGCGTCGGCGCGCTGGAGGTCCACCTCCCGGAGCCGGTCCTGGCCGCGCGCTTCGAGGCCATGGAGGACCTCTCGCAGGGCGAGACCGTGCTGGAGTGGGTGCTGGAGGCGCAGGTGGGCCACCACCGCCACGGCCGCGCCTGGCACCGCCTGGCCGAGGGGCGGGCCCTCGGCCACAAGCGCCTGGGCGACTTTGCGCCCATCGCCGCCCGCCGCTTCCGGCTGTGGGCGCCGCGCTCGCGGGGGCCGGCCAGGCTGCGGGGCCTGCGCATCTTCGGGGTCGAGTAGGGAGGGGCCGTCCGTGCAGATCGTCGCCATCACCGCTCCCGGCACCGCCGCGGTCCTGGAGCGGCCCGACCCGACCCCCGAGGACGACTTCGTGGTGGTGCGCATCGACCTGGCCCCCATGTGCACGGAGTACAAGGTCTTCACAGGGGGCGGCACCGGCCTGGCCCTCGGCCACGAGGCGGCGGGCGAGGTGGTGGCCGTGGCGCGCCCCGGCCGCGTCCGTCCCGGCGACCGCGTCGTGGTGATGCCGGGGACCGGCTGCGGCCGCTGCCCGCTGTGCCTCTCGGGCGACTACATCCACTGCGAGCAGGCGCCCCGGGTCGCGACGCCGACGTACGCGCAATACGTGCGCAAGCAGGACTGGCTCCTGGTGCCGGTGCCCGCCGACCTGCCCCTGCGCCACGCCGCCATGGCGTGCTGCGGGCTCGGCCCGACCTTCGGCGCCCTCCGCCGCATGGGGATCCGGGCCTCGGACAGCCTGGTCGTCACGGGGCTCGGACCCGTGGGCCTGGGCGGGGTGATCGGCGGCGTGGCCGCGGGCGCCCGGGTGATCGGCGTCGAGTCCCAGCCGTACCGGGCCCGGCTGGCCCTCGCGCTGGGGGCGGAGGCGGTGGTCGACCCCTCGGACCCGGAGGCGGCCGCCCGCATCCGGGATCTGACCGGGGGCGGCGCCGACCGGGGGATCGACTGCTCGGGATCGGCGCAGGGGCAGCGGCTGCTCATCGACGCGATGCGCCGCCGCGGCCACCTCGCCTTCATCGGCGAGGGCGGGGACCTGACCGTGCATGTCAGCCGGGACCTGCTGCGCAAGGGTCTGACGCTCCACGGCCACTGGCATTACAACCTGGCGGACGCCCCGGCCCTGCTGGGGCTGATCGGGCGCCTGGGGCCGGCCCTGGACCGCTGCATCACGCACACGTTCCCCATGGGGCGCTTCCGCGAGGCCTGGGACCTCCAGGCCGCGGGCCACTGCGGCAAGGTGCTCCTGGAGCCCTGGGCCGTGACCGCGGGGAGCCCGGGGTCGTGACGCGGTCGTAACGAACGGCCCGCGGCGGAGGGGGCGTCCCCCGGCCGTGGTATTCTGTGGATCGAGCGGCCCGGGGCAAAGGACGGCGGTGCCGGTGACCCCCGAAGACGAAGCCGAAATGCGGGCGCACTTCCAGGCGGTCCTGCGCGCCAACCGGGAGTTGGGGCCGGACTACGAGAAGATCGCCGTCGACCAGCTCATGCAGAAGGTCCGCGGCGGCGGAACCGGCGGGGCGGCAACGCCGCCGCCCGCCGCCCCGCCGCCGGGCTATGGGCCGCGCCAGTCAGGGTGCGCCAGCCGGGGCACCTGCTGGTCGCCGTGGGCCATCTTCGGCCTGATCGCGGGCCTGTTCTGGATCGTGCCGGTCCTCTTCGGCGCGGCCGCCGGCCTGGCGGCCCTCGTGTTGTGCGCGGTGGTCGTCGCGGCGATCGTGCGGCGCGTCTTCCGGCGGTTCGACCCCTGGGGCGGCGGGCCCTGGGCCTACCGCGCGTGGGGCCCGGGACGGCGCCGGTTCGGGGGCTGGTGACGGCCCGGTCCGCGTCCGGCCGGGGATCGGCAGGGACGGCGCGCGGGGCCGCGGAAGGGGCCCGGGGCACGGGAGGCGGTGTGCAGGTGCCCACCCCGTCGGCCCAGGGCTCCCCGCTCCCCGGCCCTGCGGAGTCCGGAACCCGCCGCCCGCCCTGGAGCGCGCGGCCGCCGACCCGCCGCGCGCTGGTGGGCGCCGGGGCGGGCGCGGCGTGCGGGATCCTGCTTGGGGGCTGCGGCACCGCGGGCGCCCGCGGGCGGGCCGCATCCACGCCCACCGCGGGATCGCAGCGGACCGTGGTCGTCTTCCAACCGTACACCGACGCCTACGGCTTCCCCAGCCCCGCCACGCTGCACCAGCTGATGTATGAGCTCACCGCCCCCTTCCGGGACGCCCATCCCGGCATCGACCTGAAGCTGTTCGGCACGACCGTCAACCCGACGGCGTCCGTCCTCGCGGGCGGCGGTCCGGACGTGCCGCAGCTGCAGGGCGGCGGGGGCGGGATCGACGGCTGGCTCACCTCCGGGCTCCTCCTCGACCTCACCCCGTACGTCCAGCAGTCGAACCTGAACCTGCTCAACTTCTCGGCCGGGCAGCTGGCGACGGTCACGTACCGGGGCGGGCTGTATGGGCTGCCGAACTACATGGGCACGGCGGCCACCGTCGTCAACCTGGGCGTCCTGGACGACCTGGGGCTCCCCTATCCATCGAGGACCTGGGATTACCAGGAGTACGCGAACCTCGCCGCGTCGGTCGCGGGGTCGGTGCGCGGCGCCGGGAGCGCGTCAGCGTGGCGCTACGGCACGACGATCGACTATCAGTCGTCCGGACCGGATGCCTTCTACTACCACGGGTTCGGCGGGAGCATCGTGGATCCGGCCGACGCGGGCCACTGCACGATCGACAGCGCGGCCTGCGTCGCCGCCGGCGAGTATCTGTACGACATGCTGTGGAAGAAGACGGCGAAGACCGGGCGCGTCGATACCGGGTCGTTCGCGGCCGGCACCGAGGTGGCGCCGTTCGCCTGGGTCCAGCAGATGCTGCAGTGGGTCTCCGCGTGGCGCAGCGTGAAGTGGGACTTCTGGCCCATGCCCACCTGGCCCTCCGGCGCCTACACGATGACGAACCCCAACTACTTCGCCATCACGGCGGGCACGGCGCATCCGGCCGCCGCTTGGGAGCTGGTGCAGTGGCTCTGCGCCGGCCCCGTGTGGCAGGAGGCCATGATCAAACTCGTCCTCCTGCCGCCCGGATACCTGCCGGTCTGGGACACCTGGCTCTCCACCGTGAAGCAGGTGGCGCCGCCCCTGGCGGGCAAGACCCTCTCGGTCTTCTCGGCCGAGGTGCACACGGGGCACGCCATCCAGGTCGAGGGGGCGCACTTCGCCTACCAGGACGCCCAGGCGAAGCAGATCCTGGGCACGTGGGCGGCCCAGCTGCTGGCCCAGAAGGTCTCCGTGGCCGACGCGTACGCCCAGGCGGCCGCGCAGGTCAACCTGCTGCAGGCGGCCGGCAAGACGGAGGCATCCGGGGCGGCGGGGGACGCCGGGGTGGCCCGCGCGGTCGTGGCCGGCCTGCCCCAGGAGCTCGGCGAGATCCCGGCGCTGTTCCCGAACGGCGGCAGGCAGCCTTGACCGTCCGGGCGGCCGGGCCCGGGTGGGCAGGCCTTGGGGCCCTCGCCGCGACCGCGCTCCTGGCCGCCGGCTGCGCCGGCCAGGCCGCGACGGCCGGATCGGCAACCCCCGCCTCCGCATACATGGCTTCGGCGACCGCCGCCTTCCACTTCCCGAGCGGGGTGCTCGCGGCCGCGGACGTGCCGTCCGGCCGCACCGCCGCCCTCTGCGGGAGCCTCCTGCAGCCCTGCCCGGCCGGGGAGATGGGGAAGGCCGCGGCGCAGGAGCCCACCGCGGGCACGGTGCGCGGGTTCACCGAGGTCGACCTGACCCAGTTCTTCGAGAGCCCCGCGGGCGCCGAGGGCACGGCGGTGCAGGGCGGCCCGCCCCCCCGCCATGCGCCGACGGGGTGGAGCGCAGCGGGCATCAACGGAACGCCCTACCCGGAGCAGTTCTTCCCATCCACGGGCAACTTCGGCGTGACCATCCACGGGCTGTCGGCGACGTTCCTCATCCCGGCCGAGGGCGCCGGCATCCGTTCGACCTTCGACCTGGCCCAGCCCGCCGACATCCCCGTGCCGGCGGGGCGCTACCGGGCGGCGTGGATCCTGGGTCAGGGCATCGGCGGCGGCGCGGGGGAGATCGCCCTCCAGGCGGTGTATGCGGACGGCACGAAGACGTCCGCGGGCTTCGACCTCACCGGGTGGTGCCACCCCCAGTCGCTCGCCCCGGGCGAGTTCCCCGCCGTGGTGGACCCCAACCTGCTGTCCGACACCGGCGGCAGGATGGAGCCCGCCTTCGCCGGCTGCGGCGGCCTCTACGCGGCGGTGGTGCCCCTGGATGCGTCGCGGACGCTCTCGTCGCTCGACGTGCTGGGCGCGACTTCATCGCTGCTCGCGGGCACGCCCGGCGGTGCGGCGAAGGACTTCATCGTCGCCGTCAGCCTGCAGCAGTGAAGCCGGGAGTCCGCTCGAAGACGTGGATCTGCCACTTCTCGGGTCCGTGCAGGGGCCGGCCGACGATGTCCGGCGCGCCCCGCCCATACAGGTCCACGAGCACCGCGTTGTGGGTGCCGCTACCTTCGTCCACCACGTGGGGGACGAACCCGCCGCGGCCGTCGTTCTCGTAGATCAGCAGGCGCGGGGTCCGCCCGGGGCTGCCGCCGGCCAGGCCGATCTCCCCGACCAGCAGGTCGAGGCGCCCGTGGCCGCAGAGGTCGGCGACCTGCAGCGTGTGGGGGTCGAGGAGGCCGGCCTCGACCTCGTGTTCCACCCAGGGGGCGCGCATGTCCGCGCCGCGCTGGAACCAGGCCAGGCGGCCCCCCTGGGGGCGCCCGTAGATGCAGGCGTCCCCCTCCGACAGCACGATCTCGAGCAGGCCGTCCCCGTCGAGGTCCCCCACCGCGACCTTGGTCGTGATGTATCCGCGGGCGAAGCGGTGGCCCTCCCACCCGCCGGGCTCGCGCCGGTACCAGTGCGTCCCCGCCACGATCTCGATGGCGCCGTCGCCGTCCAGGTCGGCGGCCGCCAGGCCCTCCTCCGCCTGGCCGTCCTCCCTGCGTCCCGACGCGATCCGGGCGATCCCCGGCCACGGCGTGACCGTGGGGTCGGGCGGCAGGGGCACGTGGTGCAGGGCGCCGGCGCCCTGGTTCCAGAACACCAGCGAGGGCCGGCCGTCCCCCGCCACGTCCGCGACCAACTCGTCGTGGAACTGCCTGCTGCCCGTCCGCGCGATGACGTGGCGGCTCCAGGGACCGCCCGCGGGGCCGGGGTTGCGCCACCACGACAGCTCGTCCGAGCGGTAGTCCCCGCCGTCGATGATGTCGCCCCAGCCGTCGCCGTCGAGGTCGCGCACCAGCCCGCCGCACTCCAGGTCGCGCACCCGGTCGATGGGGTGCATCGTCCACGGGCCGGTTCCCGGGCGCCCCGGATTCTCGAACCACGCCATGCGGCCGTTGCGGCCCGAGACGACCACGTCGGGCCGGCCGTCGGCGTTCACGTCCCCCACGATGCACAGCGTGTTCATGGCCCCGCCGCCCACGTCGTTGCGGAGTTCGCCGATGACCCGCTTCTCGAACGCCGGGACGCCCACCGGCCCGCCCCCTGTCGTGCGCCTGTCCCCCGCGGCCGCGCCACCGGTCCCCGGGCCCGCGGCTTCGGCCCGCCGCCCGCGGTTCCTCTCGGGCGGCCCGGAGCATCCCGGCGGCGGGAGGCGCACGCGGCCCGGGGGTGCGGCCGGGTGGGCCCGGCGGTGCGCCGGGAGCCGCTCTGGCGGCGGGGACGGGCGCGGCATGCGCCTGCGTCGGGCGGCGGCCTTCCCCACCGCGCGCAGGCGCCCCCGCCGGCCGCAGGGCCCGGCGGGGGCCCGCCGAATTCCGGCGGGGGCCGTGGGCGCGCCGCCCGCGGCCGGGAGGCGGAACGCCCGTGGCCGGCGCCCCCGCCGAGGTCCGCGCCCGTGCCCTGCCGCCCCTCGAGAGCAACGGGGTCGCCCTGGACATGGCTCCGGGTCGCCTCGGCTGGTTGCGGCCCTCGGAGCGCGACTTGGGCATCGACGCCCTCCGCGAGCGCTTCCGCCAGGACGGGTATGTCTGGCTGCGCGGGCTGCTCGATCCCGCGGAGGTCCGCGCCTTCCGCGGCAAGGTGCTGGAGGCCCTCGCCGGCACGGGCCTGCTGGCCGGCGGCACCGACCCGGCGGAGGGGATCCTCGGGCCCGGCCCCGTGGACGGGCGCGCGTTGGGGGCCCGCCTGGCGGAGATCGTGCGCTGGGCGGCCTACGAGGCGTTCTGCATGGCGGCGCCGGTGGTGCGCTTCTATGAGGACTTCTTCGGCGCGCCGCCGTTCCTGCACAAGCGCAAGCTCCTGCGCATCGGGCGGCCCGGGGACGTGCACTGCACCGGCGCCCACTACGACCTCGTGTATCTGCGGGGCGGGACGGACCGGCTCTGCACCAGCTGGATCCCCATCGGCGACGCCTCGGTGGAGATGGGCGGCCTCTGCTACCTGGAGGGCTCCGACGCCTTCGGCCGGGAGCTCGAGGCCCGGTACGCGCGCGAGGCCGCCCACCTGACGCCGGCCCTCCGCCTGCAGGCCGTGAACTCCGTCATGACCAGCGGCTGGCTGGGCAAGGACCTCCGGACCCTGGCCGAGCAGATGGGCGGGCGCTGGCTGGTGGCGGACTACCGCGCGGGCGACATGGTGGTCCACAGCCCGTTCATGATCCACGCCTCCACGCGCAACGTCGACCCGGACCGCCGCATCCGCCTCTCCACCGACATCCGGTACCAGAGCGTGCGCGACGAGATCGACCCGCGCTGGCAGAACCACTGGGCCCCGGACGACGGGCTCTGAGCGTCCCACCAGCGCCGGTAGGATCGGGTGCGCGCGCGTCCAACGGTCGTGGGGCCGTGGCGGCGGGCCGTGCGCGAGCGGCCCCGCCCACCCCGGGCGCGGAGGGCGGATGGCCGATGAACATCGTCGTGGTCGTCTCTGACACCTTTCGCTACGACTACTGCGGGTGGAACGGCAACGGGTGGATCCACACCCCGGACCTCGACCGGTTCGCCGCGCAGGCGGTGGCCTTCGACCGCCACTACGTCTCCAGCTTCCCCACCATCCCTACGCGGACCGACTGGTTCACCGGGCGCTTCTCGTTTCCCCGGCACGGGTGGCGGGCCCTGGATCCCGCCGTGCCCGTGCTGGCGGCGTGCATGCGGGACGCGGGCTACCTCACGCAGCTGATCGTGGATAACCCCCACATGATGCGGGCCACGAACCACTTCGACCGGGGCTTCGAAGGGGCGTGCTGGCTGCGCGGCCAGGAGGGCGACACCTACCTGACCCGCTTCAACCGCTTGGAGCGGGCCATGCCCCCGGAGAAGACCCGGCGGAGTCCGCAGCCCCGCGGATACAGCCTGGTCGACATCCACCGCACGACCAACCGGGACTGGGCGTGGGAGGAGGACCGCTTCGCCGCCCGCACCCTGCGCACCGCCTCCCGCTGGCTGGAGGAGAACTACAAGGCGCCCTTCTTCCTCTGGGTGGACTGCTTCGACGTCCACGAGCCCTGGGACCCGCCGGAGTATTGGGTGGAGCGCTACGATCCTGGCTACGCCGGCGCGGCGATGCTGCACCCGAACTACGGCCCCGCCGACATCTACTCGCCGGCGGAGCTGGCCAACCTGCGGGCCCACTACGCGGGGGAGGTCAGCATGATGTCCCGCTGGTTCGGGCGGCTCCTCCAGAAGCTGGAGGACATCGGCCTGGAAGAGCGCACGGCGGTCGTCTTCACCTCCGACCACGGCATGTTCCTCGGCGAGCACAACCGCACGGGCAAGAGCAACCTGTGGGAGGGGGACCCCCGGCGGTGGGTCCTGTATGAGGAGGTGGCCCACATCCCCCTGCTGCTGCGCGTCCCGGGCATGGCGGCGCGGCGCGTCCCGGGCCTCGTGCAGCCCCCCGACCTCATGCCCACGCTTTTGGAACTCGCGGGCGTGCCGGCGCCGCCCGACCTGGAGGGGCGGTCCCTCGTGCCCCTGCTGCGCGGGGAGGAGCGGGGCCACCGGCCGCTCGCCGTGAGCGGGATCCACCGGCGCGGGGAGCCGCTGCTCGCGGTCCGCGACGGCCGCTACGCGTACTACCCCCAGGGCGACCGCGACCAGCCCGAGCTGTACGACGTGGATGCCGACCCGGGGGAGGGCCACAACCTCGCGGCCGAGCGGCCCGCCGAGTGCGAGCGGCTCGCGGCGGGGCTGCGCGGCTGGGAGGCGGAGCGCGCGGCTGGCCGCCAGCCGGGCGCGGGTGGCGTGGATTGGCGCTGAGGGACGCGCCCGGGCGCGGCGGGAAGCCGGCCGCCCGGCCCCCGGGGGAATCTTCGCCCGGCCGCAGGGTGGCTGTTCCCCCGACCCCGCGCTCCGGAGGAAATGATGCAGCGTGTCGCTCGCCGAGCGGGCCCGGGAGCCGCTTCGGCTGGCGCCAAGCCATTCTGCCGCCCGCCCGGACGGGCGCCTGCAGATCGCTCATGTCGCCGTGCCGGACGGCGTCATCCTCTGCGCCTTCTGCAACGCGGAAATCACCAGCGACCCCGCGCCGGTGCTTTTCGGCTCCAGCGCCCTCCGCCCGTCGCGCCAAACCCGGATCGCGGCCGACCCGACCGAACCCCGCGATGGACCGCTCCCGCCGGAAAGGTGTGGCCCCATGGCACCGGGCGGGAGTGCGAGGACGGGCTGCAGGCGCAGTTCCTGGAGCGGCGCGAGGTGATTCACCGGCTCCTGGTCGCCCCCCAGCACGTGCTGGCGATCGGATCGAGGGCGGCGTGATCGCCCGGAACGTGGACGGCTCGCGGACCACCGCCCACGTCGCCGCCGTCGACGAGAGCCGGCGGTGCAACGAGCCGGAGGTGAGCGACGCCGGCCGGCCGGTGCCCCTGCGGACCCTGGTGGGCACCAGCAACGAGCTGCCGCAGGAGGGAGGGCCTCACCGCCCCCCGGTACGGCTTCGCCCTGCGCCACCAGGTGGGCTACCTGCAGGACCCCGGCGACCTCCCATGCCCGAGGACCTCGCCGCCGTCGCCTCGCGGACATGGGACACGCGCGATCAGGGTGGGCATGGGCGGCCCGCCGGGGCCGGCACAGACGGTTCGGGTCACGCCGGCGCGCGCGCCGGTCCGGCCGCGATGCCCGCGGCCCCGAGGGCGAGGGCGCCGGTCAGGCGGAGCGCCGCGGGGATCCAGAAGACCTCAGGCATGGGCACCACCCGCACGAGGGCCATGCCGAGCATGGGTCCCGCCACGCCCACGGCGCCTAGGACCGTGCTGGCCATGCCCATCGCGACCACCCGGTCGGCGGGCGGCGCGACCTCCATCAGGCGGACCAGCAGGTAGAGGTTGACACCGGCCCCGAAGACGCCGCCGAGGACGTTGTTGGCGGCGATGCCCCAGAGCCCCGGCGCCAGGACGTACTCCAGCGGCACGGCGGTCAGGAGCAGGCATGCCGCGGGCAGCGCCAGGCGGGCGCCGATCCGGCCGCCGGCCCGCCCCCAGAGGGCGTTGCCGGCGGCGGCGGCGAGCGAGTTGACCGCGGCGAAGCCGGCCATCCACAAATTGGTGGCGTGGGCCACGCGCACCTGATAGGTGGTGAACAGCGGCCAGGCCATGAGCCACCCGAGGTAGAAGGGGAGGCAGCACAGCGTATATGCGCGGTAGGGCCGTTCCGCCCACAGGCGCCGGGCGGCGGGCAGCACCGGCTCGCGGCGCGCGGCCACGGGAGGGCTGCCGCGCAGGCTGAGGAACGCCGCCGCCTCGCCCAGCCCGACCACGGCCGCCAGCACATACAGCCAGGTGTAGGCGCCGGTGCCGCTGCTGTGGCGGGAGAGGAAGCCCGCGGCGAGGGGCACGACCACGCCGGCCAGGCTCGCCAGGACGCCCCGCACGGCCAGGGCGGGGGCCCGGGCCGCGGGACGCAGCAGCCCGGTGAGGACCGCCTGCCAGGAGAGGTTGCCCACGGCGGCCGGCAGGCTGATCAGCGCGACGACCGCCACCAGCGCGAGGGGGCGCCACGCGGATGCGCCGTGGGCCCCGAGCTGGATGGCGGCCAGGCCCAACAGGAGGAGGCGCGCGGCGGCGAACATGGCGGCCCCGGCGCGCTTGGGGCTGTGCCGCGCGCTGAGCCACCGCGCGCCCGCCAGGGTGCTGAGGGTCTGCCCCAGCGGCGGCAGGGCGCTGAGCAGCCCGACCTCCCAGCCGGCCCCGCCGAGCCGGATCAGGTCGATGCCGAGGAATGGGTTCGACAGGTTGAGGCTGACGCTCTGCAGGGCCCCGCCCAGGGCGTTGATGCGGACGTTGGCCGGCTCGTCCCGGAGGTACGCGGCGGCGTCCGAGCGGGAGGTGTCCGACGCGGCGCCTGCGGTCTCCCGCGCCGCCGGGGCCGGAACGGGCCGCCGGCCGGGGACGGGAGCCTCCGGGGCCGCGTTCATTCGTTCCCCTCATGGCCGGACCGTTGTGCGGAGCTTCGGCGGACGGCGGCCGCCCACCTTCGTCGGGGCCGGCGAGGAAGGCTGGGAGATCCCCCGCGGTCACATCGCTTCCACCTCGACGAGCGAGAGCCCGGGCCGCGGCAGGTCGAAGCGCAGGGTCAGGTCCGCCGGCGCGTGCTCCAGGGCCTCGTCCGGCGCGAAGCGCTCCAGCCCCGCCCGCTCCTGCAGGGCGGCGAGCTGGCCGGGGCCGGGATCCTGGGGCCGGCCGGCGGCGACCCACGCCGAGTGGCCGTTGCTGTGGTCCCGGTCGATGCGGAAATGGCGGACCATGCAGGGCCGGCCGGCGAACGGCAAGCGCCGGATGGCGACTTCGACCGCCGCCAGGCCCGCGTGGTATTGGTCGTCGCAGTGGTGCCACACGAGCGCCGCGACGCGCGCGGACCCGTCGGTGGCCGCCAGGCCGTCGACCTCCGGGGGCGCGTCGGGCTCATCCAGGGCGCGCAGCCCGCGGGCCCGATCCGAGGCCACCACGAGGCGCCGCGCGGGCAGACGCGCCAGCATGCGGTAGGCGCCGAGGAGCGGGGTGGGCAGGTCGCCGGCCGTGAAGAGGCTGCGCGTGCCCTCGAAGAAGCGGTCCCCCTCCATGTACCAGGACCAGGTGGTGGCGGCCTCCACCCTCGGAAGCGCGAGGCCGTCGAGGTCCAGGATCTTCGCCATCAGCTGGGCCTGGAAGACCGGGTAGTACTCCGTGTTGCGATAGGCGAAGTTCGGGTTGTCGTACACGCCCCAGTGCGCGGGTACCGAGGCATCGCATTCATCGACCAGGACGGGCAGGGCGGCGGCTCCCGGGTGGCGCGCCGCGACGGCGAGGTTCTCGCGGATCTCGCGGAGCATCTTGTGGGTGCTCGGCGAGGCGCGCTCCCCCCGCTCCACGCCGGATGGGCCGAGCCGGCCGTACGTGCGCCAGGGGCGGAACGATGCCCCCTTCGTGTGGAAGGACACGAAGTCGAGGCGGGCGCCGCGGCCGCCGGTGGCCGCGTTCGGCCCATCGGCACAGTGGGCGAGGAAGCCGTCCAGGAAGCGCGCGCCGCCGCCCGTCGTCGCCGGCCCGCCGACGGCCGCCTCCGGCAGCACGCCGGTGACGGCCGCCGCCGTCACGTCATACAGCGCGCAATACTCCTCCGGCGTGCCCTTCCAGTAGAAGATGTCGGGCTCGTTCCACAGTTCCCAGTACCACTGGCGGACGGTCTCCGCGCCGTAGCGGGCGCAGGCGTGACGCACCGTGGCGGCCACGAGGTCGTGCCACCGCCTGTGGTCGCGCGGGGGCCAGGCCCAGAGCCCGGCCTCGTACGGGCCGTACGCGGAGGGCATCGGCGTGAAGGCGATCTCGGCGGCGTCGGGGACCAGGGCGCGGGGGCAGAACCCGAGTTCCACGATGGGCCGCATCCCGGCCTCGACCCAGGCGTCGAAGACGCTGTCGAAGATGGACCAGTCATAGGCGGCCGCGGTCGCGCCGTCCGCGCCGGGGACCTCATGGTAGACGTTGCCGCTGCTCCAGTGGGGCAGGCCCCGCCCGGGCCCGCTGGTGAAGAGGTTGTGCGCCCGTACGGTGTAGGGAGCCTCGGCGAACGCGCGGATCGCGGAGAGGTTGCGCCTCCCGCGCGGCGTGGACGCCCAGTTCAGTTCGTCGTGGCCGAAGCTGGTCCAGATGCGGCGCAGGGCACCGAGCCAACGGCCGCAGTCGACCTCGACGTGTGCCATGCTGCCGGTCGGCCCGTCAGACGACATGCCGCCCCCTCCGCCGGGGTCGAGTTGTGGGCGCGGCCGGAGGTTCCTGCCGCCGGGCGGCGGTGGCGCGGAGTCCCGCGCCGGGGATGGGCACACCTGGGGCCGAACCCGGCCGGGAGCCCGTCCGGGGTGCTCGGCGCGCCGAGCACCCCGGGCCCAGCCGACGGCACGTCGCAGGCCAGGATCGGACCGGGGAGGGGCCCGGCTGCGGGAGCGGCAGGAGCCCCGTCCCTGACCTCGCCCCAGACGTGTGGCCGCCGCCGTAGACCCAGGTGGATGGGGGGACGGGGCCGTGCGTCGCGACCGGCCCGAAGGGCCCCCGACCGGAGTGGGCGGTCTCCGCGCGACCGACCGCCAGCCCCCGGAGGGCGGAGTAGCGCGGCCGGCACCAGGCCCCCGCCCGCCGTCCCGGCGGCCGCGGGCGGGAGCCGTCGCCGGAACGCACGCCGGGCGAGCACGGCTACCCTCCGCTGCCGGGGTCCGCGGGATGGGCCCGGCGGCCCCCGTGCCACCACATCCGCGAGGCCCGGGGCGGGCATCGTGGAGCACCGACCCGCGCCCGGGCCCGAGTTCCTCCAGGAGCCTGCCATGCGCCACCTGGCGGCGCCGCAGGCCCGGCAGGCGCACGAACTCGTCCGGGGCGTGGATGCGCTCGTCCGGCGCGCCGAACCCGAAGGGCAGCGTCCCGGCACCCAGGAGGTGGCGCAGGGGCGAGAGCGCGGGCACGGCCCCCCGGCGCGGCCGATGGCCGGCTCCACCCCATACACCTCGCTCAGCACTCGGCGCGCTGGCCGGGAGGCGGTACGGGTCCGACGTACCCGGGAGCCGCCGCATGCGGGCCTCCGGCAGGTCGAGGACGCGTTCCGCGGTCTGCGGCGGCACCAGGTCACCAGCGCCGCTTCCACGATGTCGAAGGCCGGCGGCGCGGTCGGGCTTCCGTCGAGGTGCACGCCCGGCAGCAGTTGGGACGCCAGATCGACGATCGCCGCGGTCGGCGCCGCCTCGTGGGCGTGCGGCGCCGCGACCGCGAGGCGGAACGGGGCCGCCCGGCCGGAGCCCGAGGGGTGGGCGCGACGACCTGCTGCCCCCCATCGGCGGCCAGGCATCCAGGGCCGTCGACCCCGCGAACTCGGCGTGGAGCCCGCGGAACAGCGGCTGCCACTCCTCCGCGCCTCGTCCACGCCCAACCCTCGCGGGAGACCTTTGGCGCGCGCACGGGGGAGTCCTCGCCCGCCGCCGGGCTGGCCTGGCACGCGGCCGGGTGGGATGCCCCGGCGCCACCCCGCCGTCTCCGAGGTGCCGCGCCCTCAGCGGGGTGTCGACGTCGGGGTCGGGCGGAGCCCCGCCGCCCGCGGCGATGGCCCGCGGTGTCCGCGCGTGGCCGGTGTTCGTCCAGCGTCTCTCGGGCCCACGGCCGCGAGGGCGGGAAAGCCCTCGCGCCGAACCATGCCTCCGGGGGGGAGCGACCTGGGCCTCATCGACTGGCTGCTCGACTCCGACCCATCCATCCGTTGGCAGGTGATGCGCGACCTGACCGGCGCCCCCGCGGACGAAGTCGCGGCCGAGCGGGCACGCATCGCCACGGAGGGGTGGGGCGCGCGGCTGCTCTCCCTCCAGGACGGGGACGGCCGGTGGGCGGGCGCGGCCTGGAACCGGGGGTGGAACTCCACGATGCACGTCCTGTCGCTGCTGCGCGAGTTCGGCCTTGACCCGGCCAGCCCGGAGGCTCGGCGCGCCCTGGGCCGCGTGCGCGACCGCGTGACGTGGCGGGGCTGCGGTCCGGCCGAGTGCGCCGGCAACGCCTTCTTCGCCGGGGAGCTGGAGCCGTGCATCAACGGCCAGGTCGCGGCCGCCGGCGCGTACTTCCGCCAGGACGTCCACGGCATCGTCGAGCGGCTCCTGGGCGAACAACTCCCGGACGGGGGGTGGAACTGCGACGCGCCGGAGCGCTCGAGCCGGTCGTCGTTCAACACCACGATCTGCGTCCTGGAGGCGCTGCTCGAGCACGACCGGGCCGGCGGCGCCACTCCGGAGGTGGCCGCCGCCCAACTCCGCGGCGAGGCGTACCTGCTGGATCGCGGGCTCTTCCGGCGGCGAGCGACGGGCGAGGTCATCGAGCGCGACCGCAAGGGCGGCGGGGTATGGACGCGCTTCGCCTTCCCGACGTGGTGGCACTACGACGTGCTGCGGGGGCTGGATTACCTGCGGGCGGCGCGGGTCAGGCCGGACGGGCGCGTGGCCGAGGCGATCGGGCTGGTCGCCGGCAAGCGCGACGCGGACGGTCGGTGGCCGCTCGAGGTCCGGCATCCGGGGGTGATGCCCGTCGAGTTGGATGAGGCCGTCGGCCGGCCCAGCCGGTGGAACACCCTGCGCGCCCTTCGCGTTCTCCGCTGGTACGGTGCCGGGCGCTCGTGAAGGCGGCGGTCCGCGGGAGCGGCCCGTCCTGACGGGGTTCCCGCGGCGAGGCGGCGTAGGCGATGAGCGCGCGGAGTGGTGCGGGCATCTCGGCCGCGTGGGCCAACGGGCGTCCTGCGCTGCCCCGGCCCGGTGGGCGCGGGCTACCGCGACTCGCGCTTGCCCGCGTGCTTCCCCTCAAGAGGGGGGTCCTTGAAGAACCCCATGCTCACACCGCATCATCCCGACCTCGAGGTATGGATCGAGAATCCCCAGGTCCGAAGGTGCTTTTCGCCGAACGCGGCCAGGTTCCGCAGCGCATGCAGGCCGGCGGCTGTCTCCCGTCGACCCGCGTCGAGCTCCGCGCGCCGGTTCCGTACCGGCGGCGGGCCCGGACGGTGGTCGCGCCGCCGGCCGAGGACGTCCACGGGTGCCCAGCGCCGACGCGGGATGGCCGGCGGCGGCAGCCCCATCCCAGCCGGGGTGGCGTCGGCCCGCCGACCGCCGGACGCGCCCGCGCCGGAGACCGCGGGCGGGCGCGCCGGGCAGCCCGGCCGGCAGCAGACGTGGCGCACTTGACGCCGCCACCGGGCCCCGGGCAGCATGGGCCGGGCGGGGGTGGGAGGCCACGATGCGCGCAATCTCCGTCATGCAACCGTGGGCGAGCCTGATCGCCGTGGGCGCCAAGTGCTATGAGACCCGGTCCTGGCGAACCGGCCACCTCGGCCCGCTCGCCATTCACGCGAGCCTTGCGTTCCCGCCCGAGGCCCGCCGGCGCTGCGGCGCCGAGCCGTTCGTCTCCGCCCTCCGCACGGCCGGTCTGGGCTCCCCCGCCGACCTGCCCCGGGGCGCCGTCATCGCCGTCTGTGTCGTGACCGCTTGCCTTCCCACCACAGGGCTGGCCGCCCCTCCGGACCTCACGCCCGAGGAGCGCGCCTTTGGCAACTGGGCGCCCGGGCGGTGGGCCTGGGAACTCCGCGGAGCCGAACCCCTGCCCGTCCCCATCCCCGCGCGGGGCGGACTCGGGCTCTGGGAGTGGACTCCCCGCGAGCGGGCGGAGCCCCGCCGGTGAGTCCGGCGCACCGCGGCCAGGGCTGTTCCGCCCTGCCGGATACCCGCGGCGAGAAGGCGCCCACGAGGCACCGGGCCTCGACGAACCCGGGGACGATCCGCCGACGGCCCGCCCCCGCGGCCTGTCCGTGAGTGCGTGGTGGGCTGCCCCATCTCCGCAAAGCGCCAGATGGCCTCCGTCGCCTCGATCATGCCCAGGCCGCAGCTGGGCGGCACCTGCACCTCGGCCCGCCCGAGGATGGCGTCGATGGGGCTCTTGTCCTTGCCGCCGATGGAGGGGCCGAAGTCGGTCACCTCCCGCGACTCCAGGTCGTCTTCCGTGGCGATGTGGACCGCCCCGCCCTGACGCATCCAGACGATGCCGCGCTCGCCGGCCATGGTCACGTCCTCCCACATGCCCCTGGCGACCTGATCGCCGACGATCGAGGCGTTGCCGACCGCGCCCGCGGTGAAGCGCAGGCTCACCGCGGAGTGGATGTCGACGTTCGCCCCGCGGCGGTCGATGTAGGCGGAGGCCTCGCCCGCCTCCAGCCCGGTGATCCACCGGACGGTGTCGATGACGGGGCTGCCCGAGTGGTTGAGTTGGCCGCCGCCGGACAGGGCCGGGTCGAGCCGCCACCGGCCCACGTGGCCGCGCAGCCAGTTCTGGCCCTGCAACCACTGCAGGAAGGTCACGGCTCCGATGCGCCCGGGGGCGATCTGCTCGCGCACCCAGCGGAAGCGCGGCTGGAAGTGGCGCTGGTAGCCGACGGCCAGCACGAGTCCGGTCTCCCGCTGCTTGCGCACGCGACGATCTCCACCTCGGGGAGCTGGCTCATCTGGGCGATGTGGCCGCGGGCGTTCCCGCCGGTGCCGACGAACCCGACGCGCACCGTCTGTCCTGCCATGCCCGATCCCCTCTCCGCCCGGACTACAGGGGCGGCGGGCGGAAGCCTGCGGCCGCCGGGCTGCGGACCCGGCGCGGCGGGGGCGGGGGCGGGCCTGTCGAACAGGGCGAGCCGTGGGGGAGTGGCGGCCCCGGGTGGGCCGGCCGCCCTCGCGGAACCGCGTCAGGGGGCCGTGCCAGTGGCCGTGACCGCCGCCCTGAAAGAGGCTGTCCGCGCAGTGCTCCGCAAGGCCCCGGGACCGCTGACCGCGGCCGACATCGTGGAAGGGCTGCCGGCCCAGTTGGCGGCGGGCCCAAGGGATGTCCCCCGCGCTGTCGGCGCCTGCCCCGACTGCGTCTCCGTGGCGCGCGGGCGATATGTGTGGACGTTCGGCGCCGTCACCGGCGCCTCGGTGCTTTTCGACCTCCAGCCCGGTGAGCCGAGCGTGGCCGGCCTGTCCCTGGAGGCGACCACGCTCCTCTGGCCGCTCGAGTTGGGACGGAGCCCGAGGCGGATGCAGACCCGCCCGGCCCAGGTCCGGCTCCCGGACGGCCGCACGCAGCGCTGGGAGTACGACGACTGGGCGGGGCACGGGTACTTCTTCGCCTCGACCTGGCGCCGGGCCCCGGCCGCCACGGGCGGCCGCATCCGCATCCTCCGCTGCCTCGACGGCGAGGCCGGGCTGTATGCGGTACGGGATGCCGAGCCCGCGCCCCTCGGGGCCGTGGCGCGCCGGGACGCCGAGGTGGTCGAGGCGGCACGCGCGGCCCTCGACCCCGGGCGCAGCTACCATCCCGGCTACATCGCCCTCCGGGTGCTCGTGGCGGGCGCCTACCATGGCGACGTCCCGCCCAGCCCGCTGGCGGAGATCTTCCGGCGCCCCCCCTTCTTCGTCGACGGGGGCGACGTCCAGCTCCGGACCGACCTCACGCCGGCCGTGTGGTCCCTGCTCCGCCCGAGATGGCAGGACTTCGCGGGCAGCGAGCTCCCCCCCGGTGGGCGGCGCCTGCATCCGGCGGCGGCCGCGGACGCCGGGTACCTGCTGCGGGTGAGTCTGGGTGGGCGGTGGTCCGCCGACTTCGAGGCGCGGGCCGACCACACGCTCACGGACCTGCACCTGGCCATCCAGCACGCCGTCCGATTCGACGAGCACCACCTCTACGCGTTCACCCTGTCCTCCCATCGACGGGACGCGCTGACCACCGTGCCGTGCCCCGAGGCGAGGTTCCAGGAGCCGCCCCATGCCAGCGAGGTCACCCTGGGTGCCTTCGACCCCCAGCCAGGCCATGTGTTCCACTACGTGTTTGACTTCGGGGACGAGTGGTGGTTTCGGATCGCGGTGCTGCGGCGCACCGGGGGCGACAGCCCCGGCCGGGCGGCGACCGGCCTGCCGCGCCTGGTGGCCGTCCAGGGGCAGCCCCCGGTGCAGTATCACGGGAGGCGGGACGGCTGAACGACGGTAGGGGGCACGCAGCCGAAGGCATCCGGACGGTGGCCCGGCCCGCGGCCGGGTTCTCGATGCGGGCCGTGCACGCGCGGACCGCGACAGGGGCGCTCCCAGGGTCAGGTGTGCGCCGGCGGCACGGCCTGCGCCGACCTCGACGCTCCGCTTGCCTGGGCTCCCATCCGCACCCCGTTCTGGCTTCCGCTCTCGCTCATCCGTTCGCCTTCCCCCTCCCCGCCCCTGGAGTCTCCATTCGTGTCGTTCCCTGTCCCACTCCACTATGGCAAACAGGGGGCGAGAGGCCTCTGTCTGCGACGTAGACCGCGGGATGGCGGTGCGCGTCGAGCCCGTGCAGAGAGAGCCGAAGCGCGATGCTCTTGCCGGCTCCCACGTCGAGGGCCACCCTCGCCATGACCTCCTGCATCATGCGCTGCGAGAGCTGGGACTCGTCCTGTCGGGGCCCGGCCGGAACGGCGGACCTCGCTCCCGCTGGCGCGTCGTTCGGGAGAGGCGAGACCCCCGGATGTGCCCCGGCCCCGGTCGGGCACTTCGCTTGCGGGCCCGATGCGCCCGTGCCGCGGACCTGCTCGGCGGATGCGGGCTCCTGTCGTCCTTCGCCCCCATCGACCGCTGGCTCCGCCCTGCCCGGGTCAGGAGCCGCCCCGGGGGCGCGCTTCGGGGAGCAGGGGCTCGAAGGGTGCGATCGGGTGGCCCGACGGGTCCTCGACCAGGATCCGGCGGCCCCCGACGCCGTTGCGGAAGCGGGCGCCCGCGGCGCGCAGGGCCTGCACCGCCGCGGCCAGGTCCGCCACCTCGGTCGGGATGGTGTCGTCCGGGCCGCCGAGAACCCGCGCCTGCTCTGCGGCGGGTTGCACGCTCCGGGGGTGGCCCCGCAGGCCGCCCCGCTGCGGCCCGACGAGTTCCGGCCGAGCGGGCGCCGCCTCGCCGGCCTGGAGAATCCGTGCGCGCCGCAGCCGGCTCCGGCCGCGGTTGGCGGCCCGCCGGGGCTCAGGAGGCCGCCGCGGCCTTCTCCACCGCCACGGGCCGCCCCATCTCCGCGGAGCGCCAGATCGCCTCCGTGGCCTCGATCACGCGCAGGCCGCAGCTGGGCGGGACCTGCACCTCGGCCCGCCCGAGGATGGCGTCGATGAGGTTCTTGTCCTTGCCGCCGATGGAGGGGCCGAAGTCGGTCACCTCCCGCGGCTCCAGGTCGTCTTCCGTGGCGATGTGGACGGCCCCGCCCTGGCGCATCCAGATGATGCCGCGCTCGCCGGCGATGGTCACGTCCTCCCACATGCCCTTGGCGACCTGATCGCCGACGATCGAGACGTTGCCGACCGCGCCGTTGGTGAAGCGCAGGCTCACCGCGGAGTTGATGTCGACGTCCGCCCCGCGGCGGTCGATGTAGGCGGAGGCCTCGGCCGCCTCCAGCCCGGTGATCCAAAGGACGATGTCGATGAGGTGGCTGCCCGAGTCGTTGAGCTGGCCGCCGCCGGACAGGGCCGGATCGAGCCGCCACTGGCCCACGTGGCCGCGCAGCCAGTTCTGGCTCTGGAAGCACTGCAGGAAGGTCACGGCTCCGATGCGCCCGGAGGCGATCTGGTCGCGCACGCAGCGGAAGCGCGGCTGGAAGTGGCGCTGGTAGCCGACGGCGAGCACGAGGCCGGTCTCCCGCTGCTTGGCCACGAGGTGCCGGGCATGGGCGCTCGTGCAGGCCATCGGCTTCTCGACCTCGACGTGCAGGCCGTGCTCGAGCGCAAACAGGGTCTGTTCGTAGTGCAGCGTGTGCGGCGTGCTGATCACGACGGCGTCGAGCCCGCCCCGGGCGATCATCTCGCGGTGGTCGGCGAACGTCGGCACCGGGCGGCCCAGGCGCTCGACCGCGAGCTCCAGGCTCCGGGCGCTCGGGTCGGCGAACGCCACGATCTCCACCTCGGGCAGTTGGCTCATCTGGGCGATGTGGCCGCGGGCGTTCCCGCCGGTGCCGATGAACCCGACGCGCACCCTCTGTCCTGCCAAGGCCGATCCCCCTCCGCGCCCGGACTACAGGGGCACCGGGCGGAAACCTGCAGCGGCCCGACGCGGGGACACCGGCGCGCGTGCCGAACAAGGGGACGGGCGGCCGCGGGCGGGCCGGCCGCCCTTGAGGACCCGCGCCAAGGGGGTCGTGCCGGTGGCCGTGACCGCAGCCCTGAAAGACGCTGTCCGCGGCGTGCTCCGCAACGCCCCGGGACCGCTGACGGCGGCCGACATCGCGGATGGGTTGCCGGCCCACCTGGCGCCCGGCCCGAAGGACATCCCCCGCGCCGTCGCGGCCTGCCCCGACTGCATCTCCGTGGCGCGCGGGCGGTATGTGTGGTCGTTCCGCGCCGTCACCGGCGCTTCGGTGCTCCTTGACTGCCCGGAGGGCGCGCGCGGCCTTTCCCTGGAGGCGAGGACCCTCCTCTGGCCGCTCGAGTCGGTACGGACGCAGGCGCCGGTGAAGGCCCGTCCGGCCGAGGTCCGGTTCCCCGACGGCCGCACGGAGCGCTGGAAGTTCGACCGCGTGTCGCGGTTTGAGGACCTATTCGCCGCCACGGGGCGCCGGGTCTCGGCCAGGCCGGGCGGGCGCGACCGCATCCTCCGCTGCCTCGACGGCGAGGCCGGGCTGTATGCGGTGCTGGAGGCCGAGCCCGCGACCGGCGAGGCCCTGGCGCGCCGGGACGCCGACGTGGCGGAGGCGGCAGGCCGGGCGCTCAACGGCGTGCGCGCCTATCGCCCGAGCCATGTCGCCCTCCGGTTGCTCCTGTCGGGCGCCTATCACGCCGACGTCCCGCCCAGCCCGTTGGTGGAGATCTTCGGACGGCCCCCCTTCCACATGCATGGGGGTTCCGTCTGGCTCCGGACGGACCTCACCCCGGCGATGTGGTCCATCCTCCGCCCGAGGTGGCAACACCCCGGCAGCACCGGGCCGCTGGGGCCGGCCGCACGGGCACGGCGGGTGCGCGCCCGTCCGGTGCACGCGCCGTGGGGGGCGGCGCCGGACGTCCGGTACCGGCTGCGGGTGAGTCTGGATGGGCAGTGGTCGGCCGACCTGGAGGCGCGGGCCGACCACTCGTTGGCGGAATTGCACCTGGCCATCCAGGACGCCGTCCGGTTCGGCAACGACCACCTCTACGCGTTCACCCTGTCCGGCGATCGATGGGACGCGCTGACCAGCGTGACGTGCCCGGACGTGACCGAGGCCGAGCCCCCCTACGCGACCGAGGTGACCCTGGGCGCCTTCGACCCCCGGCCAGGCCAGGTGTTCCACTACGTGTTCGACTTCGGGGACCAGTGGTGGTTCCGCGTCGCGGTGTTGCGGCGGACAGGGGGCGACCTGGGCGCGGGGGGCCCGAGCGGCGGCCTGCCGCGGCTGATGGCCGTCGAGGGGGAGCCCCCGGTGCAGTATCCCGGCCCGGAGGACGCCTGAGACGACGGCGGGAACGGGCACGGAGCCGACGGAGGGGGTCGGCCCGGACCCGTCCCGAGCGGCCGGCCGCCGAGCGGCGGGACGTGGGCGCCCGCCGCTCGGCGCGAGACCCCCGTCGGCCTACCGCGCCGTGGACAGGCGGTCGGAGGCCGGTTCCGCCTCCGCGAAGGTGTCGCGGTACTCCGACGGGCCCCGGCCGTGGCGGAACAGGCGGATGGCACCCGGAACGATCCGGCGTTCGCGATCCGCGCGTTTCTCCACGCCGTCGACGGCCGCGCGCACCGTGCCGCAGGGCGGTTCGGTGGCGGAGCGGCGGGCGAAGTCCCGCCCGCCCTCCGCGATGGTTTCGTGCGGCAGGCGGCGACGCCGGTGCGGGTGGCAGTCCCGCATGGCCCCGTGGGGGGCAGGCACTGGAGCCACCCGGCGCTGTCGATCCTGGGCGCCTCGGGGTCCCGCGGGCGGTCGCGGCAGAGCAGCACCCCCAGGTGGTCGCCGTTCACCGTGCATCCGGGCGGTGAAGATCATGCGGACGGTGCCGCGCTTCGGTGGACGCGAGGCGCGAGGCGCCGCCGACGCCGCGCCGTCCACGACGCTCCGCGTCGAGGCGGCGGCGCGCCAGCTGGCGAAGTCGCGCGGGTGGCAGGTGCGGGCGCATCCGGGCCACGGGCTTTCCGCGGCGGCACTGTTCCCGCAGGGCGAGGGTGCGGCCCCCGAGCCGGGAAAGGCTCCTTCGCCACCCCTCCCGCCTACCCTGGGCGCGGGTGATGCCCGTGTCGCTCGCCGTTGCCCCGGGACCCGCCCCGGCGGAGGTCCTGCGGACCTGGCGCGACGGCTCCGGCTCCACCTGGCGGGCCGCGCTCGCCGGGGAGGGGGACCGCGGGCGCTACGACGCGTTCGTCCGCGGCTCGCCGCGCGGCCACCCGCTGCAGCTCTGGTCCTGGGGCGAGGTCAAGCGCGGGGACGGATGGCTGCCGCTGCGCGTCGTGCTCGAGCGCGCCGGCGAGATCGCCGCCGCGGCCAGCGTCGTCGAGAAGCCGGTGGCGAAGGCCACGGGGCACCTGTTCTGGCTCGCGCACCGGGGCCCCGTGGCGGACCCCGGCGCTCCCGCGGCCCGGTTCCTGTGGGAAGCCCTGGGCGAGTTGGCCGCGCGGCGCGGCGCGATCGCGCTGCGCTGCGACCCGGAGTGGCCGCCCGAGGAGGGGCGCCTGCTCCGCGCCGTCGGCTTCGAGGCACTCCCGCCGCGCCCCCGGTGGTACCTGGGGGCGATGGAGCCCATCCGGGTGTGGCGCATCGGCCTGCACGGCGGGTGCGACGCCGTGTTCGCGCGCTTCGAGCCCCACACCCGCTACGACGTCCGCCGCGCCCTGCGCAAGGGGGTGGTGGTCCGCGACGGAACCCGCGCCGACCTCGGGCCCTTCCATGCCCTCGAGCGGGCCGCCTCGGAGCGGAAGTCGTTCGCCCTGCGCTCGCCCGAGTTCTTCGCGCGGCTCTGGAGCGCCTGGCAGCAACCCGGCGGCGGCGGCCGCCTCTTCATCGCCGAGTCCGGGGGGAGCCTGGCCGGGGGCGCGTGGTTCGTGGCCTGCGGGCGCGGCTGCTGGGGCCAGTTCGCCGCCGCGGACCCCGCGCAGCGCCGCCTGAACCCCACCGCCGCCCTCTACTGGGCCGCCATCCGCTGGGCCGTGGAGCGCGGCTGCGCCTTCTGCGACTTCGGGGGGATCGGCCATGTCGCCGATCCGGCGGACGGGCTCTGGGCGTTCAAGAAGGGGTTCGGCCCGGGGGACACGCGCTTCGCCGGCGAGTTCGACCTGGTCTTCCGCCCCGCGGCCTACCGGGCCTTCCGCGTGGCCGAGGAGGCGCGGTGGGCGTGGTACGGGCGGCGGCGCGCGGGGGGTTGAGCCTGCGCCGGGAGGCGGGGCCGGTCCCGCTCATCCGCCGGGCACCGTGGCCGCCGGAAACACCCCGGGGACCGGCTCGCCGCCCGCCGCGCTGAGGGCGCGGACGCGCGAGCCCGACAGCCAGAGCGGGGCGAGGACGAGTCCGGCGGAGTAGATGCAGAGCGCGCCGCGCAGACCCAGGAGCGCCCCGAGGCCCCCGGCGGCGAGCGCGCCCAGCGCCGAGGCCGTGCCCCCGAGCCACCTGCCCGAGCCGGTCACCCGGCCCAGCCAGGCGTCCGGCGTCACCGCCTGCCGCAGGGTGGCCTCGTTCACCCGGAACACCGCGCTCGCCGCGTCTCCCGCGAGTTGGGCCCCCAGCAGGGCGCCGAAGGCCAGGATCCGCGGGCCGTGGGCGAAGGGTACCAGCCACGAGAGCGCACCCGCGGCCAGGCCCGCCCACAGCAGGGCCCGGCCGGCGCCCACCCGCAGGGCCACCCGCTGGGCGGCGGCGCTGCCCACCAGGGCCCCCGCCCCGCCGGCGGTGATCAGGATCCCGAGGGCGAGCGGGTCGAGCCGCAGCGTCCGCAGCGCATACAGCTCGTACAGGGCACCGTGGAAGCCCCCGAAGAGGCTCTGCGTCGCGACGGTGAGCGCGAGCGGCCGCAGGATCGGATGGCGGAAGACCGCGCGCAGGCCGGCGGCCGCCTCCCGGCCGGCCCTCCGCGACCCCGGCGCCGCGGGGGCCGGTGGGGGTTCCCGGCGGCGGATCGCGAGCAGGGACGCGGCCGACGCCAGGTAGGACGCGGCGTCGAAGAGGATCGCCATGGGGCCGCCGACCCACTGGAACAGCGCGCCCATCAGGGCCGGGCCGCAGGTCTCGCCGGTCGCCGAGGCCCCAGATACGAGGGCGTTGCCCTGACCCAGGCGGGCGCGCGACACGAACTGGGGGAGCCAGGCCTGATCGGCCACGTCGAACAGGACGGTGACCGCGCCGGCAAGGCCGGTGACGACGGCGATCTGGAGGAAGGTGAGCCGGTGGAATGCCGCGGCCAGGGGGATCGTGGAGAGCAGGGCGGCGCGGGCCAGGTCGCAGCCGACCATGAGCGGACGGCGGCGCATGCGGTCCGCCAGCACGCCGGCGCCGAGGGCCGCCACCATCGCGGCGACGGACGAGAGCGCCGCGAGCAGCCCGAGCTGCGGCGCGGAGGCACCCACCGTCAGGATCGCCACGATGGGCAATCCCTCGCGGGTGATGCGGGAGCCGATCTCGGAGACCGTCCGCCCCGCCAGGAACGTCCGGACGTCGCGGTCGTGCAGCAGCGGACGCTCCATGCCGGCAGGATAGCACGGGGGCCCGCGCCCCCGGCGGGAGCCCGTGGTCCTGCGACGAATCCTGCGTCCCACGCCGCGCGGCGGGGAGCGTGGAGCATGGGTCGGAGCAGCGGGGTCCGCCCCCTGGCCCATGCCGCCGCGGCCTACCTCCTCCTGGTGCTCGGTGTGACCCCCCTGGGCTTCTATGTCGTGTTCCCGCTCGCCGCCCGGTGGCTGAGCGCGCACCCGCCCGGCTCGCCGTGGGTCGCGGC
>JAJYVV010000203.1 GCA_021791815.1 Bacillota bacterium | reverse complement strand
CGAAGGATAAGGATGCCCGTGCCGCAAAGATGGTCGCCGCGCTGGCCTGCGCGACGGCCATGGCTCTCGGGCGCCCCCGCCGGAGGGCGGCCCCTGTCCCGAACCTCGCCTTCGGCGCGCCGGGCCTGGCTTCGTCGCCACGGGCACCGCGAACGGCGCCTTCCGCGCCACCACCTGGGAAGGGCTCCGCTCCTTCCAGCGCGACGCCGGCGATCCCAGCGGCGCGGCGAGCCCCACCGCGTGGCAGGCCCCGCGGGCCGCTCGGCGCCGAGCCGGTCGGGTCCGTGGCGCAGGCCGAGCGGGGCACCGCGGTCGCCACGCTCCAGGGGCCCCGCGCCAGGCCGGGGCCCGCCGACGGCACCTTCGGGCCGGAGACGCAGGCCGGGTTCCAGGCGGCCCACGGCCGGCGGCCACCGGCGTCTTCGACGCGACGCCCCGCGACGCCCTCCTGCCCGCCGTGGGCGTGTCGGGGTGCGTGCCGGCGCCCGTTCCCGTGGCGGGCGCCGCGGACGGGCTGCCACCGGCGGCGGGCCCGGCTCCGGCGGTCTCCGCGCCTTCCCCAGAGGCGGGAGCCCCCGCCGGGCCGGCGAAGCCCGCCCACCGGTCCGTCGGCGGCGACGCGACCGTCCTCGCCTCCCTGGAGGCCAACGGCGGCCACATCCGGTGGCTGTCGCCCTCCTGCGGTCCCCGGGGCCGCCGATGGCATGCCCGTGCTCCCGCTGATCCACGGCGGCGGAGGCCGGTGGGGGTCGCGGCCAAGCGGCACATCGCCGTCCAACTGGGGTTGGGGGCCGCGCCATGGGGACCATCGGCAGCGAGAGCCCGCCGTCCTGGCCGGCCGTGGAAGGCCGTTGACGCCCCTCGCCGCGCCGGGGCGGGTCCCGTGACGCGCCCCGGCGCATCGCTCCCGGCGCGGTCGCGGCCCGCTCTGCGCCTGCCCGCCGGCCGCCCCCGTCCCCCTTGACACCTCCGACCACAGGAAGATACTGGAGTCCTGGCGGCGAACAGGCGCTCCCAGGCCGGCCCCGGGGCTCGCGTAGCCCCGGGCACCACGGAGGAACGGCCCGCGGGCCGGGCGAAGAGCGGTCGCGCCGCCGGTCGGCAGGGATCGCCCCCATGGCCCCCAGCCTTCCGCAGGGAGGGACGACCGCCACGCAGCCCGCGGAGGTCGTGCAGGGCACCGTGGAACGCGTGGTCTTCGCCAACGGGGAGAGCGGCTGGACCGTGCTCCGCCTCCTGTTGCCCGGCCAGCGCGACACCGTGACGGCCGTCGGCAGCCTGCTCGGCGTCCAGCCCGGGGAGCGCCTGAGGCTGAGCGGCCGCTGGGTCGAGGACGCGAAGTACGGGCGGCAGTTCCGGGCCGAGGCCTACACCTCGCTGCAACCGGCCACCGTCACGGGGATCGAACGCTACCTCGGCTCCGGGCTGGTCCACGGGCTCGGGCCGGGGACGGCACGGCGGCTCGTCGCCAAGTTCGGCCTGGAGACCCTCGACGTCATCGAGCGGGCCCCCGAACGGCTGACCGAGGTCGAGGGCGTCGGGCCCGTCCGGGCCGCGCGCATCCAGGCGGCGTGGGCCGAGCAGAAGTCGATCCGGGAGGTCATGGTGTTCCTGCAGGGGCACGGCCTGTCGCCCGCCCTCGCCGTGCGCATCTTCCGCCGGTATCGCGAGCTCGCCGTGCGGGTGGTCCGCGAGGAGCCGTTCCGCCTGGCCGAGGAGGTGTCCGGGATCGGCTTCCGCACGGCCGACCGCCTGGCCGCGCGCCTCGGCATCCCTCCCGACTCGCCGGCGCGCATCCAGGCCGGCATCGTCCACGCCGCCAACCGGTTCGCCGACGACGGGCACGTGTTCGCGGTGCAGGAGGCCCTCCTCTCCGCGGCCACGGCCGCCCTGGCGGAAGCCGCCGGCCGCGACCGGCCAGGGGCCGGCCCGGAGGGCGACGAGGCCACCGACGCCGAGCGACCCGAACCGCCGGCCGGCCCGGGCGACCCACCGCCCGTCCCCCGGGAGGCCGTGGCAGCCGAGGTGGCGGCGCTGGTCCGCAGCGGGCGGCTGGTGGAGACGCACGCCGGATCGGAGGTGCGCCTGGCCCTGCCCGCGCTCGACGCCGCGGAACGCGGCGTCGCCGCGGGCCTGCGCCGTCTGCTCGGCCATCCGGCCGCGCCCCTGGATGTCGACGTCGACCGGGCCCTGGCGTGGTACCAGGAGCGCCGTGGCGTCGCGCTCGCGCCCCTCCAGCGCGGGGCGGTCGAGGCGGCGCTGCGCGAGACGGTCCTGGTGGTGACGGGCGGACCGGGCACGGGCAAGACCACGCTCGTGCAGGCCATCGTCGAGATCTTCGCCCGCAAGGGCCGGCGGGTGGCGCTCTGCGCCCCGACCGGGCGGGCGGCGCAGCGGCTGGGCGAGGCCGCCGGGCGGGAGGCCAAGACGATCCACCGCCTGCTCGAGTTCGACCCGCAGCACGGTCGCTTCGTGCGCGACGACCGCCGGCCCCTGGAGGCGGACCTGGTCGTGGCCGACGAGGCCTCGATGATCGACGTGGTGCTGATGAACAACCTCTGCAAGGCGACGGCGGCCGGGACCCGCCTCCTGCTGGTGGGGGACGCCGATCAACTGCCGTCCGTCGGGCCGGGGAACGTGCTCGCCGACGTGCTGGCCTCCGGCGCCGTGCCGGCCGTGCGGCTCACGGAGGTGTTCCGCCAGGCGCAGGAGAGCCGGATCATCGTCAACGCCCACCGCATCCATGCCGGCCGGTTCCCCGTGGCCACCGGCGGGCGCGAGGACTTCTTCTGGATCCGCAAGGAGGAGCCGGAGGACATCCTCGCCCTGTGCAAGCGGCTCGTGACCGCCGACATCCCCCGGCGGTTCGGGCTCGACCCGCGCACGGACATCCAGGTGCTGACCCCGATGCGCCGGGGGCTGCTCGGGGCGGGCAACCTCAACACCGAGCTGCAGGCCCTCCTCAACCCCCGGGGCGCGCCGGTCCGCGGCGGCCACGGGCTGCGCGTCGGCGACAAGGTGATGCAGGTGGAGAACGACTACGAACGCGACGTGTATAACGGCGACGTCGGGAACGTCGCCGACGTGGACGAGGACGAAGGCACGGCCAGCGTGCGCTTCGGTCCGCGCACGGTGCGCTACGACGCCCGGGACCTCGACGCCCTGCAGCTCGCCTACGCGTGCTCCGTGCACAAGGCCCAGGGCAGCGAGTACCCGGCGGTGGTCATCCCCCTGCACACGCAGCACTACATGCTGCTGCAGCGCCGCCTCCTCTACACCGCGGTGACCAGAGGCCGGCGGCTGGTCGTCCTCGTGGGCAGCCCGCGGGCCCTGGCCATCGCGGTCCGCGATCGGCGCCAGGTCACGCGGAACACCCAGCTCGCCCTGCGGCTGCGGGAGGGGGCCTCGGGGGCGTGAGCTTCCGCCTCCGCGCGGCGCCCGGCGGACACGCTGCGTGGCACGTGGGACGTTGCGCCCATTGGACAAGGCAGGCAAACTCGGTCGCCTGTGGAACCGCTGAGACTTGCGCCCGCTCACCCCTCTCGTCACCGTTGTGGGCAAGAATGGCGTCGGTAGGTCTGATTGCCTGACCGTCGGCGCGGAGGAGGCGTGCGATCAGCGCGGAACGGCAGGCGAACTCACGCCCGTGGAGGTCGGCGCCATTATCTCGTGCCGCAGCTCGGACCGTGCCGGGGCCGCTGGCCTCCGCCGCCATTCCGGCAGAGCCCCGTGCATGTGGTACACTGTCTCCGTGGTGGGGAGCCGCTGAGCTCGGCGCCGCGTACGCTGGGCCGCGTTACGGAACAGTCGGGCACGATGATGAGTACCTCGTAGGCCGGCGGCAATATCATGCGGTTCCACCGGATCACCGAAGACCCCCGCGTAATGGAGCGTTTCTGGAGGCGGCAGCCGCATATGTGCCGTCCGACAGCACGGAACCTGGTCAGCCGGGCTGCTTGACCCCGACCGCAATTGTGCGGCGAGCCGCGTTGCTTGCGAGACCATTGCTGCTGCCGTGATACCCTCACGCAGGTGGGTGAGCATTTCATGATTCACCGACTGGCTGCTAAGCAGTTCAGGGGCATTCGTGACCAGGGTCTGACCCTCGGCCGTTGCAACCTATTGATCGGCCCCAACGGCGGCGGCAAGTCCAACATCCTCGACGCCATCCGTTTCCTGCAAGGCGTAGGCAACGGGTTCACGGTTCGCGATATTCTAGATGGAAAACCAGAAGGAGCTACACAGCGCAAATGGGACGGGCTTCGGGGCGGCGCCGCCGAAGCGTTGTGGCGTGGCGCCCTGCGCGCAGAGACTGGTCCTGATTCCTGGCTGCCGGGACTGCCGCTGGAGTCCTTTGCGATCTATGTCGCGTCAAGTGACAACGATTCAGACGGGTATATCATCGCCGTAAATCCTGACCACGCGGCGGTTGTCTACGAACAGGCATTTCGTCGGGGTAAAGGGTTTGTTACGGAGACCGAACCCGAGCCGCACGATTTGATCATGGCCCGGTTATGGCGGGGCACAACGGGACAGCCCCCACAGTGGCCATTCTCAACTATGGCCCCGCTATTGCCGCGCATTGCCGAAGCCCCGCCCGCTAAGAGCGCGGCGGCCCGGGAACTGAGTGCCGTCTGCCGCACCATTGCCAGCGACCTAGCGGATGTGCAGTTCTTGGATCTCGATGTCAAGTGTCTGAGGGCATACACGCATCCCAGTCACCAGACTCTCGGAGACCGCGGCGAAAACTTTGCGGCCGTGGCATTGCGCTTAGCCGAATCCGGGGTCCTGAAGCCCTGGCTGTCCGAGTTGCTACCGGACGGCGTGCGGGACGTCCGCCCGTTCACCACAGACCTTGGCGAGGTTATGTTTGGAATCGAGGAGACCAACGGTGCACACGTTTCGGCGCGGTCTCTCTCGGACGGGACGCTTCGTTTCACGGCCCTTGCGACCGCGTTGATGGCCCCGACACGTCCAGGCCTGCTGCTCGTCGAAGAGATTGAGAATGGCCTCCATCCCTCCAGACTGCGACTTGTCGTTGAAATGCTGTTGGCGGCCGCGGAGGAACGAGGTCAGATCATCGCAACCACACACTCTCCAGCCTTGCTGGCGCACTGGCCTAGGGATCGGCATGAGGATGTCCTTGTCGTCACGCGTTCGGAACAAGACGGGGGTACAAAGGTTGTGCCGCTGCCCGAGATGCCCGGATACGATGAGGGCTTGGCTCACCGGCGCTTGGACGAGTTGCAAATCGAAGGATGGACGGCAAGTCCCGTATGAGCATGCGGGTCATGATCATCCCTGAGGACCCCACGTATGATCGATATATCGTCCAACCCATTGTCGAGGCGCTGCTTGCGCAGTCCGGTCGACCGGCACGTGTCGAGACCTTGATGAATCCGCACATTCAGGGCATTGAGGACGCCATCGCCAAGAGTCCCGACGTTGTCGCGCGCTATCCCCAGCACGACGTCTTCGTGTTGGTACTGGACCGCGATGGTCATCCCGGGCGGGCCGAGCGGCTTACCGCCCTGCAGGTGAAAATTCGTGAGGGCGTTCGGCCGGATAAGCCCTTCCTCTACTGTCTCGCCCAACAGGAAGTCGAAGTGTGGTTGTTGGCAGCTCAGTGGACCGCCTGCCGCCGCGAGCATCCCTCATGGTCGTGGTCGGACGTGAGAGCGTCGGTTGACGTGAAAGAGCAGTGCTTCCAACCGTTCTTTCAGCAGCACCGTGATCTGCGCGTGCCCGGCCAGGGACGCGCGCGACTTAGGAGACGGAAAATAATAACTCACCGGACCGATTCGGGGGTATCCAGTAATGCCGTGGAGTATATCACCGTTTCTGGTAGAGATAGGGATTCAGGGGACCGGCTGGGGGTGCCTACGTGTCCGACGCGGTGTGGGGCCGGATGCGGTAGTTCCACTCCGGATGAAACGGGTTCGGTTCGATCTGCACCCGCCGCATCTCCTCGTCGC
>JAJYVV010000202.1 GCA_021791815.1 Bacillota bacterium | reverse complement strand
GTCGGCGATCGCCCAGGCGGAGCCGGGCACGAGTTCGGCCGGCTTGATGACGACACAGTTGCCGTAGGCGAGCGCGGGAGCGATCTTCCATGCCGGGATCGCGATCGGGAAGTTCCACGGCGTGATCAGGCCGACCACGCCGACCGGCTCGCGCGTGATCTCCACGTCCACGCCCGGCCGGACGGAGGCGACGCGGATGGGGACGGCGGTCCGGCAGACTGACCTGGATTTGCTGTGTCGGGGCACGGAGCGCGTGGTGGCGCCCTCCGAGCTGGAGGCGAGGCTCGCGCGCGCCCGCGCCGAGGGCCGGCCGCTGCGGGTGAAGCTCGGTCTCGATCCCACGGCCCCGGACCTCCACCTCGGGCACGCGGTCTTGCTGCGCAAGGCGCGGGACTTCCAGGACCTCGGCCACGAGGTCCACCTGGTGATCGGCGACTTCACGGGGCGGATCGGGGACCCGTCCGGCAAGACCGAGGCCCGGAAGCAGCTGTCCGCGGCGGATGTGGCGGCCAACGCGGCGACCTACGTGCGGCAGTTGCACCGCATCCTCGATCCCGCGCGCCTGATCGTGCGGTTCAACTCCGAGTGGCTCGAACCCCTGACCTTCTCGGACGTGCTGGGGCTGGCCTCCAGGGTGACGGTGGCGCGGCTGCTCGAGCGGGACGACTTCGCCTCCCGCTTCCGGGAGTCGCGGCCCATCCACCTCCATGAGTTCTTTTACGCCCTGATGCAGGGGTATGACTCGGTCGCCCTGCGGGCCGACGTCGAACTCGGGGGATCGGACCAGACGTTCAACCTGATGATGGCGCGCGAAGTCCAACGCGACTACGGCCAGGAGCCGGAGATCGCCGTGATTGCGCCCCTGCTCGTCGGGACGGACGGGGCCCAGAAGATGAGCAAGTCGCTGGGCAACTACATCGGCATCGACGAGAGCCCGGACGCGATGTTCGGCAAGCTGATGTCGGTGCCCGACATCCGGATCCGCGAGTACCTCCTGCTCTGCACGCGGATGCCCAGCGCGGACGTCGAGGCGGCCGTGGCGGACATGGCCTCCGGGGCGGCCAACCCCCGGGACGTGAAGTTGCGTCTGGCCTCGGCCGTGGTCGACCTGTACCACGGGGCCGGCGAGGGCGACCGTGCCCGGGAGGCGTTCCTCGCGGTCTTCTCCCGGGGCGGCCTCCCGCCGGAGATGCCGGAGTGCGCGCTGCCCGCGGGCTGGCAGGGCTCCGCGGTCGACCTGCTCTGCCTCGCGGGGCTCGCCGCCTCGCGCGCCGAGGCGCGCCGCCTCGTCAATCAGGGCGGCGTGGACCTGGACGGGGTGAGGGTGACCGATCCGGCCGCCCGCCTCGCGTTGCGCGACGGCGCGGCCCTGCGCGCCGGCAAGCGCGCGTTCCGCCGGCTCCGGTTGGGCTCCTGACCGGGCGCGGACCGGCCGGGGCCGCCGCCCGAGGGAGGCGGCCCCGGCCGAACCCTCAGCCCAACACGTCGCGGGCCCCGACGTAGTGGCGTCCCCAGTATGCGTTGTACAGGGAGTCGATCTGGACCCCGCCGTCGGGGTTCGTGGCGTCGACGAAGTCCTGGGACGGACCGCCGACGTACACCCCGACGTGCGACGGACCCGCGGCGTCCGTGCTGAAGAAGACGAGGTCCCCGGGCTGCAGGTATCCCGCGCCCACCGGGGCGCCGAGATCCCACTGCGTGTAACTGCTATGGGGCAGCCACACCCCGGCCGCGTTCCCGAAGACGTACTCGACGAGGCCCGAGCAGTCGAAGCCCCACGGACCCACCCCGCCCCACACGTAGGGACGGCCGGCGAGCGAAGTGGCCAGGCCGACGACCGCCGCCCGCTGGGCAGACGAGGGATCCGGAGCGGGGCCGGCCGCCGGCGGCGGATCGGGCGGCGCCGCGGTCAGGGCGCCGGTTCCATCACCCTCCAGCGCGGCCACGGCCTCCACGCCCCAGAGGCTGATCTGATCGTCCGCGGCGAGGCCGTTGGCCGCCTGGAACGCCTCGACCTCCGACTGGGTCTGCGGTCCGAGGATCCCGGTGGCTTCGACGCCGTAGCCGGCGCGCGTCAGGGCCCGCTGCAGCGCGGCGACCTCGGGGCCGGTGTTGCCCGCCCCGAGCAGCAGGGCACGCGGGCCGAACCCGATCAGGGCGAGCTGGGTGGCCAGGGGGTCCGACCCCGCCCCCAACCGGGCGGCCAGTGCCTCGACCGCGGTCTGGGTGGCCGGCCCGAAGGTGCCGTCCTCCGGCGTCGTCTGGCCCCAGTCGGCCAGCGTGTCCTGGAGCACGACGACGGCGGGGCCCACGCTTCCCGGCTGCAGGAGTCCGGCGGCGGTGGTGAGCGCGCTGAGCTGCTGGGCGGACGGGGGGGAGGCGGCGAGGACCGGGGCGGCCGCGACGGCGAGGGACCCGGCGACGGTGATCGAGACGACGAGCGGCGCGATGGGCCGGGACGTGCGGCCGGGCGGCGCGGGGGGACGCGAAAGCGCATGGGAGGGCGTGCCCACGGAAGCCCCTTTCCGAGGCCTACGGGCGGCCCTGGCGCTCCGGCCCGTGGATCGGGCGCGGGCGTCGCCGGGGCGGATGGGGCTCGGGCCGGAAAGTGGCCCGGCGGAAGGACCTCCGACCGAGGCGCGCTCCTGCGCACCCGTGGCTGGCGGCCCGTCCGGCTTCGCCCCTCGCCGCGCGCAGCACGCGGCGATTGCCCGTTCCCGCCCTCGTTGGCGGGATTCGGCCATCTGCGAGTGGTCGACACCGTTCGCGCGGCCGGGAGGGGTTCCTGCCGGGCCGCAACAGGTTTCGTATCGGTCTTTCCGCGCTTTTGGGGGAAGGGTGCTTCGCCTTTCGCGGACGCCGCGCGGGCCCCGGCCGCGGGCGATGCCGAGACGGGGCGCGCGGGGCGGTCCGCCCGCCGGCCGGGGCGCCGGGGGCCGGTCCGGGGGCGGCCGGCCCCATGATACACTGCAGGCGTGGTCGCCACGGCTTCGGCCGGCCCCGTGGCGAGCCTGCGAGCTGGGGGCGGAGAGATGTCCGGGCATTCGAAGTGGCACAACCGGATTCATCGCAAGTCGCGGCAGGACGCGAAGAGGGGCGCCGTGTTCAGCAAGCTGGGCAAGGAGATCCTCATCGCGGCCCGTACCGGGGGCGGCGATCCGGTCGCCAACCCGCGGCTCAAGCTCGCCATGGAGCGCGCCCGGGAGGCGGGGGTTCCGGCGGAGAACGTCCGGCGCGCCGTGGAGCGCGGGACCGGCGCCGACGACGGAACGCGGTACGAGGAGTTGACCTACGAGGGCTACGGTCCCGGCGGCGTGGCTGTCCTGGTGGAGGTCCAGACGGACAACCGCAACCGCACGGCCGGGGAGTTGCGCCACATCTTCGCGCGCAACGGCGGCAACCTGGGGGAGTCGGGCTGCGTCGCCTGGATGTTCGAAAAGAAGGGCCTGCTCCTCCTCGACCGCCGGTCGTCCGGCCTCACCGAGGAGACCGCCCTGGAGCTCGCCCTCGAGGCGGGGGCCGAGGACATGCGGGCCGACGATCCGGCCAGCTTCGAGATCCTCACCGCGCCCGAGGACTTCGAGGCCGTGCGCCAGGCGGTGGAGGCGCGGGGGCACCACCCGGCGGTCGCCGAACTCACCATGCTGCCCAAGAACCTGGTGGACGTAACCGGCAAGGACGCCGAGCAGGTCGCCCACCTGGTCGAACTGCTCGACGACCACGACGACGTCAGCAACGTCTACACCAACACGGAGCTCGACGATGCCGAGGCCGTGGCGGAGTAGAGGGTCGGGCGGCGGCCCGGATCGGGGCCGCCGCGACCATCGCCGCCCCGGCCTTCAGCCGCTGAAGTCGACCTGGATGCTGGTGCCGGGTGGTTCCATGGTGCCCGCGGGCGGTTCCTGGGCCGTGGCGCGCCCGGCGCCAGCCGCCACCAGCGCGAAGCCTGCCCGCGTGGCCGCCGAGTCCGCCGCCGCCATCGTCTCTCCGACGAGGTCGGGCACGGGACGGAAGGCCGGAGGCATCAGAGCCTGGGCGGTCGTGAAGGCGTCGACCGTCGTCCACTTCTGCACCATGGCGCCCGGGACCGGATCCTGCCGGAGGATGGTCGGCCCCGTCCCGCCGACCTGGAGATAGAGGCCCAGGGCGCGCACCGCGGTCGTGGCGGCTGCCGGGCTCTGGCCCACGATCGCGGGCATCTTGACCATGTCGAGGACCTGCCCCGTCGTGCCCGGCTGGCCGGGAAGGGGCGGCATCTGGTTCGTCGCGGTGCAAGCGGGCGGGACGCCCAGCGTGTGCAGCGCGTCCTGCAGCACCGCCTGCGCGACGGGCGCCGAAACCTCGCCGCCCTCCGTGAAGGTACCCTTGGGGTCGACCAGTTGGATCAGCACGATGGCCGCCGGGTCCTGGGCCGGCGCGTAGGCCACGAACGAGGCGATGAACTGGTTGAGCACGCCCGTCGGGCCGCCATAGATGTTGGACGTCCCCGTCTTGCCGGCCACGTCGTAGCACGGAATGAAGGCGCGCTCCCCGGTTCCGTCGTTCACGACGTCGACCATCATCTGCCGAACCGTGGCGGCCACCGCCGGCGAGATGACCTGACCCACCCGTTGCACCGGAATCTTCTCCACCACGCGCCCGGTGGACGGATCCAGGAGCGCCAGGCCGACATGCGGACGGATGAGCACGCCGCCGTCCGCCACCACGTTGAGGGCCGTGATCAGGGATAGGGGGGTGGTCTCCAGGCCCTCCCCGAACGACTCCTCCGCCAGGTTGAGGTTGTTCAGCGCCGTCTCCGGATACATGACGTTGCCCTGCTGGTCGGGCAGGTCGCCCCCGGGTGGGGCCGTGAGACCGAAGGCCTGGAGGTATTGGTAGAACCGGCTGGCGCCCAGCCGCAGGCCGACCGTGCCGAAGACGACGTTGGAGGATTCCTCGAATCCGCTGAGCAGCGTCGCGTTCTGGCGCAGCTTGGTGAAGTCGTGGAGCCGGACTCCATCCACGATGAGGTATCCGGGGTCCAGGAACGGCGTCGTCGGACCCGCCACATTCTCCTGCAGCACCGCCGAGAGCGTGATCGGCTTGAACACCGAGCCGGGAACGAGGTCCGTCCCCTGCACGCTGTTGTTCCAGATGGCCGGAGAGGCGTCTCCGAACGCGTTGGGATCGTACGTCGGCCAGCTGGACGCGGCCAGAATCGCTCCGGTGGACGGCTGCATCACGATGCCGTACGCGGCCGTGGCGCCCGACGACGCGATGGCCGCTTCCAACTGCTGTTGGAGCTCCGCCTGCAGGCCCACGTCGATCGTCAGTTCGAGGGTCAGGCCCGGTTTGGGCGGGACCACCTTCGTGCGCGTGCCCACGATGGGCCCGCCGATGAGCGCGGCGCTCTGCATCAGTTCGTACCCGTTGGTGCCGGAGAGCGCCTGGTTATAGCTCAGCTCGACCCCGGCCGCCCCGCCGTCCGCGTTGAGGAACCCGAGGATGTGGCCCATGAAGAAGCCGTCCGGGTATTCCCGGCGGGTGGTCGGCACGACGGTGATGCCCGGGAGGCCGAGGGCGGCCACGGCCTCGCCCTGGGCCGCCGTGGCCAGGGCCTGGACCACCGCGTACTGCCCGGGCCCGGAGATGGCCGCGGCGATGCCGGATTCCGGCACCGTCAGCACGCCCGCCAGGCTCTGCGCGACCGTGGAGGCCTGCGTCGCCGGGATGAGGGCCGGGTCGGCCACGATCTCCGACCCGCCCACCGACACCGCGAGCAGGTGCCCGTTCCGATCGACGATGTCGCCGCGGGTCGCCGGCAGCGGAATGGCCGTGTCGGCCCCGCGCTCCGCGGCGCCCACGGCCGCGAGACGGCTGCCGTGCAGCAGCTGGATCTCGACCAGGCGGCCGGTGAGCACGAGCAGGAAGGCGCCTGCCCAGGCCGCCAGGACGACGGCACGCCGCTGCACGCCGCTCGGGCGCGGCGCGCCGCCGCC
>JAJYVV010000201.1 GCA_021791815.1 Bacillota bacterium | reverse complement strand
GCTGCTCTCCCGCCGTGCCATGGCGCCAGCGTACGACCACCACGGCCGACTCGCCAGCCCGATCTCATACCCCCTGCCCCAGTCCTGACCGTCCCAGCCCCATCCTGCTCCCGGTCACGCCCGGAGAAGCAGCCTCTCTACGCCGTTCACTGAATGCGTACCAGCGCGCTGCCCTGGCCGGGCGGCCGCTTCCGGCGCGGGGAGGCGGGGGAGCACGGTCCGGGGGCGGAGGACGAGGACCCGCGCTGGGTCATCGAGGCCGGCGAGGCGGTGCGGCGGCGCGGGTTCGGGAGCCACCTCGTCCAGGAACGGGTCCTGGTCGGGGCGGTCGACCGGGACGCGGCCGGCGGGGCGCGGCCCGCCGGGCCCGGTTCAGGCGGCCCTATCCCGGACGCGGTAGACCTTGAGAATCCCGGTATACCGGCTGTAGCCGGGAAGGTCGCGGTAGTTCGTCCCGTACTTCCGCGTGGCGTAGTCGTGCGCGTCCTGCCAGGCCGCCGCATGAATGGCATCGGGGATCAGTTGGGCGCTCCCGCTGGCCCTGGTCTCCAGCTTATGGACGCCTTTCGCCATCGCGCCGGTCCAAACGCCCTCGTAGCCCGTGCGCAACACGTCAGGGGGCGTGAAGCACTTCGCAATGGACGCCGTGACCCGGTCCCAGCTGGAATAGGGGAGCCCCCCGTAGCCGCGCGCCAGCAGCGCCTCGCGGTAGTGCTCCCGGATGTCGTTCAGGGCGTCGCCGCATCTTCGGTTGATGCCCGCCTGCTCGTCCGTCACCGGTAGCCCCGCGCTGCCGTACTGGACAAACACCCCGGCGGGCTTGAGGACCCGCAGCACTTCGGCGACGGCCGCTTCCGGATTGTCCAACTGGTGCAGGACGTCGTTCGCGACCACGGCGTCGATGCTGGCGGCGGCGATCGGCAGGCTGTATGCATTCATGCGCGCGAAGACCAGGGCGCCGTCAAGCCGCTCGGTGGCGGCCCTCCGTGCCGCCACCGCGAGCATCCTCTGCGAGATGTCCGCCGCGATGGTTCGGGCGCCCGCCCTGGCGAGGGTGATGGAGGCCGGACCGAGGCCTGCCCCGAGGTCCAGGACGAGGCATCCTCGACCGAGCAACTCCACCAGTTTCGTCGAGCAGCCGCCGAATATGCCGTACTCCTCGGGGTCGGGAGCGTTCGGTCCGTCGTAGTTCTCTCCGACATGTTCATAGCCGAGGTATCTTCGTCCCTCGTGGGCCATGGAGATCGGCGGATCGTCGCAGAGCTGGAATACGGAGTCGACGACTGGAGGGGTGTGCCCGCATCCGCACCTTTCCGGTAACATCCCCTTCGATGGAGACCCGCAATGGCGGCAGATGAACACGATGACCCTCCCCGGACGAGGTCCCGCACCCGTGCTATGGCGACCCCGGGACCACGGCTTGTAGTTGCTCAATCGCCTGACCGATGTACGTCTGGTCGGTGGCGATCGTGAAACGCAGTTCGTTGCCCTCGCGGTGCGCTTCGCGGAAGGCGCCCTGCATCCGCACCTGGCCGCGGGAGGCGAAGACGACCTCGAATGCGAGGTTGCCGTCCGTCGTGCGGAATGCCGCCGCGCCGTCGAGGCGTTGGTGGCAGGTCCGCAGGTCGGCGTGGAACGTGGCCAGGTCGGCGGGGGCGAACCACACCTTGCCCAGCGCCTGGAAGTTCCAACTGGCCACCGCCACGGTGCCGCGGCGCTCATCGCCGGAGGCCGCCGCGGCGGGCTCGATCGAGAGGCTGATGCGACCGGTCGCTCCACCGAAGGTCACGTCGCCCATTTTCGCCCATCCCTCCTGAACCTCCTGCCACTAGCAGGCGGCAGCCTTGTCGCCCGCCTCGGGCTCAGGTCGACACGCCCTTCCTGCCCTTCCTGGGCCGCGCGGACCAGGTGGTGGGCGCAAACGCCGGGAGCACCCCGGCGGAAGCGGGTTTCCGGGCGCCGACGCGGCGCCACCACTCCCACATGTCTTGGTAACGGTACGGCGGCGCGGGATCAAGGGGTGGCCCGACGTTCCGCGGCGGCCGCACCCCCGGCCCCTGCCCGCACAAGTCTTCGGCCGGACCTCGGCGAACCCGTCGGCCGGGCGGCCCAGCCCGCGTCTACCCAGCGGAGGGGTGCGTACGCCCCCGGATCGGATCCGAGAGGTGCAGAGGGCGATGCGCGGTGACCCGGAGGCCTTCGACCGCCTCGTGGTCCCGCGCCGCGGCGTGCTGCTGCTGCGGCTCGCGGCGGCGGTCGGCGCCTGGCACGAGGCCGAGGACGCGCTGCAGGAGGCGCTTTGGACCGCCTTTCGCGAGGTCGAGGTCCGGAGCCTGCGCGAGCCCTCCGCCTTCGACGCGTGGCTCGGCCGGATCGCCCTCAACGCCGCGCGGGACCGCCTGCGTTCCGCCGCCGCCCGGGCGCGCCGCGAGCGGCCTCGGCTGCCGGACCTCGCCTCGCCCGATCCGGCGGACGACGCGCCGGCGGACGCCCTGGAGGCGCCGGGCGCCGGCGCGGGCCTGGTCGCCGAGGAGGGACGGGCGCGCATCGTGGCCGCCATCGCCGCGCTGCCGCCCCACCAGCGGCGGTCGGCGGGGTTCACCTGGGCAGCGGCCATGCTGCCCCGAGACGTGGCCGAGGCGCTCGGCGCCAGCCCGGCGGCGCTGCATGCCGTGCTCCACCGTGCCCGTGTGCGGCTCCGCGCCCGGATCGGGCCGACGACGCACCCCTCCGTCCCGACTTCGAATCGAGGGGTGAGGCGCATGCCGGAGGGCGAGGTCCTGGTCGCGGCCTGGCGGTACCGGGTGGAGCACGTGCTGCAGGACTGGGCGCGGACGCGGCCGGACCTGCGGGCGCGGCGGGTGGACGCGTGGTCGGCGCGGGCGGACCTGCGGGTGGAGTGGTTCTTCGTTGCAGGGCGGCGACCTCGTGCCCGCGGTGGCGGAGCAGCTCGGGGCATCGCGCGGCAGCCTGGAGCCGCTGGGCGACGCGGTGCGGATCGTGCGCGACCTCCGGCGCGCCGTGGCCGGATGCGAGCCCCCGGGCTGGGACGACGTCTGGGAGCGGTGCTTCTACGCCGGCGGCGCGGCGTTCGCGACCACGGGGTCCTCCAATCCCCACTGGGGGTTCGCGGATCCGGACAACCGAGCGCGGCCGTTCCGCTGGGGGTTCGCGCCCCTGCCGCGGGTCCGGAGGGCCGACCGGCCCCTCACCTTCTGGAGGCGGACGGCGGTCGCCGTGCGGGCGGGGACGTCGGATCCCCTGCGGGCCTTCGTCGTGCTGCGCGCCCTGTGCACGGAGGCGGCGCCACGCGGCGGCGAGCTCCCCGCGTACCGGACGCGGGACGCCCTGCGGGCCTGGCGCGCCGCGCCGCTCCCCGCCGGGAAGGAGCACCTGCTCGAGTTGGACGCCGCGACCGGTCCGCTCGAGACACGGGCCATGCTTCACGACGTGCCCGGCATGCGCGAGATCTGCCGGCGGGCGGTGGACGGCGAGATCCCGGCGCCGGAGGCGGTGGCGCAGGCGCAGGCGCGGGCGGCGGGCGCGTGAGCGGGCCCTCCCGTCGTTCGGGCTGGCCCGGGGGTGGACGCTCGCTCGTGGCGGCGTGGATGCGGGCGGGACGCGCCGCCAGGTGCCGGGACTGGGCCATCAGGCATACTCCCGCGCCTCATCCCGCTGATACCGGCGCAGGGCGGCGACGGCGAAGGCGGCCGCATAGGCGCCCAGGACGCCCAGGTTGCCCCACCCGACCCATTGGCCCGCGGTAGCGGCAGTTGCGGAGGGTCCGCCGGACGTCCAGCCAGAGGTAGCTGCCGAAGCCGTTCATCATGCGGGCGCCTCCTCGGGGACCGCGCTCCCGTCGACCAGGGCCAGGCAGGCCTCCTCCGGGTCGGCCCCGCCGATCTCCAGGCCGCGGAGGGGCAGCCGGGCCTCGAAGGCCCCGCGCGCGGTGGCGTCGCTGTCCGCGCTGCGCAGGCGGACCAGGTCGCCCTCGATTGCGACGGAGGTCACGCCCGGCAGGGCGGCCAGCGCGGCGCGGGCGGAGGGGTCGGCGCCGGCGCCGGGCAGTCGGAAGCGGACGTGGCGCCCGTCGGACAGCGCCTTGATCTCGGCCGCCGTGCCGTCGCCGACGATGCGGCCGCCGCGGATGACCACGATGCGATCGGCGACCGCGTCCCCTTCCTCCAGGTAGTGGGTGGCGAAGACCACGGCGCGACCCGCCGTGGCGAACGCGCGGACGGCGGCCCAGAACCGGCGGCGGGCCTCGACGTCGCAGCCGGTGGTCGGCTCGTCGAGGAACAGCACCTCCGGATCGCCGCCGATGGCGATCGCGAAGCGGAGACGCTGTGCCTGGCCCCCCCGGACAGGCGCTCGACCGGCTGGAGGGCGAACGCCGTGCAGCCGGAGGCCTCCAGCAGGGCGGAGAGCGGCCGCGTCGGCCGGCCGCGCCGCGCGTGCAGGTCGCGCACGAACCGGACGACCTCGCCGGCGCGAAGGCCTGGAGGCAGGCCGCCGGTCTGGAGCATGGCGCCGACGCGCCCCTGGCGCACCGCGGCGTCCGGCGAGCCGCCCAGGACGTGGACGGTGCCGGCCGTGGGACGGCGGAGTCCCAGCATGAGGGACACCGAAGTCGTCTTGGCGCCCACATCGTGATCAGCAACGCGGCCTTTGGGACGCCGGGCTCCGTGCTCGGGGCCAGGTCCAAGCACTGGGATGTGACCATGGCGGCCACCGCGCAGGGGCTGCAGGGGCTGCAGTGGCTGGCGCAGAACGCCGTTCCGCGCATGGGGGCGTGGGGGCGCAGCGTGGCCATTTCCAGCGAGGGGGCCAAAGGGTGCTGCCCGGATACGGGGTCGTCGGCGTCGCCAAAGGGCCCTCGAACTCGAAGCCCTGACCAGGGGGCTCGCCTACGAACTGGCGCCGCAGGGCATCCTCGTCAACGGGGTGGTCGCCGGGATGGCGGACACGAAGTCCTCGCGGGCGATCCCGGGATGGGAACGGTATCTCGACGCGGCGGTCGCCCGGACGCCGGCCGGACGCGGCGTGACCCCGGACGACGTGGCGGACGTGGTGGCGTTCCTCTGCTCCGACCAGGCGCGCATGATCTGCGGCCAGTTCCTGGTGGTCGACGGCGGACGGTCGATCCTCGCGTAGCGTCGGCCCGCCGGCGCATCACGGGCCCGCGGGGGCGCCGCTCCGCGCGGCGGGCGCCCCGTCCGCGATCTCTTCGAGCCGCCGCACCACCTGGGCCAGGGGCGCCGAGGCGTCGATCTCGGCGGTGGCACCCGCGCGCAGGAGCGGCTCAACCGCCGCGAGGTGGCGCAGGACAAGGGCACGTTCCTCCGGCCGCTTGCCATACGGGTTGTCGGTCCGGGCGGCGATCCGCGCGAGGATCACCGCGGCCGGCGCGGCTAGGAGCACGACGTGGTCGAAGAGGGGATAGAAGGGCCCCTGGTTCGTCTTGCAGCCGGCGACGAAGAGGTGGCCGGCCCGATGCCCCTCCAGGAGGCGGGCCACGGCCTCCTCGCGCCACACCCAGTCGGATTGCCCGTCCGCCCCCGTGGTCCAGCGGCTCCAGGCGTCGGTGTCCGTGTCCACGACCCGGTGCCCACGCCCGGCGAGGCGCCCCAGGGCGGCCGACTTGCCCGTTCCCGACATGCCGGTGACCAGCACCTTGGCCATGCTGCCTCCAACGAAGACCCGGCGGGGCGCGGGGGCAGCGGAACGGTCGGCGTGCCGGCCGCGCGTCAGCCCGGCGCCACCCCGAGATCCGCCAGCAGGCGCCGCGCAGCGCCCAGCCTGGCGCGGGCGGAGACCCTGGCCTGCAGCCCCGCCCCGGCCGCCGCGAGTCCGCCGCAGAGCGACTGCACCGCGCGCGCGGCGGGCGGGGCCTCAGGCGGTGGGCGCGCGGCGCTCGCGCCGCCCGCCGCCCCGGCGCCGATCCGTTTCGAGCTCGACCACCGTCAGGGGGAGTGGCAGCTCCGGGTGGAGCGCTGCAGC
>JAJYVV010000200.1 GCA_021791815.1 Bacillota bacterium | reverse complement strand
CGCGGCGCCGGCGCAGCCGCAGCGTCGGGCACCCGCTCTCCCCCGCCGGCCCCGCCCGACACCTCCCCGCCGCCGTCCGGGGGCACGGGCTCGGGCGGCGGGGGCTGGAGGGCCGGCGGCCGCCCCGCATCCCCCACCGCCGCCCGCGGCCCCCCGTCCGGGGGCGGGGCGGCGGCCGGCCCGGGACCGGCGAGCGCATCCAGCACCGCGCGCAGGAGCCCGGGCACCGACGCCTCCGCGGCGACCGCGTGCACCTGCAGTCCGTGCCCGCGCGCCGCCGCCGCGGTCTCCGGACCGATGCACACCACCCGGGCGGCCGCGCACAGGCGCCGGCCGTCGTCGCCCGCCGCCTCGAGGAAGTGACCGACGGCGGAGGAGCTCGCGAAGGTCACCGCGTCCGCCCCGTCGCCCAGGACCTCCCGCGCCCGCTGCGCCGCGTGCGGGTCGGGGACGGCCCGGTAGGCGACGGTCTGGCGCACCTCGAGCCCCAACCGCTGCAGGCCCGTGACCAGCGTGTCGCTCGCCGGCTCGCCACGGACGAAGAGGACCTTCTGCCCCGGCTGCACCTGCGAGCGGAGCGCCTCCACCAGATCGGCGGCCGTCGCCCGGGCCGGCACGACGTCTGCGGAGAGGCCGAACTCCGCCAGGGCCCGGGCCGTGCCCTTGCCCACGCACGCGACCCGCGCGCCGGCCAGGGCCCGCGTGTCCATGCCGTGGTCGCGCAGGGTCTGGAAGAAGGGCGGCGCGGCGTGGGCGGACGTGAAGCAGAGCCACCAGTAGGACGCCAGGTTGGTGACGCACCAGTCCAGGTCCGCGGGGAACGGGCGCGGCTCGATGGCCAGCACCGGGACCTCCAGCGGCTCGGCCCCCAGACGGCGCAGGGCGGCCGCCAGGTCGGAGGCCTGTTCGCGCGTGCGGGTGACCACGACCCGGCGGCCGGAGAGGGGGCGCCGTTCGAACCACTGCAGTTGGCGGCGGAGGCGCACGACCTCCCCGACGACCAGCAGCGCGGGCGTGCCAAGGCCGGCGGCCGCCGCCGCCTCGGCGATGCGCGCGAGCGGGGCCGTCACGGTGCGCTGCGCGGGCAGCGTGCCCTGGCTGATCACGGCGGCCGGCGTGCCGGCCGGCCGGCCGGCGGCCACGAGGCTCGAGGCGATGCGCTCCAGTTCGGCCAGACCCATCAGCACCACCAGGGTGTCGGGCTGGCGCCCGTAGGCGGACCAGTCCACCGCCTCGCCGTCCTGCTCTCCGCTGCGGCGGCCGGTCACGACGGCGAACGAACCCGCGAGCTCGCGGTGCGTCAGGGGGATGCCGGCCGAGGCGGGCGCGGCGACGGCCGACGTCACCCCCGGCACCACCTCGAAGGCGATGCCCGTCGCGGCCAGCGCCTGGGCCTCCTCGCCCCCGCGCCCGAAGACGAAGGGATCCCCGCCCTTCAGGCGCACCACGGAAAACCCGCGCGCCGCAGCCGCGACCAGGGTGCGGTTGATCTCCTCCTGGGTCATGGCGACGCTGCCCGGGGCCTTGCCCGCGAAGACGCGCTCGCAGTCCGGGCGGCAGAACTCCAGGAGCGCGGGGTGGACCAGCCGGTCGAACACGACCACGTCGGCCTGTTCCAGGAGGGCTCGCCCGCGCAGCGTGAGCAGGCCGGGATCGCCGGGGCCGGCCCCGACCAGATACACGCGCCCCGCGGCCTCCGGCTCCGCCCGCTCGGCCATGCCGTCCCCGCCCTCCGCCGGTGCCCTCCCACGGGTCCCGCTCCCTACCGCCCCGGGCGCGCCGGCTCCACCGGGACGCCCTCCGCCGCCAGGGCGCGCAGCACCCGCGCGACGAGGCCCTCCCGCGCCGCGGCGTCCTGGGGCTCCGCGACGCCGTCTGCGCCCACCCGTACGCGCGCGACCCGCCCGCCGCCCGCGTCGACCGCGGCCAGGACCGTGCAGGCCCCGGCGCCCGCCTGGCAGAGCACCCCGGCGGCCACCGCGCACCCGCCGCCCAGGGCGGCGAGCACCGCGCGCTCGACGCCAACGCAGAACCCCGTCCACGGGTCGTGCACCGCCCGTGCCGCCGCCAGGGCCCGCGCGTCCCCGACGCGCGCCTCCAGCACGAGGGCCCCCTGGGCCGCGGCCGGGACCATCTCCTCCGGCCGCAGGACCTGCCGCGCCTCGGCGGCGCGCCCCAACCGCTCCAGGCCGGCGGCGGCGAGGATGGCGGCGTCGAACTCCCCCCGGGCGACGCGGGCGAGGCGGGAATCCACGTTCCCGGCCAGGGGCGCGATGCGCAGGTCGGGACGCAGGGCGCGCAGCTGCAACGCGCGCCGGGGGCTCCCGGTCCCGACGACGGCCCCGGCCGGGAGGTCGGGGAGCGCGCGGCCGGCGACCGCGTCCCGCGGGTCGCCCCGGCCGGGGTAGGCGGCGAGGCAGAGCCCGTCGGCGATCTCCGGGGGAACGTCCTTGGCGCTGTGCACGCACAGATCCACTTCGCCGCGCAGGAGCGCCGTCTCGAGTTCCGAGACGAAGACGCCCACCGCCCCGTCTCCGGGCGCCGTCCCGTACGCGCTCCGCCGGTCGCCCGCGGTCGTGATCACCACGAGTTCCGACGGCGCGGGAAGGGCCCGCGCCACCGCCTCCGCCTGGGCCCGCGCCAGGGCGCTGCCGCGCGTGCCGATCCGCAGGCCGCCGCTCAAACGGCGCCTCCCGACGCCGCCCGCTCGGGCTCGCCCTCCTGTGGGGGCCGGGCCTCAGCCGGCGCCCCCCCTTCCCGGGCCGCCCAGCGGTCGACCTCCCCGGCGAGCATCCCGTCGACGGCGGCCCGTCCGGCCCGCGCGCGGAGGAGCGGCAGGGCGGGGTTGCGCCGGACGAGGTCCAGCCAGAAGCGCTTACGCCCGGCGACGGTGCCGATGCGGCTTTGCACGACGGGCCGCAGCCGCCGGTAGGCGGACACCAGCTGGCCCTGCTCGGGCCCCCAGTGCGCGGCGAGGTCGCGCTTCAGCGCCGCGGCGTGCGCGGGCGCGGCCCCGCCCGTGCTGATCGCGGCCTGGAGCCGGCCCCGGCGCATGACGGCGCCGTACACGAACTGGCACCGGTCGGGGACGTCGACCACGTTGACGAGGGCCTTCTCGCGCACGGCCTCGTCGTACACCGCCTCGTTCAGCGCCGGATCGTCGGTGGCCGCGATGGCCATGAACGCGCCCGCGAGGTCGCCGGGGCGGTAGGGGCGGCCCTCCCATCGGATCGTCCCCCGCCGGTCCAGCCGCCGCAGGTCGGGATGCGCGTCGGGACTGATGAGGCGGACCACCGCCCCGCACGGCAGCAGGCCCAGCACCTTGCCCCGCGCCACCTCGCCGCCGCCCACGACGACGACGGACCGCCCGCGCAGATCGAGGAAGGCCGGGAAGTAGTGCTCCTGCACCTCAGGCCCCCCGTTCCCCGCCCGGCAGGCCGACGGCCGCGGGCAGGTCCAGCCCGAACAGGTCCGAGAGCGCGCGGACGCGATCGGAGCCGCCCGGCACCATCGCCAGGTCGCGCGCCCGGCGCAGGGGGGTGTCCAGAACCTTGTGGACGACGCCCAGGGCCAGCTGGCGCACCAGGTCGCGCTCCCGCTCCGCCAGGTCGGGCATGCGGCGCAGGGCGCGCTCGGCCTGCTCGCGCGCCATGCCCTCCATGCGTTCGGCGAGCGCGGCCAGCACGGGAGCCACGGCCAACCCGTCCAGCCACGCGTCGAAGCGCCGGACCTCGGCGTCGACGATCGCCTCGGCGGCGGCGGCCTCGCCCGACCGCGCGGCGCGGCCGGCCGCGGCCACGTCCTGCAGGTCGTCGATGTTGCGCAGCCGGATGCCGGCCATCCGCCCCACGTCGGGGTGGACGTCCCGCGGAACGGCGATGTCGACGATCAGGAGGGGGCGGTCCGGCGGCCTCCCGGCCACGTGCTCCGGCAGGACGACCGGCCCGGGCGCGGCGGTGCTGGTGATCAGCACGTCCGCCGCGTGGAGCAGGGCGGGGAGGTCCCCGGCGCCGTGGCCGGCCCCCCCGACCGTCCCCGCGAGTCCCTCCGCGCGCTCCGGCGTGCGGTTGACCACGTCGATGCGGGCGAACCCCGCCTCGTGGAGGCGGCGGGCGACGATCTCGGCGGTCTCGCCGGCGCCGAGCAGCACGGCGTGCCGGCCCTCCAAGCCGCCGAGCGTGCGGCGCGCCAGCTCGACGGCCGCCCCGCCGACGGACCCCGGCGCGGCGGCGAGCGCGGTCTCGCTGTGGACGCGTTTGGCGCAGAAGAGCACCTGGTGGAACAGGCCGTGCAGCAACTGACCCACCATGCCGGCTTCCGCCGAGCGCTGGTAGGCCTCCTTCACCTGGCCGAGGACCTGCGTCTCACCGAGCACGAGGGAATCCAGGCCGCACGCCACCCGGGCGAGGTGGCGCAGCGTGTCGCCGGCGCCCACGACCGTATACAGCAGGGGGCGCACGGCCGAGGGCTCGAGCCCGCTCCGGGCGCCGAAAACGGCGGCGGCCCGCGCCGCGGCCGCCGCGGGATCCAGCGCCGCCGCATACAGCTCCGTGCGGTTGCAGGTGCAGAGCAGCGCGGCCTCCGTGACGTCCCCGCCGCGAAAGGCCGCCAGGGCGGCCGCCGTCTCCGAGGGAGGCCAGGTGCACCGCTCGCGGACGGCCAGCGGCGCGGAGCGGTGATCCATGCCGACCAGGAGCAGGTGCAATCGGATCCTGTCCCTTCGGCGCGGCCTCGGGCGCGGGCGGCCGCAGCCGATTGTAATCCTCCCTCGGGACAGGGGCAAACCGCCCTCCCTCCAAGCGGAAACGGCCGCGGGGCGTGTCGCGGCGGGCGGGTCAGGCCCGGAGCGCGGTATGCAGGCAGACGATGCCGCCGGTCAGGCGCCGGAAGCGGACGTCCGAGAACCCGGCGCTCTGGATGGCGGCCGCGAAGGCCTCCGCGGCGGGAAACGTCTCCAGCGACTTCGGCAGCCAGGCATACGGCGCGACGGGCAGGCCCGCCCGGGCGGCCCACGTGCCGAGGAGCGGCAGCACCCGGCGAAAATAGAACAGGTACGGGATGCGGAGCAGCGGGCTGGGCGGGTGGCTCAGCTCCAGGATGGCCAGCCGGCCTCCCGGACGCACGGCCCGGTGCATCTCGCGCAGCGCGCGACCCAGGTCGGCGACGTTGCGCATGACGAAGGCCGAGGCCGCCGCGTCGAACGCACCGCCGTCGAACGGCAGCGCCAGGGCGTCGCCCTCGAGCAGCCGCACGCGGGCCGCCGGCCGGGCCGCGGCGACCTTGCGCAGGCCGACCTCCAGCATCCGCGGCGAGACGTCGACGCCGACGACCTCGCCCGCCGGACCCGTGAGGGCGGCGAGCAGCAGCGAGAGCTCGGCGGTCCCGCACCCGACGTCGAGTATCCGGGCGCCGGGCGGGATGCCGGCGTGGCGGCGGAACGCGCGCTGCCAGACGCGCCAGACCCCGGCGGTCATGACCAGGTTCATCACGTCGTAATGGGGCGCGATGCGGTCGAACAGGTTGGGGATGAACGCGGCGCGGTCCAGGGCGGGGGCGCCGGCCCGCGGGCCCCGCGTGGGCTCGTCCACCTGAGCCGCCGTCCCTTCCGCCGGCCGGGGGCTCCGCCTCGGCCGGCCGCAGCCTCGGGCAGGGATGCCGGCCGATGCGGGCACGGCGCACGCGCGCGAGCCGGGTCGGGCGCGGCCCATTATCGCCCACGGGGCGCCCGCGGGAAAGTCGCCGCGCGTGGCAGGAGCGCGACCCGCGCCCGGCGAAGCCGCGCCCGTCTGCCGATGCCGCGGCGCGCGCAGCGAGCAGGGGCGGCGGGCCCGCCCCGGGCATGGTGCGCGCGGCGCAGCGCGATGGGCCCGCGGCCCCCGAGACGCGGGAGAGGGACGGTACGCGAGTGATCGGCGTGTGGCTCCTGGTCGCCGTGGTGGTGGCGGCGATCGTGTTCGGGGTGGTCGGCGCCGCACGCGGCGGCTCCGAGGCGGCGCGCAGGCGCAGGGCCGAGGCCCGGGT
>JAJYVV010000199.1 GCA_021791815.1 Bacillota bacterium | reverse complement strand
CCTCCGCGTGCTCGCCGCCGTCGCCCGCGCGGCGGCGGGGGCGATCGTGTTGCCGTCGCCGGCCGTCGCGGCGCGGGCCGGATGGCCCGCCGGCCTGGTGGGGGCCATCGCCCTCTGGCTGCGCCGCGGCCTGGGCTTCGAGGGCGCGATCCTCGCCGAGTTGCCGCCGGGCTCGTCCGCGGGGCCCGCGGCCGTCGAGGCGCTGCTCTGCGGGGCGGACGCCGTGCTCGCGGCCCCGGATGCCGCGGCGGTGGAGGCGGCCGCCGGCGCGCTCGCGGCGGCCGCCTCCGCCGGTGGCCTGCCCCACGGACGGCTGGCGGGCGCGGTCGAGGCCGTCCTGCGGTGCAAGCGGGCGGGGGGCCTGCACCGGCTGCCGCCTCCGGACCCGGAGGCCGCGGCCCATCTCCTGGCGCGCCCGTCGGATGCCCTCCTCGCCCGGCGCATCGCCGCCGCGGCGGTCACCCTGGTCCGGCCCGGGCCCGTGGTCGCGAGCCCCGCGGAGATCGGCTTCTCCCGCGCCACGCCGGGCGCCCTGCGGCGCGCGGCCACGGAGCGGTGGCCCGGCGCGCGGCTGCGGCACGACGGCGCCGGGCGGTGGCTCTCGCTCGACTCGGGGTCAGGGGCCTGCCACCTGCTGATCGGTCTCCCTCTGCCCGAGCCCCTTCCTGCGGGGCGCGTGCTGCTGGCGCACGATGCCGTGCCCGCGTCGCTGGAGGCGCTCCTGCGGGCGGCGGCGGGCGAGGCGCCGGCGCCCGGACGGTTGCCCGGATAGACCGCCTCGGGGCGGGGCCGCCGGCGGCTACCCGCCCGGCCGCGCCGCTGGCCGCCACCGGGTGGAGGTCCCGGGCGGCCTGAGGCAGCACGGCCGAGATGGGGACGCGCCCCATGAGGGCTTGGGTGAGAGCCTCGAATACGGGCGAAATCGAAGGCGCCGGGCCGGGGTCGCCCCCGGGACGAGGGACGAACCCGCCTCGACCACGGCGAAGTGCCGGCGTCCAGGGCGAGTGCGCCGGTTGCGGCGGAAGGCCGCCCAGCCCAAGCGCCGCCGTGAAGCCGGGACGGCGAACGCCCGACCGCACCCCGCGCGGCACTCAGCTGGATGCGCCCGAGGCGGGGCGGGGCACTTGAGGAGCGGCGGCGGGGGCCAGGGCTGGCCCGGAACGAGGCGAGGCCCTCCCGCGACGGCCACCGCCTCCGGGGCCTCGTCGCCTACCTCAGCGGCGCCAGACGAGCTCCGACCCCCGGGGCATCTGGGCCGAGATTCGGCCGGGCCCGCGGCTCACGGCGCCTGCGCCGTCCCCGCGGGCCTGCACCGCCTCGCCCTCGAACGGGTCCTCCATCTCGAGGGCCCCCCCGGCCTCGGCCTGCACCCGCACCTCCACGGTCCGGCCCCCCTCCCGCCGGGCAGAGACCAGGAAGGCCCCGTCCGCGCGCAGGGTCGTGAAGGCCACGTCCGCCCACGGCCCGGGGACCGCGGGGAAGACCCGGACGAGCCCGCCGTGGCTCTGCAGCAGCATCTCCTGCGCGGCGGCGGCGGCCGCGAAGTTACCCTCGAGCGTGAACGGCCGGTACGTGAAGGCGCTGAAGCCGGAACGCGTCTGGTCGCCGTTGAGGTGGAAGGAGTTCGGCGAGCAGAAGGCCCGGGCGAAGACCTCCAGCGCGCGCTCCGCGCGGCCGCCCTCGCGGGCCCGCGCCGCGAGGCTCGCATACCAGGCGTAGGAGTAGCCGCACCAACCCGCGGGACCCAGGCGGTCCAGTTCGTCCAGGGAGGCCAGCATCGTCCGCCGCTGCGCCGCTCCGCCCTCCCACGAGATCAGCCCGAGGGGGTGGATGGCCATGAGGTGGGAGAAGTGCCGGTGCGATGCGGGCAGGGGGAGGTCCGACGCCACCAGCAGGCGGCCGTCGGGCGCCAGCGCGAGGTCGGGCAGCCCCCGGAGCGCCGCCTTCCACCGCGCGCGGTCGTCGTCCCGCCCAAGCGCGGCGGCCGCCTCGGCCGCCGCCCCGAACAGCCAGCGCAGGAGGGCCAGGTCGTAGTTCGTGGTGGGCGTCATCCACGCCTGGCGGCGGTTGTCGAAGATCTCCGGGGACGCCGACAGGGGCAGGAAGCGCCGCCCGTCGGGCCCAACCTCCGTCACGGCCTCCAGAAAGACGCACACCTCGGCCATGTACGGGTAGGCGCGGTCCGAAAGAAAAGCCGGGTCGCGGCTCCAGCGCCAGTGCAGGTAGAAGTGGTGGGCGAGCCACGCGGCGGTCGTCGCGCTGAAGGCGTATGGCTCCCAGCCGCCCATCTGCCGCCCCAGCAGGTCGGCGGTCATCGGCACGTTCAGGCCCGGAAGGCGCCAGAACGAGCGCGTCCACTCGCGCGCCGCGCCCCGCGTCTCCCACAGCCAGTCCAGGAACCCGAGCCCGCCCTCGAGGCGGTTGCCGGCGTAGCACGGCCAGTAGCAGAGTTCCGTGTTGAGGTCGTGGTGGTAGTCGCCCTTCCACGGCGGGATGCGGCCCTCGTCGGCCGTCCAGACCCCCTGCAGCGTGACCGGGGGCGCGCCGCGCCGCGCGGCGGCCCCGAATTTGTAGGTGTCGAGCCACCACTGCCGCTGGATGGCGCCGTTCGGCACGCGGAGCTCCGAACGGGCCCAGTAGTCCGCCCACCAGGCGGCGTGGGCTGCGTGCAGCGCCGGCCACCCGCGGGCCAGGGCGTCCCGAACGGCCGCGGCGGCGGCGTCCCAAGGATCCGACTCGTCCGCCGCGGCCGCGACGCTCCACGCGGCCGTCCATCCCCCGGGCCCGTCGCCGGCCGCGCAGGCGAGCGCGTAGGCGAAGCCGCCCCATGCGCGCTGCAGGAAACCGCGGACGTCGCCGGTGGCCCGGGCCTCCGCCGGGCCGTAGCCCAGCGCGGACAGGGCGCCCCCCGCGAGCGAGTCGCGCATGGCGCCCGGATGGCCGGCGTACGCCGGGGCCACCGCCTCGAGGGGCGGCGCCGCGCCGCCCCCGAGGAGGCGCAGGCAGCCGACCGGGGCGGTCGCGCAGACCATGGCCTCGATGCGGCGTCCGTCGGCCAGCGCCACCTGCGCGCAGGCGTCGCGCAGCCGCAGCCGGCTGCCGGCCACCGGCCCCGAGCCCACGGCGATGCGCCCGGCCGGGATCTTGGTCGGGCCCGGGCGGCGGTCGTACGGCTGCGCGTAGAGGCGGTGGAGGTCGTCCATGCGGTCCTCGCGCACCCAGCGGCGCATGGTCGCATAGTTGCAGTCGGGGCTGTCCCACTCCGGCACCGGCCGCAGGTCCCACACGTCGGCCCGGTCCAGGGAGAGGAGCAGCGGTTCACCGTCGCCCCAGATCAGCGCCCCCAGGAGGCCGTTGCCGAGCGGCAGGGCCTCGTCCCAGCGGGCGATCGGCGCGGCGCGGCGCAGGTCGTACGCGTATCCCGGGCCGGCCACGGCGGGCGCCCCCTTGCGGCGCATCGCCGCGCGCGTTGGCGGCCGGGGCCGCGCTTCCTGCCGCGGCCGCTCGCGCCGGAGGCGGGAAGGGGTTGGCGGGGCCCCGGGGAAGCCGGCGTGCGGAGGGGAATGCAGTGGCGGGCGGGCGACCGAACCTCCTCGTGTTCCTGACCGACGACCACGGCCACTGGGCCGCCGGGTGCGCCGGCAATCCCGAGATCCGCACCCCCAGCCTGGACCACCTGGCCTCCACCGGCGTGCGGATGGCGAACGCCTTCACGCCCTGTCCGGTCTGCTCGCCCGCCCGCGCCAGCTTCTTCACGGGGCGGCTGCCCTCGCAGCACGGCATCCACGACTGGCTCCGCTGGGACCAGGAGGGGCAGACCCACCCCGGGATCGACGGCCAGCCCAACATCGGACAGCTGCTGCAGGCCGCGGGCTACCACACCGGGCTGGTGGGCAAGTGGCACTGCGCCCGCGACGCCCGGCCGCGGCCCGGTTTCGACCGCTGGTTCTCTTACGAGATGAACCAGTATCCGCACTTCGGGGCGCAGCGGTTTTCGGACCAGGGCCGGCCCGTCGCGGCGTCGGGGTATCAGGCGCCCCTCCTGACCGACCGGGCGATCGAGTTCCTGCGGAGCCGACCGGGCGACCGGCCCTTCCTCCTGGTGGTCGGATACGTCTGCACCCACACCCCGCTGCGCGACCAGCCCGAGCGCCTCGCCGCCTCCTACCGGGGCTGCGCCTTCGCCGCGGTCCCGCGCGAGGAACCGGCGCCCTGCCACGGGACGGCGTGGATGCGCTGGCCGAGCGACCCTGCCGTGGCGCGCGAGCAGATGGCCCAGTATTACGCCGCCGTGTCCTTCGTCGACGAGCAGGTGGGTCGGGTCCTGGACGAGCTCGACGGCCAGGGGGCGCGCGGCGACACGCTCGTCGTGTACACGGCGGACCACGGGCACATGAACGGCCACCACGGCCTCGTGAGCAAGGGCAACGCCACGATCCCCCAGAACTTCCTGGAGGAGTCCATCCGCGTGCCGAGCCTCTTCTCTTGGCCGGGTACCATCGCCCCCGCCCGCGTGCTGGAGCCGATGGTCGACCACTGCGACCTCTTCCGCACCCTCCTGGATGCGGGCGGCGCCGAGCCGCCGCCCGAGGCGGCGGCCGAGATCCACTCGCCGGGCCGGTCCTTCCTGCCCCTGCTGCGCGGGGAGGCCCCGGCCTGGCGCGACGCCCAGTTCTGCGAGTACGGCAACGCCCGCATGATCCGCACCGCGGAGCTCAAGCTGATCCGCCGCTACCCGGGGCCCAACGGCCACTTCGGGGACGAGCTGTACGACCTGCGGGCCGACCCCCGCGAGACCGCGAACCGCATCGACGAGCCCGCGTTCGCCGCTGCGGTCGCGGCGCTCGGCGCGCGCCTCGATGCCCACTTCGCGGAGTACGAACTCCCCGGCCGCGGCGGCAGCGAGATCGCCCGACGGCCGCGGTGCAATCCCCACGAGCCCTGGACGATCGTTCCGCCGTAGGGGCCCCGATGGGAGGAACTGCTTCCCCGCAGGAGGAAGCGCTTCCCGGGGGGCGCCGGGCGTGGGGCGGGCGGCGACGTTGCCCGTGGCGGGGATCGGGGTCCGCCCGGTCGGTCCCTCCCACCCGCCGCACCTCCGGCGGCGCAGCATGCTCCGCGCGGCGCTTGGGGCCGCGGGCGGAGCGCTCGGCGCGGCCCTGCTCGGCGCATGCGGTCCCGCGCGCGGCCCTGCCCTCGTCGTGGCGCTGGCCGGGGTGCCGGGCACCGGCTATGTGCTCCAGCAGTTATCCGCCGCGATCGAGAGCGCGGGGTCGACGCTGCGCGTCCGGGTGGATGCCTCCGCCGATTGGCGGCCTTGGGTCGCCGCGCCCGCCGCGCCGCTGCCGGACGTCGTGGCGACCGCCGCGCCGGGCCTGCTGCCCGCCCTCGCCGGCCGCCTGCGGGACCTCTCTCCGGTCGTCGCGGCGCTGACGGCCGCCGGGGACGAGATCAGCACCGTTCCGTGGACCGTCGGGGGGCGCCAGGTGGCGCTGCCCCTGCTCTACGATCCGCTTCTGCTCCTCGTGCGGAAGGGTGTGGCGGTCCCGACGGCGGGCCAGGGCTTCCGCTTCCTCCTCCCGGGGTGGCGGCGGGACGATCCGCGGGTCGCCGAGTGGGATTGGAACGCCTTCGTCGAGGCGGTGGCGGCCCAGCAAAATCTGGAGCAGGGCGCGCCCCCCCTCGACACGGGCCTGCCGGACACGGGCCCGGCCCTGGCGTTGTGGCTGTCGGTGGGCTGGGACCAGGCCCTGGCGGGCCGCGGCCCCGCGGGCCTGTGGACCGCGCTCTGGGCGGACGGCCTCCGGGCCCCGGACCTCCCGTCCTACGCCGTCCCCACCTTGCCCGAGAACGGCCCGGCCACCGCGTTGGGAGCCCTGCTCAGCCTCCTGACCATGGCGCCAGCGCCCCGGCGGACTGGGGTGGTCCCCCCGCCCTCGTCGCGCCAGACGATCCGGTTCACCCACGCCTCCACGGCGGTCGGTGCGGGCGGGCTTCGGGCCGGCGCGGCCCTGGCGCCGCAGTCGG
>JAJYVV010000198.1 GCA_021791815.1 Bacillota bacterium | reverse complement strand
GGCCGAGCAGGAGGACCGGCGGCGCCGCGAGGAAGAGCAGGCCCAGGCGCTCCGCCTGGATCTGCTGGCGCCCCGGGAAGGGGCGGCCTGGGGGGAGATCGAGGCCCGGATCGCGACCAAGCGGGCGTCCGACTACGACGCCGCGGTGCGCCTCCTGCAGGACCTGCGCGCCCTGAGCGCGCGGAACGGGACCCTGCCGGCCTTCTCCCGCAGGATGGCCGAACTGCGGGCGGCGTACGCCGGCCGGCGCGGCCTCCTCGACCGCTTGAAGCGGGCGGGGCTGTGAGGAGGGCGGCCGGCCCGCGCCGCGCCCGCGCGGGCGGGACCGCCGCCTCGCCGATCCGAGCCGCCACCCGGAGCCGCCGCGGCGCGCCGTCCCGCGGATGGCCCGGTTCCATCGTGAGCGCGCCGCCGCACGCGGCATAGAAGCGCCCGGTCGCCGGGGAGACCGCCCCGAGCTCGACGCGCACGCATCTCGGTATTGCCCCAGCGGCCCCGAACAGAGCCCTGCCCGCCCCCCGACGGAAGGCCGGAGCGACTCCCATCGCGAGGACGAAGCCCTGCCCAGGGCCGCAGCGCCGCCGCCTCGCCCCTGGCCCGATCACGCCCCAAAGGGGGCGTCGGCGCCCCGGCACGCGACGAGTTCGACGCGCGGAACGCTGCGGGCCGCGCCGGCCCTGCCGAGGGCGTGGTGGATCGAGCCGCCGTCGAGCGCCGGGCAGGCCGCGCACAGCCCCTCCGTGCCGGCGGCGCTCTCTGCCCGGTGATCGCGGCTGCGCCTGCCCCCGTGGTCAACCCCCTGTGCGCGCCGACCCGCCCGGAAAGCACCACTCGTAGTCGGCCGGGAGGCGGTCGTGGGCACGCTCGGCCATGAGCCGGCCGCCGCAGGCGAGGTAGAAACGGCCGGCGTCCTGGGAGGCGGTGCACAGTTCGACGCGCGCGCAGCCCGGGTCGCGGTAGCGATCGAGGGCTGCCGCGAGCAGCGCGCGCCCGATGCCCCCGGCCGGTGCGCGGGATGGATGGCGATGGCGAACACGTAGCCCTGCCACGGCCGGAGGGGCACGACCTTCCCCGCCGCGTCCGGCTCGAGGATGACGTCGCCGACGATCCAACCCAGCAGGCCGGCGGGGCAGGCGGCGACGAGGTCCACGTGCGGCCACTCCCGATGGGGCTCTGACCTCCCGTCGATGTGGGCAACCGGCCAGTCGTCGCGGGCGGCGCACACCGCAAAGAGCCGCTCCCAGGCGCCACGGTCGCCCGGGCGGTGGTCGCGAAGAACGAAGGCCAAGGCGTTCCTCCGTGGATGGCGAGAATGATCCTTATGAAGTGTGCCGGGGATGGGGAGACGCCCACGACCACACCGGCCCGACGGCCGGCTGGGTTCGCGGGGTCTGCCCAGGTGGCGCACGGACTACGGCTGCATGGCCGCAGTATGGCCTACCCCGCGTGCCGGCGACAAGGGCCGGGGCGTCGGGTCACCGCGGAACGGACGGCGAGCCATCCCCGCGGACGAGGCATCCCTCCGGGCCCGCCGGACGATGGCCCCGGGGTCGGCGCGCGGCGCGGTGCGCCGATGGCCATCCCCCTCCCCGCGCGGACGTCGGACGGAGGGCTCCTTGGGCGAGACGGCTGCCCCGTGGCCGTTCGTCCCCGGTCGGCGGATGCCGCCGCGGCCTCCGCCCGTCGTCTTCCGGGGGCTTCGGGGCCCGCCCGCCGCGATCCGGAGGGCGGGGCCCTCCGCGCAGCGCCTCGCGCGAGCGAAGGCACCCCTTGCCGACGTCGTACAGTGGGACGGCGACCTCTGACTCGCGGAACGCGCGGCGCCACACCCGCGTGCCACGGGCTCGGCGCGGGCGCCCCCTCATGAACCGAGGGCTTCCCGGACGCCTTCCGCGTTGCGCTCGTCGTCGTACAGGACGCACGCGGGGTCCGAACCCCAGAAGTCTCCCGCCGCGCCGGCCCGGGCTCGGAGGTTGCCGTTGCAGACCGGAAACCAGGCGCAGGCGGCGCAGGGCCCCGTGATCCTCGACCGGCGGCTGCGCAACGCGTCGAGCAGCGGCGCGGCCGGGCCTCCGTCCCAGATGCGCCGCAACGGCAGCTGCCGCACGTTGCCGAGATCGACGTCCCACGAGAACTGATCCGGGTGCACCCCCCCGGTCGGATCCACGCAGACCATGCCCACCCCGGACCGGTTGCCGCCGTTCCGCCGCAGCAGGCGCAACGCGGCCGCGGCCCGGTCGGGTGCGTGCCGCCGCATCCAGAGGTAGGCGAAGGCGCCGTCGGAGTGGTTCCCGACGGTGAGGATCTCCGTGCCGCCTCCCGCATGCAGCAGCGCAGCCGCACGGTCCAGCAGAGCTTCCAGTGCCCCCCGCGCCTCCGCGCGGCTCAGCCCGAGGTCGCCCAGGCTCTCGCCGCGCCCGATGGGGACCAGGTGATAGAAGCAGATGCGCGAGATGCCCTCGCCCTCCGCGAGGTCGAGGAGGTAGCGGATGTGCGGGATGCTCGCGCGGTGGAGGGTGAAGCGCAGCCCGACCCGTATCCCCCGGCGGCGCAGCCGCCGGATGGCCGCGAGCGAGGCCGCGTGGGCGCCGCGGGCACCGCGCCAGGCGTCGTGCACGTCCGGCGGCCCGTCGAGGCTGACGCCGACGTAGGTCACGGCGGCCTGGGCCAGTGCGTCGGCGCGGGTGTCATCGATCAGCGTGCCGTTGGTGGAGAGGGTGCAGCGCAGTCCGAGCCCGTGGGCCGCCCCGAGCAGGTGGAGGGCGTCCGGGCGCGCCAGGGGTTCGCCCCCGGAGAGCAGTAGGGCGGGAACGCGCATCGCCGCCAGTTCGGCCAGGAGGTCCTCGGCTTCCGCCGTGGCCAGTTCGCCCGGTGCCCGGCCACGAACGGCCGAGGCGTAGCAGTGGGCGCAGGCGAGATTGCAGGTCCGCGTCCAGTTCCACACGACCACCGGACCCCGGTCGGGCAGGGCGCCCCGACCGGCCTGGGGGATGCGAGGGTCGTAGCGCAGGTCGTCCCCGGGCGCCGCCGGCGCGCCCAGCAGGCGCGTGAGGTTCAGCATGGCACACCGCCGGACGCCGACGGTGCGGGCGACGGCGGGACGTGGGCGCAGAGCGGGTCGTCGGCGAGCGGGTCGCCGTAGACCGCATACGCGCGGCTGCGGCTGCCGCCGCAGGTGCGGCGGTAGCCGCACTGGCTGCAGCGCGGGCCCGTCAGGGCGTCCGGGTCGCGCAGGGCCCGGAACAGGGGATCGCGGCGATACGTCGCCAGGAGGTCATCGCGGCGGGTGTTCCCGGCCACCAGCGGAAGGAAGCCGCTGGGGCGGATGTCGCCGTTGGCCGCGATGAAGACGAAGCCCTTGCCGTCGCCGACCGCGGGTCGCCCGTTCGGGTCCGGGCGCCGTGCGGCGAGCACGCGCCGCAGTTGGGGCGCCTCCGTCGTCTTGATCGCGAACGGCGCGTCCGTGCTCACCGCCGCCAGCCAGATCATCACCGCTTCGGCGAGCGTGGGCGGGATCATCTCGCCGGCTTGCGCGCGACCGGCCGGGACGAGGAAGAAGAGGTCCCAACGCGCCGCGCCCAGGCTGCCGACCAGCTCATACAGCTCATCCAACTGGTCGGCGTTGTGGGTGGAGACTGTAGTGCCAAGGGACAGCGGGATGCCCTCCTCGCGGACCCACCCGCAGGCCCGCATCGTGCGCGCGAACGTGCCCGGACACCCGCGAAAGCGGTCGTGGGTCTCCGCGTCGGCGCCGTCCAGGCTGAGCTGGATACCGGCGCAGCCCAGGGCGGCGAGGCTGGCCACGGTCTGCCGCTGGAGGCGCGCGGTGACGCTGGGAGCGAGGGAAACCCGCAGACCCATCGCGGCCGCCTCGGCGATCCGTTCGAACAGGTCGGCCCGCTCCAGCGGGTCCCCGCCGGTGATGACGAACACGGGCGGACGGATGCGGCCGATCTGGGCCAGCAGGTCCCGCGCCTCTGCCGGCGTGAGCTCGTCGGGCGCGGGGCGGCGCTGAGCGCTGGCGCGGCAATGCCGGCAGGCCAAGGCGCAGGCGCGGGTGGCCTCCCAGACCACGACCAGCGGGCGGTCGTCGAGGTCCCGCTCGGCAGTCCCGGGCGCGTGGCCGCCAGGCACGCGGTGCCCTCCTCCGACGGCCGACCGGCGCATCGGCGCCCAATGGCCGTGGTTCCAGCGGTGGTGCGCGGCGCGGGCGGTGGACCGCCATGCGCCGACGCCACCAGCGCCGCCGGCTGGATCCGGCGACGATCGGTCGAGGCAGTGAAGCACGGCGCCGGCGCAGCGGCCAATGGCCAACCGGGCCGCGCCGCGTGGCCGAACGGCCCCGGCCGGTCCCGCCCGGCGATCCCAGCGCCCTTCGCCGCCTGGGACGGCGTCGCAACCGCGCGGGCCCACGAGTGGCGCGGGGCATGCCTTTTGCCCCGGAGGCCCGCCGGCTCCCAGCCCCTTCCACCCCGCAGGCCGCCACCGTAGCCGGGTGCGGGGCGGAGCCGCCCAGCGCGGTCCCGTGCGCCGCCGGGCGCGGCAGCGGCAGGAGGCTCGCCGGTGGCGCCGTCCTTGCGGCATGCTATGCGCTCATGGTGGCATGGGCGACGGGCGTTTTCGGGCGAGCTGTGGCGTGGCGGGCGGCGCGATGGGGATTCGACCGGTGGGCACTCTGCGGCGCGGCGGCCAAGCTGGGCCCAGGGCCGGATCTCCGGCGTCGCTCCGTGACCGCTGGTCCGAACACCACGCCGACGGCCGCCAGGACGGGCCGACGAAGGGTGCCGCGGCACCCCTCGTCGGCCCGCGGCGCCATCGGTGCCACCGGAAGGGAGGCGGAAGCGCGCCCAACGGCCGTCCGCAGGGGTCCGGGGCGCCGGCACCCGGGTGCCGTCCCGGGTGCGCCACCGCGGTGCCCAGGCCGAACCGCGTTGCGATTCCACCACCGGAGACTCCGTCCCCCGCATCGGGCCGACAAGCCGACGGCTCACGGCCCCCCTGCACGTCGTGGCCGTGGCTCTCCGCCCGCCGGCGCACGGTGGCCGGCGCCCGTTCACGCCGCTCTCGTGGAGGAAGTGGACGCGCCGGAGGATCAGCGGCCGGTGCGTTGGCTCCTGCTCGCCACGTTCCCCGTCGAGACGGCCGAGCCGCCCGCACCGTGCCTCCGTCGGTACGTGGACCCCGGCGCATCGAGCGCCGGCACTTCACCCTCCCGAGCGGCGGAGGCAACCTGAACCCCATGCGCCTGAAGACGGCCGGCAGCGGTTCTGACGGAGCCTGGCGGTCGCCTTCCGCGTCCTCGGGATCTTCTGACCCGATGCACGGCGCCCCGTGGACCATTGTCCTCGCCCGGGTGGGGCCGGCCGCGGCGCGTCCGGGCGGGATGCCTGTCCGGACGCGGGGGCGGGCGGCTGCGCTGCGCGGGACTGGGCGAGGCGGAGACGGACGGTGTGGGCACCGGGATTCGCGGGCGCACGTGATGCGACGGTTCCGGGGCGGGGCGCTGGACTGGGGCCGGTCGTCGGACCCTGGCGCCGGCCGGGAGGTCGCCGCGGGCGGCCTCCCAGCCGACGGCTCGCGGGTGGTCGATCCCGCCTACCGGCCATGAGGGGCCGGCGCGGGGGGTGGACCGGCGGTATAAGGCCGAGGTGCGAACGCCGTGGCGTTCCGCTCGCCGCAGGCGCCCGTCGCTCCACCGCGGCCGGCCGGGCATCATGGCGGCGGAGGCGATGCGCCGTGGCGGTGCCCAACCACGCGACAGTATGGGGCAGTTTTTGCTATGAGGACCTCCGGCGCACCCCGGACGACGGCAAGCGGTACGAGGTGCTGGAGGGTGTCAAGGGCCGACGGCGGCGGCAGCACGTTGACGGCAAAGTCGTGGACCGGATGAGCGGGGCTGGGTGGGGAGCGACTGGCCGGTGAGGGCGTGACGGGCGAGCTTGGGCCGCGTCTGGCTGCCGGCGGGCAGGGGAAGTGGCCGCGGCGGCGCGCGGGGCGGCGGAGCACGCCGGGATGCGGCAGGGCACGGATCGTCAGACGCCGAGGATCGTGGCGACGGTGTGGGAATGGCGGCCAAGGTGGCGGCACGCGGCAGCGATGGTGGTGATGTGCAGC
>JAJYVV010000197.1 GCA_021791815.1 Bacillota bacterium | reverse complement strand
GACCGGTGGCCCCGAGCGCCGCGACGATCTCGGTGGCGCTCGGCGTCAACGTCACGATCTTACTTGGATTTCCGTGACGCTTGCTGCGCTCCGGATCGCAGCCGGCGAGCGCGCAGAGCGCGAATCCGAGCGCGAGGAGGCACGCGATCCCGGCCCCGAAAGCCGCGCGCCGGCCCGCCACCCCGCCGGGGCTCCCGCGCCCCCGGCCGCCCGGCCCCGCGCGGCCAGCTGCAGCGCCACCACCTCGCCCAGGGCGGCCGCGGCGGCGTCCACGTCCGCTTCGGCCGACCCCCAACCGAGGGAGAGGCGCACCGGGAAGCGGCAGGCCTGGGGCGGGAGGCCCATGGCCTGGAGCACGTGGGACGGACGCAGGCTTCCCGAGGTGCAGGCCGCGCCCGATCCGGCGGCCACGCCCCGCAGGTCGAGGCCCACCAGCAGCGCCTCCCCGTCCAGGTCGGGGAAGGCGAGCGTGAGCAGGCCCGGGACGCGCAGGGCGGGATCCGGCGGGCCCGCCGCATGGCCCTGCGGCGCCGTGGCCGCGGCGCCGCGCCGCAGGCGCGCGTCCAGCGCGCGCAGCCGCGCGAGGAGCGCCGCCTCCTCCTCCCGGAGCAGCCGGGCCGCCGCGCCGAAGCCGGCGATCGCGGCGACGTTCTCGGTCCCGGGCCGCCACCCCCGCTCCTGGCGCCCGCCCCGCCACACCGGGGCCAGCGCGCACCCGGGCGCCACGCACAGGGCGCCGGCGCCCTGGGGCCCGCCGATCTTGTGCGCCGAGACCGTGACCAGGTCGGCGTGCGCCGCGGCCTCCCGCAACGGCACCCGGCCCGCCGCGGCCACCGCGTCGCAGAGCAGCGGGACGCCGGCGGCGCGGCAGGCGGCCGCCACCGCGGCCACGGGCTGCAGCGCGCCCACCTCGTTGTTGGCCAGCATGAGGGCGCAGAGCGCGGTCTCGGGACGGAGGGCCGCGGCCATCCGCTCGGCCGCGACCCGGCCGTCCGGCTCCGGCGCCACCACGTCGACCGCCCAACCGCGCCGACCGAGCGCCAGGCACGGCTCCAAGACGGAATGGTGCTCGACCGCCGAGACGACGACGTGCCGGCGGCCTTCCGGCGCGGCGCCCGCCGCGCCGAAGACCGCCAGGTTGTTCGCCTCCGTGGCGCCGGAGGTGAAGATCACGCCGGCCGCGGCGCAGCCGAGCAGCCCGGCGACGTCCGCCCGCGCCCGCTCGACGGCCGACCGGGCGCGGCGGCCCACCGCGTGGGGGCTGGACGGGTTGCCCCACGCCTCCGCCTCGACGCGCCGCATGGCCTCGGCGACCTCGGGGCGGAGCGGGGCGGTGGCGGCGTAGTCGACGTAGACCCGGGCCCGCTGCGGCACCCGCCCGGCCCTCCCCCGCCCGGGCCCCCGGGGGCCCGGGTCAGATGTAGTACATGGGCGAGCGCTCGTGGCTGCGCTGCCAGTCGTCCACCAGGTCCTGCAGGCTGATGTGGTCCACCACTTCCTCGATGCCCTTGCGGACCTTGATCCAGACGTCCCGGTCCGGGCAGACGCCGGGATTGGCGCAGCACCGCGCGAAGTCGAAGTTCTCCAGGGCGCACTCGGTCGGGGTCACGGGTCCCTCCAGGACGCGCAGGATGTCGCCGACGCTGATGGTGCCGGGGTCGCGCGCCAGGACGTAGCCGCCCTGGGCGCCGCGCACGCTCTGCACCAGGCCGGCCTTGCGCAGCGGCCCGACCAGCTGCTCCAGGTAATGCTCGGACAGGCCCTGGTGCTCCGCGATCTCGCGCAGGGCCTGCGGGCCCTCCCCCTGGTGCAGGGCCAGTTCGAACAGCGCCTTGGTGCCGTACCGGCCCTTGGTGGAGATGTACATCGCGCGCCCAACCGCCCTTCCGCGCCCCGCGCGAACCGCGCGCCGCAATTCCGGGTGAACGTGCGGCTTTGCGCCCATGCTACGGTGGGGGCGCCGGGGTGTCAACGGCTAGCTGGGCGCCGGGCCGGGTCGGCGACGGCCGGGGCGGTGCCCGCAGTGCGATTTCACCCCCGCCGGGCCGGGGATGCCCTCCTCCTCGCGGAGGTGCTCCGCGCAGAGTCCCACCATGCAGAAGCGGCACACGGCCACGGCCTCCACCAGGCGTCCCGACCGGTCCAGGCAGACGTAGCAGCGCACGCCCCGGCCCCCTCCTCTGCGCCCTTCACCGCGCGGCGCCGGGCCCCAGGTCGAAGCGGTCCAGGTTCATCACCTTGACCCAGGCCGCGACGAAGTCATCCACGAACTTCCGCGGGGCGTCGTCGCAGGCGTAGACCTCGGCGATGGCCCGCAGTTGCGCGTGCGACCCGAACAGGAGATCCACCGAGGTGGCGGTCCAGCGCAGGCGGCCCGTCCGGCGGTCGCGGCCCTCATACAGGGGCCCCGCCGGGGTCCAGACGGTGTCCATGTCGAGCAGGTGCACGAAGAAGTCGTTGGACAGCACGCCCGGGCGCTCGGTGAGGACCCCGTGGGGGACCTGCCCGGTGTTGGCGCCCAGGACCCGCAGGCCCCCCAGCAGCACCGTCGTCTCGGGCGCCGTCAGGCCGAGGAGGCAGGCGCGGTCGATCAGCAGGTCGGCGGCGCGCCGACCGCCCGGGCCGCGGAGGTAGTTGCGGAACCCGTCGGCCACGGGCTCCAGGACCCCGAAGGACGCGGGGTCGGTGTGCTCCGGTCCGGCGTCCACCCGGCCCGGGGAGAACGGCACGCGCACGCGGTGGCCGGCGCGGGCGGCGGCCTGCTCGATGGCCGCCCCGCCGCCGAGCACGATCAGGTCGGCCAGGGAGACGTGCCCGCCGGCCGCCGCGAAGCGGGCGCGAACGCCCTCCAGCGCGGCCAGGGTCGCGGCGAGCCGGGCCGGGTCGTTCACCTCCCAGTCCCTCTGCGGGGCGAGGCGGACGCGGGCGCCGTTGGCGCCGCCCCTCCGGTCGCTGGTCCGGAAGGTGGAGGCCGAGGCCCACGCGGCGGCGACCAGTTGGGAGACGGAGAGCCCGGAGGCCTGCACGCCGCGCGCGAGCTCGGCGATCGCCGCCTCGTCCAGGGGGGGGTGCGCGGGTGGCGGCAGCGGATCCTGCCAGATGCGCTGCTCGCGCGGGACCTCCGGTCCGAGGTAGCGGGCCACGGGCCCCATGTCGCGGTGCGTGAGTTTGAACCAGGCCAGGGCGAAGGCGCGGGCGAACTCGTCCGGATGTTCGTGGTAGCGGCGCGCGATGGGCAGGTAGTCCGGGTCCACCCGGAGCGCCAGGTCCGTCGTCAGCATCCGCGGCGCGTGGCGCCGGGCGGGGTCGTGGGCGTCCGGCACCGTCCCGTCCGCCGACCGGTCGCGCGGACGCCACTGCCACGCGCCGCCGGGGCTGCGCTCCAACTCCCACTCGTGGCCGAAGAGGTTGTCGAAGAAGCCGTTGTCCCATCGCGTCGGCGCGTCCGTCCAGCTGCCCTCAAGGCCGCTCGTGATGGCGTCGCCCGCCGCGCCGCGCCCGAAGCTGTTCCGCCAGCCCAGGCCCTGGGCCTCCAGCGGCGCGGCCTCGGGCTCGGGGCCGACGTGCCGCGCCGCGTCCGCCGCCCCGTGCGTCTTGCCGAACGTGTGCCCGCCGGCGATGAGCGCCACCGTCTCCTCGTCGTTCATCCCCATCCGGGCGAACGTCTCGCGGATGTCGCGGGCGGCCGCGGCCGGATCCGGCCTGCCGCCGGGCCCCTCCGGGTTGACGTAGATCAGGCCCATCTGCGTGGCCCCGTACGGGGGCGCCAGGCCGCCCGAGCCCGTGTGGCGCGCGTCGCCCAGCCAGGTGCGCTCGGGGCCCCAGTCGAGGTCCTGCTCGGGCTCCCACACGTCCACGCGCCCGCCGCCGAAGCCGACGGTGCGCAGCCCCATCGCCTCCAGGGCACAGTTGCCGGCCAGGACGATCAGGTCGGCCCAGGAGAGCCTGCGGCCGTACTTGCGCTTCACGGGCCAGAGCAGGCGGCGCGCCTTGTCCAGGTTGGCGTTGTCGGGCCAGCTGTTCAGCGGGGCGAAGCGCTGCGTCCCCGACGCGGCCCCGCCCCGGCCGTCGTGCACCCTGTATGTGCCGGCGCTGTGCCAGGCCATGCGCACGAACAGCGGCCCGTAATGCCCGTAGTCGGCCGGCCACCACTCCTGCGAGTCGGTCATCACCCGGCCGATGTCGGCCCTGACCGCCGCCAGGTCGAGCGTGGCGAACTCCCGGGCGTAGTCGAAGCCGGGGCCCATGGGGTCGATGAGCGGCCCGTTGCGGCCGAGCGGGCGCAGGTCGGGCTGCCCGGGCCACCACTCCGCGACCGCCGCCGCGCCCCGGGCCGCCGCCCTCGCGCCCTCGTCCCCGTTCAACGTGCCGCCTCCCCTGGTCCGCCCGTCCCGGTCGCCGCCCGGCAGTCCGGGCAGAGTCCCCAATAGATGACCTCGGCCTCCAGGATCGCGAACCCGTGGTCGTCCGCGGCCCGGAGGCAGGGCGCGCTGCCCACGGCGCAGTCGACGTCGACCGTGCGTCCGCACCCGCGGCAGACCAGGTGGTGGTGGTTGTCCCGCACCCGGTCCTCGTACCGGGCCGGGGACCGGGCCGGCTGGATGCGGCGGACGATCCCGGCCTCCGTCAGCGCCCCCAGGGCGTCGCAGACCGCCTGGCGGGAGACCGCGCCGATCTCCGCCCGCACCATCTCCTCGATCTCGTCGGCCGTGCCGTGCGGCCGGCGCGACACGGCGCGCAGCACGGCGAGCCGCTGGGCCGTCACCTGCAGCCCGTGGCGCCGGAACAGGCTCACCGGATCGTCTGCGTCGCGGTCCGCCATGCCCGCACCCTACGCCGGATTCTGTACCGAGTCAAGATCTACTTTCGATCTGTTCATAGACTGAGTCCACGTGCTCCCGGCCGGCCAGGAGCCACGGAGGGCCACGCGGCGCCGCGGCGAACCCTACCGCGGCCTGGGGCGCATACGGCGGCGCGCGGGCTGGGAACCTCGGAGGCGGGAGGCCCGGACGGAGCGGGGGCGGCAACGGCGGATCAGCGGCGGGTGCTGACCTGGCTGTACACCTTGCTGGCCATTCTGGCGGGAGCGGCCGTCCTCTGGCTCGTGTGGCGCGTCCTCCGGGCGCTGGCGCCCGTGGTCGTGGTCGCCACCATCGGCGCGATCATCGCCGCGCTGCTCGGGCCGCTCGCCGACCGCATCCACCGCGCGATCCGCTGGCGCCCCCTGGCCGCGCTCGCCGTCGTGCTCCTCCTGCTCGCGCCCTTCGTCCTGATCGTGGCCTGGCTCACCGGCACCGTCGAGCGCGAGGCGAGCCACCTCGAGAGCACGCTTCCCCAGCAGTTCGCGTACGCCAACGCGCTCCTCACCCGCTGGCAGGCCGACCTGGCCCGGGCCGGGGTCCACATCGACCTCGGCGCGGCCGTCGAGGGCGCGACGAACTCCGCGCTGCGGCACGGCCTCAGCGTCCTGACCACGGCGGCCAGCGTCACGACGGACGTCGTGCTGGCGCTGGTGATCGCCTTCTTCCTCATCCTGGACGGCGGTGCGATGAGCCGCCACGCCTACCTCGTGCTGCCGGCGCGGTGGCAGGCCGGCGCGCGGGAGGTGGGGCGCATCCTGGGCACGGTGGTCGCGGAGTACGTCCGCGGCCAGATCATCGTCGGGGCCGTGTTCGGCGTCCTGATCGGCATCTCGATGGCGCTGCTCGGCCTGCCCTACCCCGCGCTGCTCGGGCTGATCGCGGGCATCATGGAACTGGTGCCGTCGATCGGGCCGATCCTGGCCGGCGTGCTGCCCGTGGGCATCGCGCTGGCCCAGCCGTTCCCGCACGTCGTCTGGGTGCTCCTGACGTTCATCGCGGCGCAGCAGGTGGAGAGCAACTTCCTCGTGCCGCGCATCTCCGGGGGCATGGTCGGCCTGCACCCCCTGACCGTGATCCTCGCCGTCTTCGCCGGCTGGACGGTCGCGGGCTTCGGCGGCGCGCTCATCGCCGTCCCGGCCGTCGCCGCCGCCCGGGAGCTGCTCCGGCGCTGGTGGCAGCCGGCGATGCCCCCCCCGCTCCGCCGCTGGCCGGCCCCCGTCGAAGCGCGCGGCCAGGACACCGCGGCGGCCGCCGCCGCGCGGGCGGCGCTCCGGCCGCC
>JAJYVV010000196.1 GCA_021791815.1 Bacillota bacterium | reverse complement strand
GGCGACCACCGAGGCGACCGGCGCGTGGCCGGAGGCCACCCAGAGCCGGGCGGCGATCGGCGCCTGGCTGGCGAAGTCCGGCGACGCGCCGAGCGCGTGGCGCGCCTCCCCCGGGCGCGGCCGCGCGGCGCACGGCCCGCGCCCTGGGCGGGGCCGGCGCGATCGTGGCGGTCGCCAGCTTCTCCAGCAAGATCCTGGGATTCCTGCGCGACACGGTGCTGGCGCGCCAGTTCGGGGCGGGCCCCGCCACCAACGCCTACTTCCTCGCCTCCTACCTCCCCCTGACCCTCTTCGCCGCGGTGGGCGTCGCCATCACCAACGTGTTCATCCCCACCTTCTCCAAACTGCTGGACGCCGGCGGCGACGATCCCGAGGTCTTCGCCGCGCGCGTCAACGGCGCGGTGACGGTGGCCGTCGCCGCCATCGTCGTCGTGCTGGAGCTCGGCGCGGGCGTCGCGGCCACATTGATGAACCTGCCGGACAAGGGCCCCGAGCGGTCGCTGACCATCACCATGGTGCGGATCATGTCGCCCCTGATCCTCTTCTACGCCTGGTCCGGGGTCGTGGGCGGCGTGCTCAACGTGCGCGGGGTGTTCGGCCCCAACGCCGCCATGGGCATTCCCCAGAACCTGATCATCGTGGCCGCCATCTTCGTCGGGAGCCGCGCCGGCGGGGACATCCGCTGGGTGGCCTGGGGCAGCCTGGTGGGCACCCTCACCACCTACCTGTTCCAGTTGCCGGCGCTGCGGCGGGCCCGCTTCCGGGTCGGGTGGCGGTTCGACTTCGCGCGGGATCCCCGCCTGCGCGCGATGGCGTTGCTCGCCGCCCCGGCCGCGGTGACCGCGCTGGCGCAGCAGCTCGGCATCGGCGTGGACCGGGCCCTGGGTCAGTCCCTGGGGGGCGGCCTGCTCTCCGACCTGACCTACGCGGGCCGCCTGCAGCTCCTCGCGTACTCGATCCTGGGCATGTCCATCGCCACCGTGCTCTATCCGACGCTGTCCGCGGCTGGGAGCGCGGCCAACCTCTCCGCGTTCCGGCGGACGTTCGCGCGCGGGCTGACGCTGGTCAACTTCGTCACGGTCCCGGTCACGATCGCGATGTTCAGCCTGCGCACACCCCTCGTGCGGGTGCTGTTCCAGCACCACATGTTCACGGCCGCCGACACCCGCGCCACGGCCTTCGCCCTGGCCTTCCTGACCCTCGGCACCTTCGGCTACGGCTGGCAGGACTACCTGAACCGGGCCTTCTTCGCCCTGCAGGACACGCGGACGCCGATGCTGGGCGGGTTCCTGGCCGTCTCCGTCAACGTGGTCCTGGACTTCATCCTCCTGCACCCGCTGCGGCAGGGCGGGCTCGCCCTGGGCACCGCGAGCGGGTGGACCTGCGCGGCGGTGTTCCTGGCCCTTCGGCTGCGGCGGCGCATGGGGCTGCTGGGCGGCCGCCAGATCTTCTCGCGGACGGCGCGCATGGCGGTCGCGGCCCTGGCCGCCCTCGTCCCCGCCGCCCTGGCCTACGGCCACGTCGAGGCGCTCTTCGGCGGGGGCGCCGGATGGCTGCCGGCCGCGGCGGCGCTGGTCGCGGTCGCGGCGGCCGCCGCCGGGCTGTATTTCGGGCTGTGCGCGCTCCTGCGTGTGCCGGAGGCCGGCGAGGCGGTGCGTCTCGTCCGCGGCGCCCTGAAGCGTCTGGGCGGGCCGGGGGCCGCCCTGCCCGGCGCCTGAGGACGGCCCCCGGCCGGTCGCGCGGGCCCGGGATCCGGCGGGAGGGATTGCCCATGGCGGCGCGGCGCCCGAACATCGTGCTCATCCTGGCCGACGACATGGGCTACGGGGACTTCGGGGCCTTCGGCGACGGCTCGCCCCAGACGCCCGCCATCGACGGCCTGATCGCCGCAGGGACCTGCCTGACGCAGCACTACGCGGGCTCACCGGTCTGCGCGCCGTCGCGGGCCGCGCTGCTTTCCGGCCGCTACGCCCACCGCACCGGCGCCGTCGACACCCTGGAGGCCCGTGGCCTCGACCGCCTTGCGCTGCGCGAGCGCACGATCGCCGACCGCTTCCGCGCGGCCGGCTACGCGACCGGGCTCGTCGGCAAATGGCACCTGGGCGCCATCGACCCCGCGTACCACCCCACGGCCCGCGGCTGGGACGAGTTCGTGGGCTTCCGCGGCGGCTGGAGCGACTACTACGACTGGCGGCTGGACTGGGGCGGCGCGGTGCGGCGCGGCGACGGGCGGTACCTCACGGACGTGCTGACCGACGCCGCGTGCGACTTCATCCGGCGCCACCGGGCCCGGCCCTTCCTCCTCCACGTCGCGTACAACGCGCCGCACTTCCCGTTCCAGGCGCCGGAACCGGACATCGAGCACTTCCGGGCGCTCGGGCGCCTGAACACGGGCCTCTGCGTCCTGTATGCGATGATCCGCCGCATGGACCAGGGTGTGGACCGCATCCTGGAGACCCTGGGGCGCGCGGGGCTCCGGGAGGACACCCTTGTCCTGTTCACCAGCGACAACGGGCCGCAGCTCTCGGGCGAGGGCGACCTGTCCATCCGGCGCTTCAACGCCTGGCTCAGCGGGCAGAAGGGCACGGTGTTCGAGGGCGGCATCCGCGTGCCGGCGGTGGTGCGCTGGCCCGCCGGCCTGCCACCCGGGCCCCGGCGCAGCCACGCCTTCGTGCACATGGTGGATTGGGTGCCGACGCTGCTGGAGGCGGCGGGGTTGGGAAACGGGACGGCGGCGCGGGAAAGCCTGCCGCTCGACGGCCGGAGCGTGCTCGGCGTGCTCCGCGGCGAGCCGGCGGGGGCGGCGCCCCCGCGGTTCTGGCAATGGAACCGGTACACCCCCGTCGGCGCCTCGAACGCCGCCGTGCGGGACGGGGACTGGAAGTTGCTGCGGCCGGCCATCGCCGAGGCCATGCGGCTCTCGCCCGAGGACGCGGCCATGGACCGGCGCATCAAGGCGGAGCCGGAGGGCTTCGCGGATATCTGGCGCGGGCCCGAGCCCGCGCGGCTCGTGCCGCCGCCCCCTGCGCCCCAGCTGTACAACATCGCGGAGGACCCCTACGAGCGCTGCGACCTGGCGGGCGCCCAGCCCGAGCGGGCCGCGCGCCTCCTGCGGGCGCTGGAGTCGTGGTTCGAGGAGGTGGATGCGGAGCGCCGGCGGATCGGGAACGGGGGGTAGCTGCACAGCGTGGCGTGCGCGCGGGGGCCGGGCTCGAGGCGCGTGTGCTCCTGAGGTGCCTCGCGGCGCGCCGAACTTCCCTGCGCCGGGATGGCGCGGACGCGGGGAACGTGGACGCTCGGTGGGTTGCTGTGCCTGCCGTTCGCGCCGGGCTGAAGCGGCATGGGGCGCCGGCCCCACCGGGGCGGGGACGCCCGTCTCCCCTCAGCGCCCGCCTGCCATTTCCGTGGGCGGGTCCGTCCCGTCCTCCTCGAAGCGCCGGATCAGCGCATCCAACTCGCCGGCCGACCGCACCACGTGTCGGGGGCGCTCGTCGGGACCGGCGGGCTCCGTCGGGTAGCGGGCGTTCCACACGAGGTGCACGGAAACGAGGCCCAGGGCGTTGGCCCCCCGGATGTCCCGGCTCAGGTTGTTGCCGACCATGGCCACGGCCGGCCAGTCCGCGTCCGGCACCCGCAGGGCCCGCAGGGCGTGGACGAACATGCGGGCATCGGGTTTGGACGTCCCGAGCTCCTCCGAGATGGCGAACGCGCCGAACAGGTCGTGCAGCCCGTGCTGGCCGAGGACGTTGCGGTAGGTGCCCGGACGCGTGTCGGCCACGAGGCCGAGCGGATATCCGCGCCCGTGCAGGCCGCGCAACAGCTCGGCCATGCCCGGGAACAGCTCCGCGCGGAGCGTGGTGCGCGTCTCGTCCTTCTCCTCGGTCTCCTCCCGCATGATCGTGTCGCCCAGATCGAAGAGCACGGCGCGCAGGCCTGGCACCGGGGTCCCCCCTCGGCTGGGCCCTGTTCGGGCCGCCCGCGCCCCAACCTCCCGTGGTCCGGCCGGCAGCCCCGGGCGGCATCCTTCCCGATCGCCCCGGAATCCGCCCGCGACCGTCACGACGGCGCCGTTGATGAACGAGCTCTCCGGCGGGCGGAGGACCAGCACGGCGTCGGCGACGTCCAACCCGCAGCCCCGGCGGCCCACCGGGACCTCCGGATCGCGCACCAGGCCGGCCTCCGCGCGGTCCATCTCCCGCCGGTCGACGATGCCGGGGCTCACCGCGTTAGACGTCCCACCGTCCCCCGCGTCCTCGATGGCGAAGGTGCGCGTGAAGCTGACCACGGCGGCCTTTCCCGCCATGTGGGGGCCCTCGTTTCGGCCGCCCATCGCGTTCTCCGCGCCCGCGGCCCCGAGGTTGACCACCCGCCCGAACCGTGCGCGCCGCATGTGCGGAGGGCGCCGGCCGTGCCGGCGAGGATCGCGTCGAAGCCCTCGGGCGGATGCCGCGGCAGGGGCATCCATGCATCGGCGCCGACGTTGTTGATCAGGATCTCCAGCCCCCCAGGGCCTCCGCCGCCCGCTCGACGAGGAGGCGGCACTGCCGGGCAGCGGCGCCATCGGCTTGGAGGGCGACGGCGCGGACCGCGTGCGCCCGGGCCCTGGCGGCCGCGCCGCCGGCCGCGCCGCGGCTCGCGCGGTCGTTGCACGCGACGTGCACTTCCTCGGCGGCGAGGGCGAGTCCGATCCGGCGCCCGATGCCCGTGGCGCTGCCCGTCACGAGGGCGCGCAGCCCGCGGAGCTCTGTCGGCGCGGGCCGGTCCGCCGCGTCGGGCCCGATGCTGGCCGGCTGCACGCGTCGCTTCCCCTTCCCCCGGCCTCCGTCGCGTGCCCGGCCCCGGGGTCACGCGGTCGCCCCCTGCGGCTGGCCCAGTTCGAGCAGCTGGCTGACCGTGACGAACCGGTAGCCGCGGGCCTGGAGGGCCGGCAGGACGATCCCCAGGGCCTGCACCGTGGCCTGGCGGTTGCCGCCCCCGTCGTGCAGGAGCACAATGGCGCCCGGTTCCGCCTCGGCCAGCACCTGGGCGGCGATGGCCTGGGCGCTCCGCCCGGTCCAGTCGCGCGTGTCGATGCTCCAATTCACGGTGGTGTACCCGAGGTCGGCCAGGGCGCGCAGGGCCCGGCCGCTGGCCCGGCCGCGGGGCAGGCGGTAGAGCGTGGGCCGGTTGCCGGTGATCGACGTGATCTCGCGCTCGACCGGTTGGGCCTCGCTGCGGATGGCGGTCGGATCGAGCCCGGCAAGGACCAGGTGGTGGAAGCCGTGGTTGCCGATCTCCATGCCCGCCTCGGCCTCGGCGCGCCCGATGGCCGGATAGCGGACCAGTTCCTGGCCGATGACGAAGAACGTCGCCTTGGCGCCATACCGCTCCAGCTCGGCGAGGATGGCCGGCGTATAGGTCGGATCGGGCCCGTCGTCGAACGTGAGCGCGATGGTCCGCGAGGCGACGGGGACCGAGCGGACCTGCCGCACCCCCGGGCCCGCGGCGGCCACGCCGCCCACGCCGACGCCGAACAGGAAGGCGGCCACGGCGCACGCGGCGGCCGCCACCGCGGCACGAAACCAGCGGGGCCTGGGCAGGCGGACCCGCCACCCGACCGCGGCCAAGCGGCCCAGCGCGACGCGCATGCGGCGTTCCCCCAGTCCCGGCCGGCGGCTCCGCGGGACGGGCCGCCCGGTGCGGCCAGGGCATGTGTACAGCGCCGCGGCCGCGCCTATCCCTGCCCGAGGGGCGCGGCCCCGCGGCGCGGCGTGGAGACGGTGACCCCCGGGAGGCGCGGCCCGTGGCCGTGATCGGCATGGTGGTGGGGATCGGGATCCTCTTCGGGCTCTTCGTGGTGCCCCTGCTGCTCTGCGCGCGCATCGCGATGCGCAAGGACCGGCCCGGCCTCGTCGCCTGGGCGCTGCTCGGGTGGATCGGCGTCCTTCTCGCCGCCCTGTCCCATGCGCACCGCTACCCCGGCCCGGAGCGGTGAGCGGGGCGCGGGGGCCCGCGCCCCCCGTCATGCCGCCGGGCGGCCTGCCCCGCCGCGGGCCTTGGGACCCCCGACGCCCGCGGGCAGCGGGATGCGGGCGGGCAGCGCGAGCGGGACGCGGAAGGCGGCCCAGCCCAACGCGAACACCACCGCGTATGCCGCGGCGCCGCCGGCCCCGAAGCCGGCCGC
>JAJYVV010000195.1 GCA_021791815.1 Bacillota bacterium | reverse complement strand
CGTCGTCGAGGCGGCAGAGCTCGTCGTCGCAGCCGAGCTCGACGACACCATCCACCACCACCTGATCGCCGAGGCGATCGAGGCAGCCGAGGCGGAGGTGGTCTGACCATGCGCGACCTCGTCCGCGAGACCGATTTGCGGGCGCGCCACCTCATCTACCCGCTGTTCGTGGTCCCGGGCCGCGGGGTGCGGCGCCCGATCCCGTCGCTCGAGGGCCAGATGCATCTCTCACCCGACGAAGCCGCGGCCGAGGCCCGCGCCGCGGCGGCGGACGGCGTCCGCGCGGTGTTGCTGTTCGGGCAGCCGCCGGAGGGCGCCAAGGACGGCGAAGGCAGCGCCGCCTGGGCCGCGGACGGCGCGGTGCAGGAGGCGCTGCGGGCGATCGGAGCGGCGGCCCCCGACGTGCTGCGCATCAGCGACGTGTGCCTCTGCGCCTACACGGCCGACGGCCACTGCGGGGTGGTCCGCGACGGGCGCGTGGACAACGACGCCACGCTGCCGCTCTTGCAGCGCACGGCCCTGTCGCACGCGGCGGCCGGGGCGGACGTCGTCGCGCCGTCGGACATGATGGACGGGCGCGTGGGCGCCATCCGCTCCGCGCTGGATGCGGCCGGGCACGCCGACGTCGCCGTGCTCGCCTACGCGGCGAAGTTCGCGTCCCAGTTCTACGGCCCGTTCCGGGACGCGGAGGCTTCCGCGCCCGCCTTCGGGGATCGCCGCGGGTATCAGCTCGATCCCGCCAACGGGCGCCAGGCCCTGCGCGAGGTGGACCTCGACCTGGCCGAGGGCGCCGACCTCGTCATGGTCAAGCCGGCCCTGGCCTACCTCGACGTCATCGCGGCCGTGCGCGCGCGGACCGGCGTGCCCCTCGTGGCCTACAACACCAGCGGCGAGTATGCGCTGGTCCGGGCGGCCGCCGCGGCGGGGTGGGCCGACGGGGCGGCTCTGGCCGCCGAGGTGCTGACGGCCATCCGGCGGGCCGGGGCCGACGCCATCATCACGTACCATGCCCGGGAAGTGGCGCGCGCGCTGGGGCGGGCCTGACCCGGTGGAGACCGGCGCCGGCTGGCCCCCCATCCTCGCCCCGGGGCTGCGCGCGGTCTTCGTCGGCTTCAACCCCAGCCCCCGCGCCGCGGAGGTCGGCCACTATTACGCCAACCCCAGAAACCGCTTCTGGGAGTTGCTCCACGCCGCCGGCCTCACGCCGGTGCGCCTTCGGCCCGACCAGGACGGCGGCATGCCGGCGCTGGGGTTCGGTCTCACGGACGTCGTCGCCCGCCCCACGCCGTCCGCGGGCGACCTGGCGGCCGCCGAACTCGCCGCCGGCGCCCGGGCGGTGCGGGAGCGGCTGGCGCGCTTCCGCCCCACCCTCGCCGCATACACGGGCAAGGGCGTGTACCGCGCGGTCGCCGGCTGCGACCCACCCGGGTACGGGCCCGCCGCGCCGCCGGCCGTCCCGGGCGTCCGCGACTTCGTCCTTCCCTCGCCCAGCGGGCGCAGCGGCCTCCCGTGGACGGAGAAGGTGGCCTGGTACCGGGCGCTGCGCGACGAGCTGTCCGCCGGGGGGCCGCCCGGCCCCCCGGGGCCACCACGGACCGGCTCCGTCAGCCCGTGACCGCCCGGGGCGCTCCCCGGACGAGGCCCGCGGCCCCGTCCCCCTTGCGGCGGTCGGCATCCGGGGCCGCGGGACCCTCGGCCTCCAGGAGCGCCACGGCGCGGCGCGCCGCCTCCGCCGCCTGGAACCGCGGGCTGGCGCTCAGGTCGACCTTGCCGCCCCCCGGCGGCAGGCGGAGGCGCCGGGCGCTGTCGACGAGGCCGACCTCTTGGAAGATGCGCACGGCCGAGCGCGCGCCCTCCTCGCCGCCCCCGCAGTGGGGGGCCAACGCCGCCAGCAGGGCGGGCTCCGGGGGGAGCTCCTGGCCGTCTCCCGCCATGCGGCGCAGGGCGCGGAACGCCGCGGCCAGCTCCTCCCGCTCCGGGTGCCGGCGCGGCAGGCCGCGGCGCATCGCGGCGAGGAACGGGCGCCAGTCGCCGCCGCACGGGGCGGCGTCGACGACGACGATCTGCAGCGCCTCTCGGCCGCGGTAGCGGTCGACCTCCGGGCGCACGACGAGGTCGAACGGGCAGCCCGCGCCCAGGCCGTCGACCCAGGCCCCGAGGCCGAAGGCGACCGCGTCCGCGCGGCCCGCCCCATGCTCGCCGAGGGCGATGTGGAACCGCGCGTGCCGCTCCTCGCGGCCCAGCCCGCGCACGTCGCGGAGGAGGCTCGCGCGCAGCAGGAACAGGGGCTCGGGATTCCCCGCGCCGAACGGTTCCAACTGCGACAGGGCCGCCGCCAGGCCGAGGCGGAGGTCGGCCGCCCCGAGCTCGCCGTCGAGGAGCCGCTCCTCGCGCGGGCGGCCCTCGGGCCCGAGGTCCGGGGCCAGCGCCGCCAGCGCGGAGCGCAGGGCGTCCAGCCGGGCGGCCTCCAACTCGAAGCCGGCCGCCTGCGCGTGCCCGCCGAAGCGGAGGAGCAAGTCCTGGCACCGCCGCAGGGCGGCCGTCAGGTCGAACCCCTCGGGCCCCCTCCCCGAGCCCCGGCACACGCCGCGGTCGTCGATGGCGCCGAGCAGGACGGGGATGCCCAGGCGCTCGGCCAGGCGGGCGGCCGCCACCCCGACCACGCCCGGATGCCATCCCGGGCGGGCGGCGACGACGGCGCGCGCGCCCGCGCCGCCCGCCGCCGCGACTTCCGCCTCGGCCTCGGCCAGGACCTGCTCGGCGAGCGCCTGGCGCGCCCGGTTGCACTCCTCGACCGGCACCAGGGCGGCCAGGGCTTCCGCGCGCGTCTGGGCCGCCAGCAGCTCGTACGCGGCGTCCGGGCGGTCGAGCCGGCCCGGCGCGTTGCAGCGGGGAGCCATCCCGTGGGAGACGTCCCGGGCGGTGGGCACGACGCCCTCCGCCACGCCGGCCGCCGCGAGCAGCGCGCGGACCCCGGGGCGCCCGCCCGGCGCCCCCATCGCCGCCAGCCCGCGCCGCACCAGGTACCGGTTCGGGCCGCGCAGGGGCGCCACGTCGGCGATCGTGCCCAGGGCGACGAGGTCCCAGGAGGGCGGCACGGCGCGCCCCAGGGCCGCGGCCAGGGCCTGGGCCAGGACCCAGACCACGCCGACGCCCGCCAGGCCCGCGAACGGGCCTCCGGGCTCGAGCACCGGGTTGATGAACGCCGCCGCCGGCGGCAGCGTGGCGTCGCACTGGTGGTGGTCCGCCACGACCACGTCCAGGCCGGCGGCCTGCGCCGCGGCGATCGGCTCGTGCGCGGTGGCGCCGTTGTCCACGGCGAGGACGACGCGGCAACGGGACGCGGCGGCCAGGGCCGGGAGGGTGTCCGCGCGCATGCCGTATCCGTCGGCGCGGCCCGGGAGGTGGACCGCGCACCGGATGCCGCACGCCCGCAGGGCCTCGGCCGCGAGCAGCGCGGAGCAGACGCCGTCGCAGTCGTAGTCCCCGTAGACCAGGACCCCGTCGTCCGCGGCGGCCGCGCGCCCGAGGCGCCCGACCGCTTCGCCGACGCCCGCCAACCGGAAGGGATCGGGCGGAGCGGGCGGGTCGAGGAACGCCCGCGCCTCGGCCGCGCCCCGCACGCCCCGGGCCTGCAGGAGGCGCGCCGCCGGCGGCGGGAGCCCGAGCTCCGCCGCGATCTCCTGGGCCGGAGCCCACGGGTCCGGCCCGGGCGGTGGGTCCGGCAGCCGGAAGCGGAAGCGGGTGAGCCCTGCCGTCACCGCCGCCGGATCTCCCAGTGCCGCGCGCGACCCAGCGTCCGCTCCCGTCGCTCGGTGCGGATGCCGTGCTCCTCCGCCCACCGCTCGACGAGGTCGGCGACGCCTCCGGGTCGGTCCTTGATGATGACGAGGCCATCCCGCTGGAAATGGGCGATGGCGGTCCGCAACTGGTCCTCGGGCGATGGGAGGGGCACCCCGCTCACCTCGGGGCTCCGGACCTACGCCGAACGCGGCGCGGTTTCCTCCCGGGCCCGGGCACGAGGGGCGGCACCGGTGCCGCCCCCGCGCGGCGGGGCTCAGTCCACGAGGGGCAGGACCAGGGAGGGGGGCTCGATGACGTGCTCCGCCGAGATCTCCTCGACGGCCGTGCCGACCGCGAAGAACTCGATGACGTGGGCGCCCCAGGTGTGGCTGTTCTCGTGCACGTCGGCGCCGACGATCCCCTTGGCGCCCAGCGCTTCGGCCTCCTTCTGCATCCGCTCCATCGCCAGCTCGCGGCTGTCGTAGAGGGCCTGGGTGTACGTGACCATCTCGGCGTTGCGGCCCAGGGTCTGCAGCGCGGCGCCCACGCCTTGCTGCGCCACGTGATAGACGCAGTTGCCCATCACCATGCCCAGCGGGCGGTACCCGGAGCGCAGGAGGATGTAGAAGTCCTGTCCGGACAGGTCGGAGGTGAAGGGCCGGTCGTGCTTGTTGCGGAAGCGGCGCGGTTCGCCGCGGTGCACCACCGCGGTGCCGATGGCGACGAACTCCGCCACGTGCTGGCCCCACTCCTTGTGGCTGACCTCCAGCCGGACACCGACGATCCCGTCGGCGCCGAGGGCCTCGGCCTCCTCCTCCATGCGGGTCATCGCCAGTTCGCGCGCATGGTACATGGCCTGGGTGAGGACCGCCATCTCCTGGTTCTGGGCCCACGCGGCCCGCTGGTACCCCACGTGGTAGATCGAGCTGCCCACGACGAGCCCGACCGGATCGAACCCGGCCTCCTTCACCAGAAGGAACTCGCTGACCGAGAGGTCCGACGTGAACAGGCGCCGGTCCTCGCCGCGGCCGCGCATCTCGGCGAGCCGCTCCTGGGCGTGGGCCGGTAGGGCCGCGAACTCCTGCTGCTGCTTCGCATCCTCGTCCACCGCCATGCCTCCTGTCCGGTTCCGCGCGCCGCCCGGCGGAGGGGGAGGGCCCCCTCGGAGCGGCGCTACTCGAAATCGCTCTCCGCGATCGACTCGGCCGGGACCAGCCGGCCGTCGCGCAGGGACAGCACGAGCGACGGGCCCCGGCCCGACGCGGCCGGCCGCTCCGCGTCCGGACGGCGGCGGATCGCCGTGCCGATCATGCTCAGCACCAGGTTGTGGTGCTCGCGCTCGTACGCCGGGTTCTCGTCCGACCCCGTGAGCCGGACCTCGTCCAGCCGCCGCGAGATGTGGACACCGACCAGACCGGTGGCGCCGGCGTCGCGGGCGCACCGCAGCAGGTGGGCGCTCGCCCGGTTGCGGCAGTGGGCCAGGGCCTCCGAGAAGTGGCGCAACTCCGCGTTGGAGAAGCTCTGCTCGGTCCATTCGTCCTGCATCTGGGTGAGGATGAACCACGTGCAGTGTCCGTACGCCAGGGCCGCCGCCTCGTACCCGGCGCGCCGCAGCGCCCACCACTCCTGGCCCGACAGGTCGCAGAGCCACGGCTGCCGCGGCGCCGGCCCGGGCCCCCGCACCGCGGTGCCCACCAGCTGCACCTCGATGGTGCGGTCCGCCCACTCGTGCCGCACGATCGTGTAGCGCACGCCCACGACGCCGTGGGCACCCACGACGGCCGCCTCCATGGCCATGCGCTCCGTCGCGAGCCGCGTCGCCTCGTTGTAGGCCTGGCTCAGCTGCGCCACCTCGACGTCCTGCCAGGCGGACGCGTATGCGTAGCCGACGTGGTAGAGCGCGCTGCCGCCGACCAGGCAGATCGCCTGGAAGCCCTGCTGCCGCAGCAGGGCCGCCTCGTCCGGCGCGAGGTCGCTGGTGAAGGCGAGCGCCCCCGGCCCGCGCTCCCCGAGCGACTCCAGCCGGGCGCGCGCCGTCGAGGGAAGCTGTCCCGATTCCAGAAGGTACTGATCGCGCTCCTGCCGGTCCCGCTCCTGCTGCAGGCGTTGCTGGGCGGCGGCGGGATCCTCCGGCGGGGGCGCGCCGGCCGCTCCTCGGTTCCAGGGCCACGGCAAGGCCATCCACCACCCTTCGCATCGGACCGTGCGGGACGCCGGCGGCCGCTTTCCGTCGAAGCTTCCCCCGATCGCCGCCGCGGGGCCGGCCCCGGGGGGCCCGGGCCGTAGCCGGCTTTCGCCGCGGGCCAGGTGCGTCCTCCGGGCCGGCCCTCCGGGGGCGCGCCCCGTTCCGAAACCGAAGCGGGCGCGGGCCCGGCCGCGGGTTGGCGGCCGTGCCGGGCGGCAGCCCGCCGTTCAGCACCATGCGGATCGGGTTCACCGCGGACTCCATCTGGATCGACTGGTTGGCGGCGAGCGGCGGATACTGGGGCGGCATGCCG
>JAJYVV010000194.1 GCA_021791815.1 Bacillota bacterium | reverse complement strand
TACAACTGGGCGGCCCGCCACCCCGACCGCGTCGCCTGCCTCTACGCGGACGCCCCCGTGTGCGACTTCAGGAACTGGCCCGCGGGCCGCGGACGCGGCCCCGGGTCCCCCGCCGATTGGGCGAAGGCGCTCGCGGCCTATGGCATGACGGAGGAAGAGGCGCTGGCCTGGCCCGGCAACCCGGTGGACAACCTCGGGCCCCTCGCCGCGGCCGACATCCCCCTCCTGCACGTCTGCGGGGAGGCTGACGAGGCCGCGTGCTGCGACGAGAACACGGGGGAGGTGGAGCGCCGCTACCGCGCCCTGGGCGGATCCATCGCCGTCCTGCGGAAGCCCTTCTGCCGTCACCACCCGCACAGCCTGCGCAACCCCGCGCCGATCGTCCGCTTCGTCCTGCGCGCCGCGGGCCTCGGGGCCGCGCCGGTCCGCTCCCCCGGCACCCCGTTCGGCTACGACTACTTCGTCCTGCGGGCCGGCCTGCGCGGGACCGCCGAGCGCCTGCGGGCGCGGGGGACCGGCCGGGTCGCCTTTCTCGGCGGCTCCATCACCGCCGCCGCCGGGTGGCGGGACATGGTCTCCGCGGACCTGCGCCGCCGCTTCCCGGGGGTCGCCTTCGACTTCGTCCAGGCCGGGGTGCCCTCCCTCGGCTCCGTCGCCGGGGCGTTCCGGTTCGCGCGCGACGTGCTCGGCAGCGGCCCGGTGGACCTCCTCTTCGTCGACGCGGCCGTGAACGACGAGGCGAACGGCTGCGACGGCGCCGAGCAGATCCGGGGCATGGAGGGCATCGTGCGCCACGCGCGGCGCGTGGATCCGGGGATGGGCGTGGTCCTGTTGCACTTCGCCGACCCACCGAAGCTCGCCGCGATCCGCGCGGGCCGGATGCCGGACGTCGTCGCCAACCACGAGCGCGTCGCCGAGCGTTACGGCCTTCCATCGGCGGACTGCGCCCAGGAGGTCGCCGAGCGGATCGCCGCCGGCGAGCTCACGTGGAGCCGCGACTTCGTGGGCCTGCACCCGTCGCCGCTGGGCCACCGCCTCTACGCCGAGGCCGTGGGCCGCCTGCTCGACGACGCATGGGGCCCCTGCGCTCCGGGGGAGCAGAGCCCCGAGGGGACCGCCGGGCCGCCCCTCGACCCGGCGAGCTACGACCGGGGATGCCTCGTCGACCCAGGAGCGGCCCGGCCGGGTCCGGGATGGGTGCTGCACCGCCGGTGGCGGCCGTCCGACGGGGCCGGCGTCCGCGAAGGCTTCGTCGACGTGCCCGTCCTGGAGGCCGGGCGCCCGGGGGCGGCCCTGCGCCTCGCCTTCGAAGGGGACGCCGTGGGGGTGTTCGTCGTCGCGGGACCGGACGCGGGCCGGCTGTCCTTCGCGGTCGACGGGTGTCGGCGCGGGGACTGCGAGCTCCATACGGAGTGGAGCCCCGGCCTCCACCTTCCCTGGGCCCGCGTGCTCGCGCACGGCCTGCCGCCGGGTCGCCACGAACTGGAACTGGAGGTGGCCGCCGGGGCCCATCCCGCCAGCCGGGGCCACGCGGTCCGCATCGTGCACTTCCTGGTGAACGGGCGCGGGGCCGTGCCGTGACCCGGGACCGTCCGGCGCCCTGCAACCGGCGGGCGTCCGGCAGGGTTCCGGAGACCGGAGGGGGACCGCTCGTGGGGGCCGGCTTCGGGGCCGCGGCCGAGGCCCACCTCGCCGGGATGCTCCGCGCCGCGCTGGCCGTGGCGCGCGACCGGGAACTGGCGGCGGACGCCGTGCAGGAGGCGCTCTTCCGGGCATGGCGCGCCTGGGACCGGCTGCCGCCCGGATCCGACGCCGGGCCCTGGCTGCGCACGATCGCGCGGCGTGAGGCGCTGCGGGCGGCTTCGCGCCGGCGGCCGGAGGTCGAGCTGCCGGAGGCCCTGCCCGGCGGCCTCGACCCGGCGGAGGCGGCGCGGGCCCGGTGGGAGCGGGAAGCCGTGGCCTCCGCGCTGGCCGCGCTTCCGCCGCGGCAGCGGGAGGCGCTGTGGCTGCGCTACGCGGCGGAGGTTCCCGTGGCGGCCATCGCCGCCGGAATGGGCCTGCCCGCGGGCACGGTGAAGTCGCACCTGCACCGGGGCCGGCACGCCCTGCGCGCGGCCCTCCTCCGCGAGGAGGGGTTCGGTATGGAGTCGATGGTCCGGCGCCTCGAGCAACTGGTGCGGAGCCTGGAGGAGGCGGGGACGGCCGGCAGCCCGGCGGTCGCGGCGGCGCTGCGCGCGGTGCCGCGCCACGAGTTCCTGCCCAACGTGGCGGAGAAGCCGGGGCGGACGCCGACCGGCGGCTGGTGGGCGGACCGCGACGGCGCGGTGGATCCCGGCGCCGCCTACCGCGACGCGCCGGTCCTGGTGCGCAGCGGGCATGACGCCGTGGCCTGCCTGGGCCCCGGCTGGGCCGCGGCGCTGCTGCAGGCCCTCGACGTCCGGCCGGGCCACCGCGTGCTGGAGGTGCAGTCGGGGACCGGGTACGTCACCGCGTTGCTGGCGCAACTCGTCGGGCGGCAGGGTCGGGTCGACGGCGCCGACCCGCGCGAGGCGGTGGCGGCCATGGCCCGCCGCCACCTCGCCGGCCTCCGCGCCCAGGGCTACCGGGTGATGTGCGGCTGCCACGACGGGGCGATGGCCGGGGCTCCGGAGGCCCACCTGGACCGCGTGCTGGCCACGGCCACGGTGGGGGACGTCTCGCCCTTCTGGTGGTCCCACTACGCGCCGGGCGCCTTGGTCGTGATCCCCGTGGCCGTGTGCGGCCTCCCGGTGCTCGTCCGGCTGGAGTTCTTGGAGCGCGACGGCGGCGACCTGACCCTCCGCGGGCGGGTGCTGCAGCGCGTCCCGGAGACCGAGGCGCGCACATGGGTGGAGGGCTGCCTCGGCTTTCTGGGCGGCGGGGGGCCGGGCGAGTGGGATCGCGGCATGCGCCACCGGGATCGGATGGCCTGGTTCGACGCCTGGGAGCCCATCGTCCACCGCGGCCCCCTGGAGCTGGCCGTGGAGGTGCCTCCCGAGGCCCGCCACCCCGGCGCGGCGGACGGCCTGCGCCTGTTCGCCCGGCTGCACCGCCGCGACGCGCGGATCGGCGCCATGCGCGACGCGGACATCCGCCTCGTGGACCTTGAGCGGGGCGGAGACCTGATCGTGGATCCCGAGGCCGGCCGCGCGGAGCTCCGCGGGTCGCCCGCGATGGTGGGCGAGTGGAAGCTCCTCGTCGAGGCGTGGGTGGCGGCGGGCGCCCCCCGGATCGGCGACGTGGAGGTCGCGGTGGCCGAGCCTGGGGCGGCCGTGCCGCCGGGCCGCTGGGCGCTGCCGGCCACCTGGCACACCTGGGCCTTCGACCTGCGGGCCTGACGGCGCCCCGGCGGGCGCGGCCCGTACCGTGCCTGCTACACTCCGGCCATGGACCATCCCACGATCCGCACCGTCGAGTGGGCGTCCCTGACGGCGGTCCGGCCGCGCGTGGCCGGCTGCAACGCGCGCCTGGGCATCCATGGCGACCGCATCCCCCTGCCACTGGCCCGGGTCACGGACAGCCTCGGCGCGCAGGGCTTCGGCTGGGCCCGCGTCACGCCCGAGGCGGCGCGCGCGCTGGTCGGGCGTTCCGTGGCCGAAGGCTTCTCGCGGGAGTCGGGCGCGGCCGGCCCGTGGGCCTGCATCGAGTTTCCGCTCTGGGACCTGGCGGGGGTCCGGGCCGGCGTGCCGGTATATGGATTGCTCGGCGGCGAAGGCTCGGGGCCACTGGCGGTGCCGGTATACGACACCTCCCTCTATTTCGACGACCTTCCCCTCACGGACCACGGCGCGGCGGCGGAGCTCCTGGCCGAAGAGGCCCGCCAGGGCCTGGCCCGCGGCCACCGCCACTTCAAGGTGAAGGTCGGGCGCGGCGCCCGGCACCTGCCCGTCGAGGCGGGCATGGCCCGCGACGTCGCGGTGGTCCGGGCGGTCCGGTCCGCCGCGGGGCCCGCGGGCGCCATCATGGCCGACGCCAACGACGGGTTCACCCTGAACCTCGCGAAGCGCTTCCTGGCCGAGACGGCCGAGGCGCGGCTGCACTGGATCGAGGAGCCGTTCCACGAGGACCCGGTCCTGCTGGAGGACCTGCAGGGCTGGATGCGCGCCGAGGGTCTCGCCACCGTCGTGGCCGACGGCGAGGGCCTGGCGGCGCCCCCGCTGATGGACTGGGCGCGGCGCGGACTGGTCCAGGTGCTGCAGTACGACGTGCTGCAGCCGGGATTCTCCCGCTGGCTGGCCGTCGGGCGCGAGGCCGACGCGGCGGGGGTCCGGTCCGCGCCCCACCACTACGGCGCCCTGTACGGCAACTTCGCCTCGGGCCACCTTGCCGCCGCCATCCGCGGCTTCGCGTTCGTGGAGTGGGACCACGCGGAGTGCCCGGCCCTCGATGCCTCCGCGTACCTACTTCGCGACGGGCGCCTCCACATCCCGGCCCGCCCCGGCTTCGGGCTGGCGCTGGACGAGGGGGCGTTCGGCGCCGCGGTGCGGCGGGAGGGCTTCGTGGTGGGGGCGTAGCCGGCTTCGGCCGCCCACCCTCCCCCCGGGGCAGGTGCCCGCCGCGCCGCGGCCGAACCCCGACGGGGGCGGGTTACCGAGCGCAAGGAATCGGAGGCGGTGCCCCATGCCCGACCAGCCCGGTGCCCGCTTCGTGTCCTCCACGGACGTCGAGACACAGGTCTTCGACTGGGGCAGCATCCGCTGGACGAGCGAGCCGCGCGTCACCGCGGCCCAGCGGTTCACGCTGGGGGTGGTGGTGCTGCATCCCGGGAAGGGGCACGCCCGCCACAACCACCCGGGGGTCGAAGAGGTCCTGTACGTGGTGGACGGCGAGGGCGAGCAGATGGTGGAGGACGGCGACGGGCGCCCGGTGCGCCGCACCGTGTGCGGGGGCGACACCGTCCACATCCCGCCAGACGTCTACCACGAGACCCGGAACGTGGGCCCGGGCCCGATGACCCTCATCGCCGTGTACAGCCCGCCCGGTCCCGAGGCGCTGCTCCGCGCGGACCCGGCCTGCCGGGTCGTCCCACCCGACCAGGTCCCCTGAGGCGCGTCCGCCCCGCGGGGAGGAGGCCGAGGCCCATGGCCGTGACCCTGTCGCGCGAGGACATCCTGGCCCGCCTGCGGGCCGAGGTGGCCGCCGGCCGGCCGATCGTCGGCGCGGGCGCGGGCACCGGGATCAGCGCCAAGAGCGCCGAGGCCGGCGGCGCGGACCTCCTCGTCATCTACAACTCCGGCCGCTTCCGCATGGCCGGGCGGGGGTCCCTCGCCGGCATGATGCCGTATGGCGACGCCAACGCCATCGTCATGGAGATGGCGGCCGAGGTGCTCCCCGTCGCCCGCCGGGCTCCGGTGCTCGCCGGCGTGTGCGGCACCGACCCCTTCCGCCGGATGCCCCTGTTCCTGCGGCAGGTCCGCGACGCGGGCTTCGCCGGGGTGCAGAACTTCCCCACGGTGGGCCTGATCGACGGCACGCTGCGCCAGGGTCTCGAGGAGACCGGGATGGGCTACGGCCTCGAGGTCGACATGATCGGCGAGGCGCGCGCCCAGGGCCTGCTCACCTGCCCCTACGTCTTCACGCCGGAGGAGGCGCGGGCCATGGCGGAGGCCGGCGCCGACCTGCTCGTGCCGCACGTCGGCCTCACCACGAAGGGCACGATCGGCGCCCGCACGGCCATGACGCTGGACGAGGCGGCCGCGCGGGTCCAGGCCATGGCCGATGCGGCGCTGGCGGTCCGGCCGGACGTCCTGGTCCTCTGCCACGGGGGCCCGATCGCCGAGCCCGACGACGCGGCCTTCGTGCTGGCGCGGTGCCGCGGGGTCGTCGGATTCTTCGGGGCGAGCAGCATCGAGCGCCTGCCCGTCGAGGTCGCCATCCGCGACCAGGCGCGGCGCTTCAAGGGCCTGGCCATGCCGGAGCAGGGCGGCCGTCCGGCCTGAGCCGGCCCCGGGCGCCGGAGAAGGGGCGGATGCGGGATGCCCGGACCAGGGTCCCACGCCGCGCCCCCGCCCGTCGCCGTGATCGGCACCCTCGACACCAAGGCCGCCGAGATCGCCTACCTCGCCGCCGAGGTCGCCGCCGCGGGCGCCCGCCCGGTCCTCTACGACTGCGCGGCCCGCCCGCCGGCGCCCGGCGCCCCGGTGGCCGACGTCCCGCGTGCGGCGATCGCCGCGGCCGCCGGCAGCACCGCCCGGGCCGTCGACGCCATGCCGCGCGCCGACGCGGTGGCGGCGATGGGCCGCGGCCTCCGGGTGCTCCTGACCGAGGCCTGGCGGCGCGGCGAGGTGGCGG
>JAJYVV010000193.1 GCA_021791815.1 Bacillota bacterium | reverse complement strand
GACCGGCCCACGGCGCCCCGGGGGAGGTTGGAGCCCGATCGGCCCGCCGGCCCGCCCGTCCTGGTCTCGCGCCCGCCCCCCTCTCCGCGCCCGCGCGGCGGCGCTGGCCGGCCGCGCCGCCACCGTCATCCTGCGGCTGGTCGGGCGGGGCGCAACCACCCTTCCGGGCCGCTTGGCCCTCGCCGTCGACCCGGCCCTTCCGCGGCACCTCGCCGCCCGCCTTCCCCAGGGCGTTGTGGTCGTCACGGGCACCAACGGCAAGACCACCACGGCCGCGATGCTCCGCGCGGTGCTGGAGTCGGGCGGCTGGCGCGTGGCCCACAACCGGGGCGGGGCGAACCTCCGGTCGGGCCTCACCACGGCGCTGCTGGGCGAGCCGCGAGCCGACGTGGGCCTGCTGGAGGTGGACGAGGCCACGGTCCCGTGGGCCGGCCGCACGCTCCGGCCGCGGCTCGCCCTCGTCACGAACTTCTTCCGGGACCAGCTCGACCGCTACGGCGAGCTGGAGACGGCGGTCGCTCTCGTGCGCCGCGGGCTCGACGCCATGGCGGCCGGATCGGTGGCCGTGCTGTGCGCCGACGACCCGATCGCGGCCTCGCTGGCCGCCGGCCGCGAACACCTCCGCCTCGTCCCCTTCGGGGCGGCCCCGGGACTCCTCGGCGCCGGCTTCGGCGACACAGCCCCGGGCGGTCTCCGCGGCGGCCCGTCCGATGCGCCGCGCTGCCCGCGCTGCGGGGGGACGCTGCGCTACGCGGCCCGCGCCTATGCCCACCTCGGGCTTTACGCCTGCTCCTCCTGCGCCTTCGCGCGCCCGGAGCCCGAAGTGGCGATCGCGGCGTGGACGCCGCCGGCCGGCGCCCGGGCCGGGGAGGTGACGCTGCGCAGCGGTACCGGAACGATCACGTTCCCGCTGCGCCTGCCCGGGCTCTACAACGTGTATAACGCGGCGGCGGCCGCGGCGGCCGCGCTGGCGCTCGGGGGCCGGCCGGACGAGGTCGCGGCGGCGCTGGCCGCCTTCCGGTACGCCTTCGGCCGCATGGAGTGGATGGAGATCCGCGGCCACCCCGCCTGCCTCGCGCTCGTGAAGAACCCGGCTGGGTGCAGCGAGGTCCTGCGGGCGGTGCTGGAGGACCCGGCGCCGGGCAAGGGCTTGGCGTTGCTGTTGAACGATCGCTACGCCGACGGCACGGACGTGTCGTGGATCTGGGACGCCGACTTCGAGGCGCTGGCCGCCGCCCAGGAGGGATTCGCCGCGATCGTCGCCGGCGGGACGAGGGCGGAGGACATGGCCCTGCGGCTCAAGTACGCGGGGGTGGACACGGAGCGCCTGCGGGTGCGGGCCGAGCCGGAAGGGGCGATGGACACGGCGGCGGCCGCCGCCGCGCCCGGATCGACCGTCTACGTGCTTCCCACCTACACGGCGATGCTTCGCGCCCGGGCCGCGCTCGTCCGCCGGGGCCGGGTGGCGCCGTTCTGGGAGGTGTAGGGCGGATGGGGCGCGGCGGGCCCGCCGAGACCGGCCCCGAGGCGCGCGCGGCGGACGTCGCCGCGGGGCTCGCCGGGGCCCGGCTGACGCTGCTCCACCTGTACCCCGACCTGCTCAACATCTACGGGGACCGGGGGAACGTCGTGGCGCTGGCCCGGCGCGCGTCGTGGCGCGGCATCGCGCTCGACGTGCGGGAGGCCAGCGTCGGCGAGGACGTGGAGTGGGATGCCGTCGACATCGTCACGATCGGGGGTGGTGAAGACACCAAGCAGGGCCTGGCGGCCGAGGACCTCGCCGCGCGGGCGGGCCCGCTGCGCGCGGCGATCGAGGGCGGCCTGGCCGTGCTCGCGGTCTGCGGCGGATACCAGCTCCTGGGCCATTACTACCAGCCCGCGGAGGGCCCGCGCCTGCCCGGGGTGGGAGCGCTGGATGCGCACACCGTCGCCGGCCGGCGGCGCATGATCGGCAACGTGGTGGCGGACGCCCCGGCCCTGGGTAGCCTGGTCGGCTTCGAGAACCACAGCGGCCGAACGTTCCTGGGGCCGGGATGCCAACCGCTGGCGCGGATCCGGCGCGGGCGGGGCGGAGGGAACAACGGGAGCGACAGGGGCGAGGGGGCCCGGCACCGCTACTGCGTGGGCACATACCTGCACGGGTCGGTGCTGCCGAAGAACCCCGCCCTGGCCGACTTCCTGCTCCAGGGGGCGCTGGAGCGCCGCTACGGGGCCCGCGCGGCCCAGGCGGCCCTCCACCCGCTGCAAGACGACCTGGAGGCGCGGGCCCACCGGGCGGCCGAGACGCTGGCCCACGACGGCGGGAGGTAGGGGCGCTGATTGAAGATTCGACTTGCAGGTGGCCACGGGCGATGGATATCCTGAGCCCATGTGGATTCCGCGACGGGCGGAGCGCACGCTCCGCCAGGTGGCAGAAGGCTATCCGGTCGTCGCTCTGAGCGGGCCGCGGCAGTCGGGGAAGACCACGCTGTCGAGGGTGGTCTTCCCCGACAAGCCCTATGTCTCGCTGGAGGACCCGGACGAGCGCGAATTCGCGACCGATGACCCGCGCGGCTTCCTTGCGCGCTTTCCCGATGGGGCAGTGATCGACGAGGTCCAGCGGTGCCCCGCGATCCTTTCCTACCTTCAAACCCGTGTCGACCAGGACCGGCGATGCGGCCTGTTCGTGCTGACCGGATCGAGCCAGATGCCTCTCATGACCGGCATTGCCCAGAGCCTCGCCGGACGTGTGGCCTTGGTGCCGCTCTTGCCGTTCACCCTCGGGGAACTGGCGGCCGTCGGGCGCCGGCCGCCCAGCCTCGACGACCTCCTGTTCCGCGGGCTCTACCCGCCGCTCCACGACCGGGACCTGGAGGCGCACCGCTGGTACGGGAACTACGTGGCCACCTACCTGGAGCGGGACGTCCGGCAGATGGTCAATGTGCGGGACCTCGCGGCGTTCCAACGGTTTCTTCGGATGTGCGCGGGGCGCACGGGGCAGTTGCTCAACCTCTCCGCCCTGGCCGGCGATTGCGGCATCACACACACCACGGCGCGGACCTGGCTCTCCGTGCTGGAGGCGAGTTTCGTGGTGCACCTGCTCCCGCCGCATCACCGCAACTTCGACAAGCGCTTGGTCAAGGCGCCGAAGCTCTATGTGCTCGACACCGGCCTGGCGGCGTGGCTCCTGGGGATCCAGGCGGCGCAGCAGCTCGTCCTTCATCCGCTGCGGGGTGCCCTGATGGAGAGCTGGGTCGTCGGCGAGGCTCTGAAGGCACGATACAATCGCGGGCTGTCGGCGAACGCGTTCTTCTGGCGCGATCGGGCAGGGCACGAAGTCGATATCCTGCTCGACCGGGGCGACCGCCTTGTGCCGGTGGAGGTCAAGGCGGGCCAGACGGTGACCGGTGAGGCGGTGGCTGCGCTCGATCGGTGGAGGGCCCTCGCCGGGGATGGGGCGGGTACGGGATGGCTGGTCTACGGGGGGCAAGGGGCCCAGCGCCGCGGCGGCTGCGAGGTGGTCCCGTGGACGGCGCTGGGCGATCCGGACTTCGCGCTGTTCGCGGAATAGCCCCGGGGCGGCGGTGGCGTTGCTCGGCGCGTGCCCGCCCGCGGCGGAGCCCACGGGTCTCCGCGAGGCTACGCATCTCCGCCAGGGGTTTCCGCCCACGGCCCTGATCCGCGGTCGGCGCCATCATGCCGGCTTCAGCCTGCGGGGTCGCGGCGCCGCAGGCGTTCGGGGCACGCTTGTTTCCACGCGCCCGACACCTCGGCCGTTCGCGTCACCCCGGGCCGCCGCGGCCAGCATGGCCAGTGGCGGTGCGCGCCGGGACCTGAACGCGGCGCGGAACCTCGCGTCGCTTGTCGCCGGGAGTTCCCCGGAGACGGTAAACGCCTGTGGAGCGGAAGGCTCTGGCCAGGAGAACGGCCTGGTGAAACCGGCCGCTGCGAAGCAGGAACCCTCGAGTCGGAAACGGGCCGCTTCGGCGGTTGGAAACAAAAGACTATGAGCAGGGGAACGGTATTCGCCACGATGACAGGGGCACGCAGGCCATGGGGAGGCTGGACGACGGGAACCGGGTCCGGGTGGTGGTGAGCGAGCACCATGCCGGTCAAGCCGGCGAGCCGAGCCTCGAGGATCTCCGCCACGCCCTGATCGCCGTATGGGGGACGGACTTCGGGGCGCACAGCCCGACATGGATCTCCCGGTTCACCGGCACGACCCGGCAGGCGGCGTCCTACCGGACGGGGCGCGTGCTGCTCGCCGGCGACGCCGCGCACGTGCATGACCCGGTCGGAGGGCAGGGACTCAACCTCGGCGGTCAACCTTGGATGGAAGCTCGGCCAGGTCGTGCGGGGGACATCGCCCGAGGGCCTGCTCGATACCTACCCCGCCGAGCGGCATCCGGAGGCCGCCCGCGTCTTGCAGGCCACCATGGCGCAAACCGCGCTCACCCGCTCCGACCCGCGCCTCGATGCGCTGCGCGCCACCGTGTCGGAGCTGCTGCGCATGGACGAGCCGCGCGAGCGGATGGCCGGCATGATCTCCGGCCTGGATATCCGGTACGACTTCGGTCCGGGGCATCCGCTGCTCGGGCGGCGCATGCCGGACCTCGACCTGGAAGCGGCCGGCGGCCCGCTGCGGGTGTTCGCCCTGCTGCATACGGCCCGGCCGGTGCTGGTCAACTTCGGCGCGGCCGGGGGCCTCGACATCACCCCCTGGGCGGATCGGGTCCGGCGGACCGGCGCCGCGTACCGTGGTCTCTGGGATATTCCCGTGCTGGGTGTCGTCCCCGCGCCCGCCGCCGTGTTGATCCGGCCCGACGGGCACGTGGCGTGGGTCGGCGACCACACCGACGCGGGGCTCGCCGGCGCGCTGACCGCGTGGTGCGGGAAGCCAGCACCGCGATAGACGGCGCGTGTTGCTCCGCCTCCGCGCCCTGGCCCACGCCGCCCTACCCGCCCGCGAGCGCCGCGACCGGGATGGCCCGCAGGGTGTCCGCCTCGTCCCCCGCCCCGACCAGCACCGTGCTCCCCAGGACCAGCGGGCTGGGCGTGGTGCACGGCTCCATCAGGGGGGCGGTCAGAGACCACCGCCCAAGGGGGACGCTGCCGAGCACGCGCCCCGTGGCCTCCTGGAGCACGAAGAGCCGGCTGTCGCCCGCCGCGTACACCCTCCCGCCGGCGACCGCCGGGGCCGTGCGGATCCCGGCGGCCAGGCGCGCGGGGCCGCGCCAGACCGGGCTTCCGTCCGAGGCTCGCAGCGCCCACAGGCCGCGCAGGCCCGGGCTGCCCACGTAGACGACGCCGGCCTCGACCGTCGCGATCCCGACCTCCTCCCCCCCGAAGGCGTCCATGTCGCCGTGCCAGAGGGCGCGCTGGAGCTCGTCCAGGCGGTCGGTGCCGAGCGTGCGCCGCCACAGCAGGTGGCCGCCCTCCGTCTCGACGGCCATCTCCACCACGCGCCGTGCGAAGCGGCCGCCCTCGGGGACTTGGACGAAGGCGACGCCGTCCGCGACGGCGGCGCTCCCGTCGTCGACACCGGCCTGCGCCTGCGGCAGGGGGAGGGTCCACGCGACGTTGTGGGTCGTCAGGCTCACGCCGACCAGGGCAAAGGGGTCCGCGCCGCCGAAGACGGCGATGTCTCCCGAGATCGCGGGAGACGACATGCTGTCGACGACGCCCGTGGAGGCCTTCCAGAGCAGGGCGCCCGTGTCCGCCGACAGGGCGTAGAAGTTCCGGGCGCCGTCCGCCTCGTACACCACGCCGCCGGCGTAGGCGGGGGTGGGCATGCTCGCGCCCGCTGTGGGATACATCCAGAGTTGCTTCCCGGTCCGCGCGTCCAACGCGTAGAGGGCGCTCTGCCCGGTGCCCCGGATGGAGGCGCCGCCCGTGGTGCGGACGATCTTGTCGCCGGTGCCGAAGAAGACGCGCCCATCCACCACCAGGGGCTGGCTCATCACCTGATTGTCGGCGGCGAAGGACCAGAGCAGGGCGCCGGTCGCCACCTCCACGGCGTATACGCACCCGTCCATCGAGCCGAAGTAGGCGACGCCGTCCACGACCGCGGGCCCGGTGACGATGCTGCCGTTGGTGCGGAACGCCCACGACGCCGCCGGTCCCGCGCCGCCGAGGAGCACGGGCGCGTGGGAGGTGTCGCCGCCGAAGGTGGGCCACTCGGCGAGCCCCACTGCGGACGGGGTGGTCCCGGGGGACGACGGCGCCGCCTCGCCCGCCGCGGTGCCTGCCGGCGCCGGGCCGGCGCAGTCGGGCCCGGGGAAGGCCGCCGGCCCGCTCGCGGCATGCCGCGCGAGGAGCACGTGGTCGGTGGCGGCGGCGAGCGCCAGCGCCGCG
>JAJYVV010000028.1 GCA_021791815.1 Bacillota bacterium | reverse complement strand
CGCCGCCTGGATTACGTCCCCCGCGGTCCACCCCCACGCGCGTGGGGACGACGGGGAACCCCCTGCGGCGCATGCGTTTCAGGCCGGTCCACCCCCACGCGCGTGGGGACGACTGTTGGTGGGTCTTTGTATATGGCGAGAAGGTCGGTCCACCCCCACGCGCGTGGGGACGACATTCTCGTGGAACACCTGGGCGACGATAGCCTCGGTCCACCCCCACGCGCGTGGGGACGACCAGCAGTCAAGAGGCTTCGTACATTCTGCATACGGTCCACCCCCACGCGCGTGGGGACGACACGAACAAACCGATGGCGCCGGTGCCCAAAAACGGTCCACCCCCACGCGCGTGGGGACGACACTAGAGAAGGCCTTGGGGCACTTCACCCCGAGCACGTGAACACTCGTTCGGTATCCGGCAGCGGCTCTACGCGGGGCCAACGGACAGAAGGCCAAAGCCGTACGCCTTCCCCGGCCCGATGCCGCCCACGAGACTCGCGCGAAAGCGTGCTGGGTCCCTCACCACCAACTGCCCCTCGAACATCACGCCCTGAAAGGTCCGCCCTGAGGCGTGGCCATGAATCCGTTCAGCGGCACCGGCACTCGCGATGGTGGCCCGCACGAGCTCGAAGCCGCAGCGCGTGCCCTGCCGCGCCAACCATGCCACCTGGGCCTCGGGGCCGTGTAGGGGTACTCGGCGCCCGTTATTGCGCTGCCCGTCCGGGCCGGACTTCGTGTCGATCTTTCGCGTCGGATTGGCACGGAGGCGAAAGCGGAGACGTCGTCCTTCGCCAATCTTTGCGTAAGCAGGGTCAATCTCCTTGACGGCCGGATTCTCCATCCCCATGTCGGCCAGATAGCCTTTAGACAGAATAGACCAATCTGGTTTGATGTGCGACTGGACGTAGAGCAGCAGCCGCCCCGACCTCCGGTCATCCTCGAGCCGATAGAGAACACCAAAGTACGCTCGCGCCTTCTGCTCTGGATCGAGCACCGAAGGGAAGGCACCCATGATTCTGGTGTGGACGCCTTCTGGGTCGCGTAGGTCTCGAACCACTGCCGTGCTGCGCGGGTCAAGGTACATCAGGCTGAGATACAAAGGCCTCCCCACCCTTGTCTCGTGCGGTCGCGGACACGACATCAACCCGAACGTAGCGGCGGCCGAACCTCCGCCGGACAAAGTCCACCGGCTGGTCCATTCGCGGCTCGGCCCCCAGTGGACTGAGCTCTTCCACGACCAAGCGCACCTGACCGTCGGAGGGCTCGGCCACGGGATAATCGGCGAGTGCCTCCAGGAGGTCTTCCGAGCGCAACCCGTCCGGTAGCCACGGAGGAACCGCAGGTACGTAGCCCTTGCGCCCGAGGTAGAGCTGCCACATCGGGTTTGCGAGAGCTCGGTGAAGTGCGCGCAGGAGGTCAATGTCCGGACCACACAGGCCGACGAGAAAGCTGGCGTCCTGTAGGAAGAAGCGTTGGCTCATCACCGATGGGAACAGGCTCCCGTCCGCCTTCGCGACCCCATAGGCCCTCCCGTTCATCCGCCCCCCACCGGCGGTCTGGAAGTCCACGCCGACGGTGCCGCCGCGATCGCAGCGCACGCCCATGCGCAGCCCCGCAAGCACGGCGAGCGTGGGCCAGCGCCCCGGGTCCGCCCCGTCCTCGACGCGTGGCTTGCCGAGGGCGGCACAGAGCAGGCCGACCACGCCCGACTTGGACGGTTCCCGACCCGTGTCCCGCTCGCCGAAACGACTGGAAATGCCCCATGACTGCATGGGACCCTCCAGGCGCAACAGCAATGTCGCCATCAGATCCACCCCTGGACCGGACCCAGGGCCGCCAGGCCGCCCTCCACCAGGCCGGCCATGGTCGGAACCGCGCGGACGGGCGGCGCGGGGGCGGAGAGCTCGAGGTACGTAGACAGGCCGGCGTAACGAATTGCCTGAGCACCGTACAGTGCCGCCAACTTCTGGAAGTGTCCGACCAGAGCCTCAGCGGAGAGCTGAACCAGGTCGTCGTCCCCTCGGGGACGCACCGGCCGCACGAAAGCGTTGGCCAGTGACCAAAGGCCCGTCTCGCGCGCGATCACCAGGACGCAGCCTGGCGGGTTCTGAGCCGCGCTGCCGGTCTGCTTGCCGGTGGGCACCGCGTGAATGACGCCTGACAGGAAGGCGCGCACAGCGTCCGCCCCGCGAGACGCATGGGCACCGAGGTTGGTAGCAAGCTGCCGCACGTCCAGATTGGCATACCGGTAGTAGCAGGAACTGTTGTAAAGCGTAGTTCCGAGCATGCCGGCGCCGGCGCCTGCTTCGTCGTCCTCGCGCTGCAAGTCGTCGACGGCGCTGTAGAAGTCAAACTCGGTGCTCACCGCGTGGGTGGAGAAGGCGTGCGCCATCTGCACGGCGGCATCGATGTTCTTGTCGGGCTTGTCCGCGATCATACGCCCGAACAGCGCTAGGTCCACGGCCCCACCGCCATCCAGTGCTTGCAGCATCGCATGCTGGGCAGCCTTGTCCGTCTTCCCTGACTGCGACAACGCAGCGCGGTGCTCCACGGCCGACGCGGCGAGAGTGTCGAGCTCGGCCTCACCGAGGAAGAGCAGATACTCCGTCTTTTCCTTCTTCAGTGCCAGCCCGAGGTGGGCGATGGTCGCACCAGCGAGAGCGTCGGCGTCCGGAGCGCCCCTTTTGGCGATCCGGTCGCTCAGGGCCTCCTTGACCAGCTTGGTCCGGTAGCCGAGAGCTTCGGGCGGGATCGCTGCCTCCGATCGAAAGTATGTGCGTACCGCGCGCTTGAGGCACTGGCTGGAGATGCGCGCGCGACGGGTACCGCCGAAGTCGCACGTCTTCGGAGCGCCGGTATCGTCGCGGTTCAGGTTGGAAAGCGAGAAGTTCTGCAGGACGTGAACCTCAAGAAACATGTGCCTCTCCTCCTTGCTCGTCCTTCGGCCCGACGTAGAAAGCCCGGCTCCATTCCCACTGGACGCGCCTGTCCTCGCGCTCCCACATCCGGAGATCCCAGAGCAGGCGCTCCCAGTCCAGAGGCACAGCCTCCGTCTTCAGCAGGCGGACGACCTGCTGGAGGTGGGAGAACACGTCCGCGGCAGGCGCTGCCAATAGCCCGTCCATCCGACGCCTCAGGGGCTCCGGGGGGCCCTCCGAGGAGGCCCCTTGCCGCTCGCCGAGCAACCGCAGCGAGTACCCGACGTTGCGGGGTCCCGCGGCCGGCATGCCCGGAGGGAAGCGGAGGGGATGCCAGGCGAAGAGGGCGGCCAGAAGCATACGGCGCAGCGCCTCGGCTGGACCGGCATCATCGAGAAACTGCGGCGGGATCACCCGATACAGCTCGTATGCGCGCTCCTCTCCGACCGTCAGACCGCGGCGCAGGGCCGCCAGCCGCCCGCGGTCGTCCGACTCCGCCAGGCCGTACAGCCACTGCACGAAGGCGCTAGTTCTCGACCCCTGGGCCGTCTCCGTCTGGCTTCCCGCCATCCTCGTCACCCTCCCCGTCCGCATGTGCGACGAGCCAAGCGAGCCGCCGCGCAAAGGCATCCTCGATGACGCTGAGCGGCCCCCACGCGGCGCCGCCGGCCCGTAGCGCTTCGACCGCCGCGAGAACCGCCTTCGTCGCATTTTCACGCAAGGCGGCCACCCAGCCCGTCCACACGACATCGGGCGCGTCCTGGGCCAAGGCGCACAGCGCCGCCCGGAACGGCGCCTCGGCCGCCGCCCAGTACCGCAGAACGACGCCCAGGCTCCGAGCGCCGAGGGCGGCGAAGGGCGGCACATTGGCGCGGCCCGCCCAAAGGTAGCCCACGGCCGCCGTTTGCTGTTGGCGTTCGCCCAGCGCCCAGAGCAAGGCCTCTGCCGTCCGACGTAGATGCGCCTCGATTCGTGCCGCTAGCGCCATCATCCGCTCGATCGCCGCGACCCGGTCCTCGTCCTCCAGGATGGCGAGCGGGAGGCTGAGTTCCTCGCGGCGCCAGAGGTCGATCTTGGCCGCCAATTGCGGATCCGTGCTGAGGCCGCTGACGGTCAGCCCGACGGTCGACGGCAGCCGGATCTCGCCGGACCGCTCGTGGCCGCGCAAGGCGGCGAGCCACGAGACGACCTCGGGCCGGCTTCGCGTGTCCTGAGCCACCTGCAGCAGGACGTGGGTGAGCCGCCAGGCGGCACGGTCCTTCCGCAGGCGGTATGGCACCCAGCCCAGCTTGTCATCGCGGGTGTAGGGTTTGCCCGGGTCCAGCCGATGGCCGTCCTTGGGTAGGCAGTAGCGCTGGGCGATCCTGCACCCCGTGACGACGCCGCGACCAGGGTCGAAGAGCAACTGCACCCGTCGGCTCTGCCAGGTGAGGTAGTGCAGGGGTCCCCGAACCGCCGACCCCTCCTTGACGGGCTCCGGCGGTGCATCGACCTCCCAGAATGGCGCATCGGCGCGACTTGGCGGCGCCAACCGCTCCCAGTGCTCCAGCGGTATGGCGTTCAGCATCAACGTTTCGAAGAGTGTGGCCCCGGTCGGCTCAACCACTACGCCCTTCGTCAGGGGCGCGTCCATCCGATGGAACGGCCTGCTCACGCCGCCGCCGATCGCGAAGAGCTGGAGGGCCACCAGGTAGCACGCAGCGCGGTCCGGAGCCAGATCGAGGGAGCCCTCCACAAGCCCGTGATCAAACAGCGTGGGATTGTTCCCATGTGCGGCTTCCAGCAGCAGGTCCGCGACGGGGTGGTCCTTCTCCTCGGGCAGGGCCGGCACCTGATAAAAGGGCCGCTCGCGATGGACTAGGTCGAATCGCTCGGCCATGCGCTGGCCGTACTGCCCGGCGGGGACCGGATCGAACTGCCCCGCTCGCCAGAGCGCCCGCCATTCCTCGAACCCGTCCAGGGGATGGAGGCGGTAGACGAGCGCCAGCAGCAGGCGGTGCATGGCCACCGACACCAGGGGCGAAGGATCCAGCACGCCCCGAAGCTCGTGTGCACGGGCCAGCGCCTCCGACAGGCTGGCTTTGGTGCTGGCACCACCCAAGGTTTGAACCGGTATCCACGGTTGGTCCCACAGGTTGAAGCTGGTCACGCCTCCCCCTCCGTCTCACCGGTCTGAAGCAAGCCAAGTTCCGGGTCGAGGCGCAGCGGTAGGCCCGCGGTGACACAGACGCCGTCCGGCCCGAACGCGAGAAGCCGATGTCGGCGCAAGTGGGGGGTGACCTGCCATTCCGCCGGCACGGGCAGCTCGCGGATGCCGCGGACGAGGTGTGGATCAAAGCCGACGCGCAAGGACCGCCCCAGCAGCCGCCGCACGGTCTCACGGTCCGGGCGGACGTGCAGGTCAAACGGCTCGTCGGCTGGCGGTCGGAGGAACAGGCGCCCTTCGCGTGCCTGGAGGCAGGCGACCTCCACAGAGGGACCGCCCAGGCGGGTCAGGGCGAGGTGCGCGGAGTGCGCCTCTTCGTCCTCGTCGTCGAGGCCCAAGGGTCGCCTGTCCCTGAGCCCGACACCCACCGCGGGAACGGCCTTCCGCCGGGCCAACTGCTCGTGGCTGAGTTCGAGGGCCTCGAGTCGCTCGGCGGTCTCCCGCCAGTGCGCGGCCAGGGCGGGCGCGGCATCGGCGGGCGCGCTCGTCGTTTCGTACACGGCTTCGACCAGCGATTCGACGTCGGACGGAATGCGGATGCCCTCACGGTCCCGCAGGACCAGATGCGAGCGAAGCAGGATGTGCGTGTTGTACACGGCGGTCGTCCGTCGCTCCCAGCGCGGCACGCCGGCATCGGAAACGGAGGGCTCGAGCAGCCAGCACTCCGGACCATCGAGGCTCGCCGGACGCGGGGTGCGCGGAAGGCGCCAGACACGACCGCACCGCTGCAGAACCAGATCCACCGGCGCGAGCTCCGTGACGAGCAGGTCGAAGTCGATGTCCAGGCTCTGTTCGATCACCTGTGTGGCCACACAGACCATGCGCCACGGGCGCCTGCCGTGGTCCTTGCCGAACTGGGTCACCACCGCCGTTTCGCGCGCCAAGCGCTCGTCGAACGGGTAACGGGCGTGAAACAGGAGCCGCTGCTCTGCCGGCAGGTGCTCGCAGAGGGCCAGATAGACGTCCTGCGCCCGGCGCACCGTGTTACAGATCACCGCAGCGCAGCCGCCGTGCTCGATCGCCGCGAGGAGGGCGGGAAGCCACGAGTCGCCGGCAGCCTCCCAGTGCCGCAACGCGACGGTGCGGGACGCACTGCCGTCCAGGGCCAGAGCGTCCGCCCCCGATCCCGAGAGCCAGGTCACGCGCGGGTAGGGCCGCGCCGGGGGTACGGAGTGGGCGCGCAGCCCCCGCCCGGCGCCATAGGCGGCGATGAGATCGCGACGCTTCCGCGCCGGCAGCGTTGCCGAGAGCAAGATCACCGACGCCCCGCACGCCGCCAGCCACTGCAGCAGGCGTTCGAGGAGGGAGCTCATGTACACGTCGTACGAGTGCACCTCGTCGAGGATGACCACCTTGCCCGCGAGACCGAAGAGGCGAACGAAGTAGTGCTTGGAGTCGAGGGCGGCCAGCAACGCTTGGTCCACCGTCCCGATGCCGTACGGCGCGAGTAGCCCGCGCTTGCTCCGGGCAAACCACTCCGCCGCCAGCAACCGCGCGTCGGGCCGGGTTTCGTCCTCGATGACCGGTGGGTCGGGCAGCGCGGCGTTGGCCGTCCGCAGACGAGCGTAGTGCGGCTGGAGTTCTGCCCGGCCGTGCAGCAGCTGTACGTTGACGGCCGTGTCCGGGAACCGTCTGGCGAGGTACGAGGCCACTCGCTCGAACATCTGATTGCTCGTCGCCATCGTCGGCAGCGCGACGTAGAGCCCTTGCTGACCGTGCCGGGCTTGAAGGTGATGCGCCAGCAGCAGGGCCCCCTCGGTTTTGCCACCCCCCGTGGGCGACTCGACGACGACCAGGGACGGTCCATCGAGGCGCTCCGCCACAGTGGCCAGTTGCTGTTGGAGGCGGTTGGGGGCGAAGTCGAAGAGCTGGTCGAAGCTCCGCTCGGCGACGACGCGCGGCTGGCTGAGCCAACCCAAATCGATGAGAGCGCGCATCGCCCGCCACCTGGCGCGGCGGCGGTATTGGGTCACGTCGGCCACGTCGCCGACGAACGGGAAGTAATCGTGATTGGAGCCGATCCAGTCCGCGACGCTTGTGATCCCGGCGAGCAGGAGGAGGAATGCGTTGTCGCGCGAGAGGTCTTCCTGCGGCGGCGGCAAGCCGTCGACCTCCAGAAGCCTCGCCAGGAGCGCGGCCAGGTGCCGCTGCACGTCGCGCCATCTGATGCCGCCCACGCGGTCGCGGATCTGTTCGATGTCCAGCGGGCTCGGGAACAGCCCATGGTGGCCCCCGACGGCGAAGCCGATGGCTGCGGCTGTGCCACGAGGCAGGCCCATCGCCTCCAGGATCTCCGGCAGGACGCGTGCGCTGACGAAGGCGTGCGGCGAACTGCCGCCATCCTTCGCCGGCCGCAGCCCCTGTGCCAGGAGTCGCGCTTGTCCCTCGGGCCAGCGCAGGGCGAATCCGGGGCAAGCCTTGCCTAAGTCGTGCAGCCCAGCGAAGAAGGCGATCCACCTGCCGGCCTCGGCCGACCCCGTGACGCCGAGTGCCTGCCGCAGTTGTGCGGTCGTCGCGCTCGGCAGGACGTAGCGCCACAGACGCCATGCCACCATGGCTACATCGAGCATGTGGCAGATCAGCGGATGCCAGGGCGGCTCGCCCGGAGCCAGGGTGACGCCGCGGTCGGTCTTGGCCCAGACCGCAGAGATGGGGTCCGCCATAGCCGCGCCGACCCCGGCGCGTCCCTCCTCCCGCGCCTGCCGCGTCGGGGCGGGGTCCCGGCCCCGGCGCACGAGGAAGAGCCCCTCCCATTGCTCAACCTGTCGTGCGGGGTCGCCGAAGGTCCGCACCGCGAAGCCCTGCTCGTTGTCGCTCCGGTGAATCAGGATAGCGCCACCCTCGGAGACTTCCCGGCACGCCTTCTCCCAGAGCAGGTCACGAACCGTGGCGGACAGCGTGCCGACGAAGACGCCTGCCTTGGGTTCGAGCATCCAGCGCGTCAGTTCACCGCGCAGGCTGGCGGGGGCCGACTCGACAATGAGGACCACCACGCCGGCCTAGACCCCCTCGAAGTTGCGCCCGCCTTCGACCGCGCCGGCCGGGTCCCACAGGTCGCCCGGCTGGGCCGGATCCGCATCCACCGACTCCGGCGTTGGCGAGTCTTGGGCGGGCCCGAGAAGGCGGTCGAGGTCCGCCAGGATCCGACCGAGAAGCTCACGCTCGACGAATAGGTCGCGGCAGCGATGCCGCACCCGCGCCTCGAGGCGGGCTTCGCCCTCGGCGACCCCCATGAAAGCGGCAGGAACAGTGATCTCGACCTTGTAGAGGTCGGCGACGTCATAGACGAACGACAGCATCTTGCCGGTGTGGACGAACCCGAGGCCCGGCGAGTACCCTGCCGCCACAATCGCCGCGTGGCAGACGCCGTAGAGGGTGCTGTTCGCCGCCGAAAGGGCGCGGTTGAGCGGGTCGGCCGCGTCCCACGAGTCCCGGTCGTAGTCGCGCCCACCCCAGGGCACCCCGAAGCGGCGGGACGCCTCTGCATAGGCCGCCCGGACGCGGGCGCCCTCCTTGCCGCGAATCTGGCGCAGCGTCAGCTCGGCGGGCAACCCGTCCGGGAACCTCATCTCGTACATGCGGCGCACAACCCGCAGGCGTTGCGCGGGATCGGCCCACAGACTGGCCTGGCGGAGCAACCGGCTGGAGCTGCGCGTCTCGCCAAGGCCCGTCGCGTAGAAGCGGACCTGCTGTTCTCCCGTCCAACCGACGACGCACCCCGACGCGGCGATCGTGGCAATCGCCGCGTGCGTGACGGTCGTTCCCGGCCCCAGCAGCAGGAGGTGCAGGGACGCGCATGGCACGTGCACGCGACCGCGCGCGTCGTGCACGCAGATGCCCTTATCCTCCTGGTCGATGTGCGCGTGCTCGATGTAGAGGTAGCTCCAGCTGTCACGGACCTTGGGCAGGATGTGCAGGTCCTTCACCGGACCACTGTCCAACCGTCCGTAGTCGGGCGGGCCCGCCGCAAGGCCACGGCCAGGGCCGGCAGGGCGACTACGTCTTCGCGGTTGTGGTTGAGAACGGCGTCGCGGACGGTCGCCTCGCCCTCCCTCAGCCAGCGACGATACAGGATGGGCACGGCGGCGCCGGTGGTTCCGTCATGTCTCGGAACATTAAGGTGGGCGAGCACCGTCTGGAGACGGCCGTCTGAGCACGCGCGTCCGCGAAGCCAGCGTCGGGCGTCCATGAGCAGATCCTCGTGGACGACGGGCGGCCACGTGATCCGCCATCGCGCTGCGCGTGCGCTGAGGAAGGGCAGGTCAAACCTCGTGCCGTTATATGTCACAACCCTCTCGAGTGAGGAGACCATTTCGACCGTCCAGGCCACCAGGGCGCGCTCTTCGCCCGGCTCCTCGGCAAACACCTGATCAACCACCGGAGTTGCGTTCGGGGCGTGAAAAAGCCCGACCGCGATCACGCCGTGCCGCCGGGCATCCAGTCCCGTCGTCTCGATATCGAGGTAGCCGGATACCGGATCCAGCGGAGGCGCTGTCGCGGGCCAGTGTGCGGTGCGGTGCATCGGTTACCCCCCCGCGCCGGAAGGGAGTTCGCGGCGAATGCCGACGAACGTCGCTTTGACGGTTCGAGGAGATTCTTGGTGCCTCCTGCCAGTCGGGAGGGACAGGACCGTGCCGCCCCGCGGGCCGGAGCCCGGAACCCAACTTCCGACGCAAGGTCGCCGCGGCCAGGAAGAGGGCGGGACCCTGCATCGCCGAAAGGAGGTCGCGGAAGCGGCCCTACAGCTTCCCGGCCAGGTACCGGCCGGTGTGGGACTCCGCGCAGGCCGCCACGGCCTCGGGTGTGCCGGCGACCACCACCCGGCCGCCGGCGTCGCCCCCCTCCGGCCCGAGGTCGATCACCCAGTCCGCCGTCTTGATCACGTCGAGGTTGTGCTCGATGACGATGACCGTGTCGCCGCCGTCGACCAGGCGGTGCAGCACCACGAGCAGCCGCTCCACGTCGGCCGCGTGCAGGCCCGTGGTGGGCTCGTCCAGGATGTACACCGCGCCGCCGTCGGAGCGCCGGGCGAGTTCCGTGGCGAGCTTCACGCGCTGGGCCTCGCCGCCCGACAGCGTGGTCGAAGGCTGGCCGAGCCGCACGTAGCCGAGTCCCACGTCGACCAGCGCCTGCAACCGCCGACGGAGGGCGGGCACCGCGCCGAAGAAGGCCAGCGCGTCCTCCGCCGTCATGTCCAGCACGTCGGCGATGCTCTGGCCGCGGTAACGCACCTCCAGCGTCTCGCGGTTGTAGCGGCGCCCGCCGCAGACGTCGCACTGCACATAGACGTCCGAGAGGAACTGCATCTCGATCCGCACCACGCCGTCGCCGCCGCAGGCCTCGCAGCGCCCGCCCCGCACGTTGAAGCTGAACCGGCCCTTCCCATAGCCCCGGGCCCGCGCCTCCGGCGCCCGGGCGAACAGGTCCCGCACCTCGTCGAACAGGCCCGTGTAGGTCGCGGGGTTGCTCCGCGGCGTGCGGCCGATGGGCGACTGGTCCACGTCCACCACCTTCCGGCACTCCTCCAGCCCCACGATGCGCTCGTGGCGCCCCGGATGCGCCCGCGCCGCGCCGCAGGCCCGCGCCAGCGCCGGGTGCAGGATGTCCCCGACCAGGCTGCTCTTGCCCGAGCCCGACACGCCCGTCACCGCCGTGAACCGGCCGAGCGGGAAGTCGGCGTCGATGGACCGCAGGTTGTGCTCCGCGGCGCCGCGCACGGAGAGCCAGCGGTCGGCCGGGCCGCGCCGGCGGGCCGGGACCGGGATGCGGCGGCGGCCGGAGAGGAAGGCACCCGTGACGGACTCCGGGCACGCCGCGACATCGGCCACGGTGCCGGAGACGACGATCCGCCCGCCATGGGGGCCGGCGCCCGGGCCCACGTCGACGACGTGGTCGGCCGCGCGGATGGTGTCCTCGTCGTGCTCGACGACGATCAGCGTGTTGCCCAGATCGCGCAGGCCGCGCAGGGTGGCCAGCAGCCGGTCGTTGTCGCGCTGGTGCAGCCCCACGGACGGCTCGTCCAGCACATACAGCACGCCGGCGAGCCCCGAGCCGATCTGGGTGGCCAGCCGGATGCGCTGGGCCTCCCCGCCCGACAGGGAGGCGGCGGCCCGGTCGAGCGTGAGGTACGGCAGGCCGACGCTGAGCAGGAACCCGAGCCGGGCGCGGAGCTCCCGGCACACGGGGGACGCGACGGCTTGCTCGCGGGACGTGAGGCCGGTCTCGCCCGCCGGGCCCCCGGCGGCCATGGCGTCCACGAAGGCCCGCGCCTGGGCCACGGTCAGCGCGGTCACGTCGGCGATCGACCGGCCCTCCACGGTGACCGCCAGGGCCTCGGGCCGGAGGCGCCGGCCGCCGCAGGCCGTGCAGGGCACCGCCACCATCACCGCCTCGACGTCCTCGCGGAGGGAGGCGCTGTCCCCGGCCTCGCGGTGCATGCGGGAGAGCAGGGGCAGCACGCCCTCCCACCGGATCGTGTGGCGACCGGGACGGTGCCAGGACCCGCCGTCCCACCAACTGCGCTCGGCGTCGTACGGGATCGGATCGTCGCAGCCCCGCAGCAGCTTGTTCACGAAGTCCGGACCGGCCTCGGAGAGCGGCCGGTCGGGCGGCACGCCGAAGTGCGCGGCCACCGCCTCGGTCAGGCGCGAGAAGTGGTTGTCGCGGCCGCCCCAGGGGGCGAGCGCGCCGTCGGCCAGGCTGCGCCCCGGGTCGGGCAGCACGAGGTCGGCGTCGACCTCGAGGTGGGCGCCCAGGCCGCCGCAGGACGGACAGGCGCCGTCCGGGCTGTTGAAGGAGAACAGGCGGGGCGTCAGGTCGGGCACGTCGAGCCCGCAGACCGGGCAGGAGAGGTGCTGGGACAGGAGGACGTCCTCCGCTGCCGGGCCATCCCCGGACGGATCGGATTCGGCGTGGAGGATGGCCAGGCCGTCGGCCTGGCGGCAGGCGGTCTCGAAGGCCTCCGCGAGCCGGGATTCGGCGCCGGGGCGGACCGTGACGCGGTCCACGACCACGTCCAGCGCGGTCGGGCGCCGGGCCGGCGCCCCCTCCGCCGCATCCGCCAGGTCCTGGACCAGCCCATCCACGCGCACCCGGACGAAACCCGCCCGGCGCAGGTCGTCCAGGACCTTCGCCCGCGCCTTGCCCCCGTCCCGGAGGGGGCCGAGCACCATGGCGCGCGTGCCCTCCGGCAGGGCCATGGCCCGGTCGACCATCTGCTGGATGGTCAGGGCCTGCAGTCGCCGGCCGCAGCGCGGGCAGTGGGGCCGCCCTGCGCGCGCGAAGAGCAGGCGCAAATGGTCGTTGATCTCCGTGACCGTGCCCACCGTGGAGCGGGGGTTGTGGCCGGCCGTGCGCTGGTCGATCGAGATCGCGGGCGACAGGCCCGTGATCTCGTCGACGTCGGGCTTGTCCAACTGGCCGAGGAACTGGCGGGCATAGGCCGAGAGCGACTCGACGTAGCGGCGCCGGCCCTCGGCGTAGATGGTATCGAACGCCAGGCTGGACTTGCCGCTGCCGGAGATGCCGGTGAACACGCAGAGCGTGCCGCGGGGGATCTCCAGGTCGACGCCCTTGAGGTTGTGCTGGCGCGCCCCCCGCACAACCAGGCGCTCCCCCGCGCGGGTCGGGGCACGTTCCTGCGGCATGGCGGGTCCCCTTCCCGCGGGCGCGACCGGTCGCCCGGCGCCGCCGGCGAAGCGAATCTAGCGAACACGGGTGCGGGATGCAAGGCGGCGGGGCGCCTCACGCCAGCCGGTAGAGCGCGGGCGAGGCCACGATCCCCCCTGCGCGCAGGTTGGCCAGGACGAACGTGCGAAAGGAGGCCTTCGCGAACTGGCGGCGCGCGAGCGTGCCCAGGCCGCAGTCCCAGCGCGCGTGGTTGACGAAGGCCCATGGCGCGGGCTCCAGCGGGACCATGACCAGCGAGTTGGCCAGGCCGGTCTCCTTCGCATACCATCCGGCGACGTGGTCCCACAGGGTGAGGCCAGGGGCGGGGTCCTCGGTCGTGAAGTGGTTGAAGATGAACACGCCCCGCGGCGACGGCTCGACGTCGGCGATCCGCTTGGCGCAGCGCGCGGCGACGACCCGGAAGGCGCCCGGAGCGGCCGCGCCGACGGCATCGATCAGGCTCCGGAAGGCCGGGGAGTCCCGCACCCCGGGGAGCGCCGAAGGTGAGGCGGCCGTGACCAGCACCACCACGTCGGCGCGGAACGGGCCCGCGGCCGCGGGAACCGGTCCGGGATCGCTCGGCGGTGACGGCGTGACGCCCGGGATGGCCCCGGCGGGGAGCGACTCCAGCACGGTGCTGGGCGGCGGCAGCAGGACGCCCTGGAAGACGGTGGCGCGGACGACCGACGGGGACCCCTCCAGGTCCGCCGCCAGCGCCTTCAGCCGCGACAGCAGCGCCGACCGGCGGGCGTTGGGGACCGGGAAGGGCGGACCGACCGGCGGCGCGACGGAGGCGGCCACGTAGAGGTAGCCGTGGGGGGCGGGCTCGGCGAGCGTCACGGGACGGTATCGGGCGTCGGGCGCCACGATCGTGGGGGCCACGGCGCATCCTCCCTTCCGGACGGGGAGCGGCGGCGGGAACCGGTGCGGGTCGCGGCGGTACGGGCCGGTGGCCCCAAAATGATGATACGCAGCAATGATCTTTGTCAAGAACCATAGTGAGTCGTATACTGTCCGCGCGAGGGGGCGGTTTCGGATGGGCGAGGCCTCGCAGGGCGGGGACCACGGACAACGACTGGGCGAGCGGGCCCCGGCCTTCCTGCTGGCCCAGGTGGGCGCGCACGCCGCGGCGCGGTTCGCGGCGCGCCTGGAGCCCCTCGACCTGACTCCCGCGCACGCCGGGGCCATCCGCGTGCTGGCGCTCTCGCCCGGCATCAGCCAGCGGGAGCTGTCCGACCGGCTGGGCCTCTCGCCGAGCCGCCTGGTGGGCCTCCTCGACCAGCTGGAGCGCCGGGGGCTGGTCGAGCGGAGGAGCGACGCCGACGACCGCCGCAACCATGCCCTGCACCTGACCCCCGCCGGAACGGACACGCTGCGGGCCATCGGCCGGATCGCCGTGGAGCACCAGGACGAGATGTGCCGGTCGCTCGGCGGCGAGGAGCGGGCGACCCTCGCGCGCCTGCTTGACCGCATCGCGTCGGACCACGGGCTGACCCCGGGGGTCCACCCCGGCTACCGGCAGATGTAGTCGCCGCAGGGGCCGGCTACGCCTGTGCCGGTGGCCCGCCAATCGCGCTGAGCTGCAGGCCCGCGATCCGTCACCGGCCGCGCTCGCGGACCAGGACGTGGGTCGCCCGGAAACGACCCGCGTCGGGCGCCCCGTGGTACGTGACCCGCTGCACCGGCGCGGCGTCGCCGCCGAAGACGCGGACCGCCGGCTCGTCCAGCCGGAGAGCCTCCCGCTGCAGGGCGCCCGAACGGTGCCGGTCCAGCCACGCCTCCGTGCTCAGTACGAAGCCCAGCGGCCCGACGGCCAGAAAGTCTTCATGCAGGGCGCCCTCCAGAGCGCCGAGGTCGCCGGCCACCTCGACCTCGCTCCAGGCCGTCTGCATCGGACACGCCGTCCCCCCCTTCCGTGGGCGGGAAGCGGCGGACGCCGCGCGCCCGCCGCTTCCCGTTTCACACCATGACCCGCCCGCCGTTGACGTCGATCGTCGCGCCGGTGATCCAGGCGGCCGCGTCGCTCAGCAGGAACGCCACGGCCGCGGCGACGTCCTCGGGAACCCCGATCCGGCCGAGGGGGTGGAACCGCGCGATCTGGTCGAGGACGGACTCGGGCGCTCGCGACATCGACTCGTTGAGGACGGCGCCGGGCGCCACCGCGTTGACGCGAACCCGGCTCGGCGCCATCTCGGCCGCGGCGTGGCGGGTCAGGGCCAGGAGGCCCGCCTTCGCCGCCACGTAGGCCGGCGAACCGCGCCCGCCCCGGCCGCCGGGCATCGCCGCGGTGGGCGTCTCCCGGCCCGCAGTCGACGAGATGGTGACCATGGAGCCGCGGCCCCGGCGCGCCATCCCGGGCAGGAAGACCTGCATCAGTTCGAAGACCGCCGTCAGGTTGAGTTCCACCGCCGCCCGCCAGCGCTCCGGCGAGATCTCCAAGAGCGACACGGGCTCCCCGAGGCCGCCCGCGACCGCGGCGACGAGGTCGACGGGACCGAGGCGGCGCTCCGCCTCGTCGCGCAGGTGCTCCAGGGCCCCGCGGTCGGTGGCGTCGGCGGGGATGGCCGCGGCCCGTCCGCCCTGCGACTCGATGGCGCCGGCCAGTTCGAGAAGCCGGTCCGCGCGGCGGGCGGTGACGGCGACGGCGGCGCCATGGGCGGCGAGCGCCAGGGCGATCCCGCGGCCGATGGCGCCGGACGCGCCGGTGACGACGGCAACCCGGCCGGCCAGGCCCGGGAACCGGGCCTCGGGCGGGCCGGCGACGGCGGGCCCGGGGGCGGGAACCGAGGTCGGCGCGGGCCCCGGGGCCGCGCTGGGGGTGGAGGCGTGGGCCGGTGCGCCCTGGGGCGGGATGGAACCGGCAGGTGTCGGCGGCATGGCGATCCCTCCATGGAGAATATGATACAGTCATACAATTATCGCTGTCAAGAATGATGTGTGGACTCCGCCGATGGCTCGGTGGCACGCGCCCAGGCCCTTGCGGGAGACATGGACCGCCCGCCGGAGCACCGCCGACGGCGCCGGGACGCGTCGAAGGCCGAGACGGCGGAACGGCGGCGGAGCCTGTCTGTGCCGGAGGCCCGCCGCGGGGATCATCACGTCGCCTCCGGGTCCGCGTCCGGCGCGCCTTGGTCCGCCGCTCGGGCGCCGCGCCGGGAACGGCGGCGCTGGCGGGCTCCTGCAGCAACGCCCCAGCCACGATCGCGGCGCCCGCCACAAACAGGGCGCTGGGGAGAAAGGCCGCGTGGTAGCCGGCGGCGAGCGCGCCCGGTTGCCCCCGGCCCGCCGCCAGGAGGAGTTTGGTGCGGGCCCCGGCCACGCTCACCAGGACCCCCAGGCCGAGGGCTCCCCCCATCATGAACGCGCTATTCACGACGCCCGCCACCAGGCCGGACTCCGTCGGAGCTTCGTCCGCGGTCGCGAGCACGATGGGGTTGAAGGCGACGCCGTCACCGAGGCCCAGGAGAATCCTGCTCGGCAGCACGTCCGGCAGAAAGCGGCCGTCGACGGGCGCCCGCGCCAACAGCAACAGGCCCGCAGCGCACAGTAGCGGTCCAGCGGTGAGCGGAAGCCGCAGGCCGCGGCGCAGCACCAGGCGCGCGGACGCGCCCAGGGACAGGACGCCGATCAGCAGGCTGGCGGGCAGGAAGGAGAGGCCCACGCGCAGGGGGTCGAAGCGGAGCACCAGTTGGAGGTGCAGGACGCACCGGAAGGACCGGCCCGTGGACCCGACGCTCCAGAGCACGTTGGCTGCGCTGGCGACGGCCAGGCCGCGGCGGAGCAAGAGGCCCAGCGGCACCAGCGGCGAGCGCGCGCCGGCTTCCAGGCCCAGGAACGCGCCGACCAGCGCCCCAGCCAGGCCCAGCAAGCCGAGCGTCCGCGGTGATATCCATCCCGCGGTGTCCCCCCGGTGATGGCCAGAACCGCGACGATGAGCGCGGCGGTCGCGGTCGCCGCGCCGCCGACGTCCAGGCGGTCCTGCGCCCGGGCGCAGCAGGGCGGCAGCAGAACCGGCGCCAGGGCCTCCACCGCGGCGCCCACGGGCACGTTCACGAGAAAGATCCAGCGCCAGTTCAGCGCGCCGGTCAGCACGGCGCCGAGCACGACGCCCACGGTTCCGCCGCCCGAGTTGACGAAGGTGAAGACGCCCATCGCCCGGGCCCGCTCGCGCGACTCGGGACACGTGGCCACCACGAGCGACAGCGCCTCGGAGGACACCACCGCGCCGACGAAGCCCTGCATCGCACGCGCGGCGATGAGCCACGACCTCGTCGGGGAGAGGCTGCAGGCCAGGGACGCGAGGGTGAAGACCCCGATGCCGGCGAGGAAGAGCCGTCGGTGGCCGAAACGGTCGCCCAGGCGCCCGGCGAGCAGAAAACCCCCCCGAAGGTGAGGAGATAGGCGTTGACCGCCCATGCCAGGGCGGCCGCGGAAATGCCAAGGTCGCCGTGGATCGAGGGCAGGGCGACGTGGACGATGGTGCCGTCCAGGACGATCATCAGGGACCCGAAGCATACCAACAGCAGCGTGACCCAGCGTCGATCGATCGGGCGTGCGGCTGGTCGGACCGAGGCCGGGGCCGGGGCCACGTTGTGGTCCTCCTCGGGTGGCGGGCGGCGGGGGCAACCCGGGTGCACGCAAGGCGGTCGGCGCGGTGAGGGCTGAGGCGTCGGCGGGCGACCGGCTCCCCGACCGCATCGGATCACGTGGGGCCGGGGCCGGAACGGCCGGCGGGCGCCTCGGACACGCGGGAATTAGCGATCCCCACCCACTGCCTGGTCCGCCGCCCGCGCCCCCCGCCCGCCTCCATCCATACCCCACCCGCCGCCAACACCGCCAGCACCCCCGCGAGGACGGCGCAGAGCCTCGCCGGGGGCACCCGCGCCGCACCCGCCACGATCAGGCCCGCCAGGACCCCGGGCAGGCGCCACACCAGCGACCCCAGGGCCATCGCCTGCGACTGGGCCCCGGGCGGGATCAGGGCGGCGACGCGGGCGGCGTTGCCCGCGTCCTGGAACCCCGCCGCCGCGCCGACGACGGCGAAGCAGAGGGCGGTGCCCGCCGGTCCGAGGCGGGGCGCGAGGGCCACGGCGGGCGCCGCCGCCAGCCAGGCGAGCGCGGCGCCTCGCACCCCCAGGCGCCACCCCTCGGTGGCGCGGACCAGGGCGGCGCCGCCCGCGGCGCCCAGCGAGTACGCGGCCATCGACACCGCGTAATGCAGGGATCCCAGGTGGCCGTGACCCATGGCCAGCAGCGGCGCCAGGGGCAGGAGGGCGAACGCGCAGGCGCCGCAGGCCACCGTCATGGCGAACGGCCCGCGGAGGGGCGGGCTCCAGAGGAGCCGGACGACCTGGCGCCCGCCCATGGGGGGCTCGGGTCCCGACGCGGCGGCGCCCGCGGGGACTCCGGCCGCCAGCACGGCGCAGCCCAGGGCCAGCAGGACGACCATGGTACCCAGGCCCCAAGCCGGACCCCGCGGCAGGAGCCACCGGCCGGCCGCGAGCTGGGCCACCAGCAGCGCGGCGTACTCGATGGCGGTGAGCAGGCCGGAGAGGCGCGCGGCGGCCCGCGGGGAGGGCGCGAGCTCGCGGGACAGGCCCTTGGTCGCGGGTCGCACGGCCGCGTATCCCAGCCCGTAGAGCAGCAGGAAGGCGAGGGCCGCGGCCCGCCCGCGCCAGGCCACCGCGGCGGCCGCGGCGAGGCCCAGGGCGGCCACCGCCAGGTCTCCGCCGACGATGAGCCGGCGGCGGGAGACGCGGTCGGCGGCCGCGCCGGAGAGCGGCAGGACGAGCCAGGGAAGCCGGACGGCGACCCAGGCGAGCCCGAGCAGTCCCGCGGCACCGGGGCCGGAGGCGAGATACCAGTTGAGGGTGAGCGTCTGGCAGGCATCGGCCGCCTGCCGCAGGGCGGAGTAGGACGCGAGGCCCCCAAGCGGCGCCCGCCGCCCGGGCTCCCCGGCGGAGGCGACCCGCGGCTCCGCCCGGTCGGCGCCGTGTCCCGCGTCCGAAGGAGCACGCCGGGACCGCCCCACGCCATGCCCCCCGCTCCCGCGTGGGGCATGGTGGTTCGCTGGCCCGCCCGCGCCGCCTGTCGCGCGGCCGCCACGGGGTGCCTCCGCCACCCGCCGCCGTCTCCCCCGGTGTCGAAAGCCGACGCCCGGTGGTATCCTCTGGGTGGGTCGGCACGGCGTCACTCCCGGGAGGGAAGGTCGGCGTGGGGGCCACGGGCGGGCGGCCGCGCGCCCGAGACGGGGTTCCGCCGCGGGCGGGACGCGACACAGGCGGGACAGCGGCCCGAAGCCCGGCGGGGATCTCTCCCGCATGGCGCCCCACCATGCCGAACCAGCTGCGCCTCGCCGCCTACTGGTTTTCGCTCAACGTGCAGACCGCCGCCCTGCTCGCCATCGTCGTGCCCCAGGTCCTGGACCGCCTCGTCGGGGCCGGGCACACCGAGGCGCTGGCCCGGCTCGCCACCGTGGCCGCGGTCGTGGCCATGGCGGCGGGGCCGGCCGCGGGGGCCCTCTCGGACGCGGTGGCCGCGCGGGGAGGAGCCCGCCGCCCGATCCTGCTGGCGGGGGCCGCGCTCAACCTCGTCGGCCTCGCCGCCATGGCTGGAGCGGGCGGCCTCCGCTCCCTGACGGCCTCCCTGCTCGTGGCGACGCTGGGCCAGGGCATCAGCCAGGCCGCCTACCAGGCCCTCCTGCCCGACGTCGTGCCGGAGTCGGGCTGGGGTACCGCCTCGGGATACATGGGCGTGGCGACCCTGCTCGGCACCGCCGCCGGCCTCGGCGTCGCGGGCCTGGCGGGGCCGGGCGCGGCATACGCCTTCATGGTCGCCGTACTTGTGCCCGGCGTCCTGGCCGCGGCGACCGTCGAGCCCGCGCGGGCCGTGCCGCGCCGGGCGGCGGGTGGGCCGGCGGGGGAGGGGGCCTTGCGGGGCCGCCGCGACTACGGGCTCGCGTTCGCGGCCCGGCTGCTCCTGCTGCTCGGCGTCGGGCTGCTCAACACGTTCGTCCTTTACTTCCTTCAGGACGACCTGCACCTCTCCAACCCCGGGGCCGGGGCTGCCGGCATCGCCGGCCTCGCCCTGGCCGGCGCCGCGGTGGCCAGCCTGGGGGCCGGGCGGCTGTCCGACCGCGCGGGCCGGTCGGGGCTGGTGGCCCTGTCCGGCGTGCCGATGGCGCTCACGGCGGTCGTGTTCGCCGCGCTGCCACGGCCGGACCTGATCTTCGCCTGCGCGGGCGTTTTCGGCGTCGGCTACGGCGCCTACGTCTCGGTGGACTGGGCGCTCGCCCTCGACGTGCTGCCCCGGGGCGGCCACGTCGCGCGCGACCTGGGCGTGTGGGGCATCGCGGGCGGGCTGCCCTACGTCGCCGCGCCGGCCGTCGGCGGCTGGGTCCTGTCGCGCTTCGCGGCGCCGGCCGCCGGCTACCAGGCGCTGTTCCTGGTCGCCGGCGCCTGCTTCGCCGCGGGGTCCGCGGTCGTGCTCGCGGTTCGGCGCCGGCCGGGCAGCGCCGACCTCGGTCCGAGGGTCCCGGGACCCTCGATGCCGGTCTGAACGGCCCCGAATCGTGCAGGGGACCGCCCGTTCGTGGACGAACGACGCCGCCGGACGCCTGCCCCCGGCCATCCGGGCGGGATGGCGCCGGCGGGAGGGACCGACGTGGATGGGAGCGGCGACTCCACGGGTTACGTCTTCGGAGATGTCTACTCCTTCGGCGATCTCTGCCCCGATCTCGCGCGCCGGGAGCTCCTCCATGTCCAGGCCGCGGCCGGGAGCGGGCTGCCCGCGGGGCTTTACGCCTTCCTGGAGTTCTACTGCCCGAGGCCGGATTGCGACTGCCGGGTCGTGATGTGGCGGGTGATGTTCCGCGGGTCGGCGCGGAGCGCGCCCGCCATCGTGGCGACGCTCTCCTGGTGCTGGGCGGAGGACGATCCGCACGGACCGGCGTTGGAGCCGGCGCCCCAGAGTCGGTCCGCCCCGGCCCTGCTCGACCGCCTGAAGCTGGCGATCCGCGATCAGGGCTACGGCGACGTGGTGAAGGCGCACTACGCGGCCGTGCGTTCGGAGGCGCGCCGCCGGGGATCGCCCGTGTACGCGCTGCTGCACTCCAAGGGCGGCCGTCCGGGGCCGGCGCGGCGGTAGGAGCGGCGCCGCCGGGGAAAGGGGCGCGCCGTGGACCTGCTCCTCGTGCGCCACGCCGCCATCGCCTACCTGGACCGCGACGGCCGCCCCCTCGACGCGGTGGCGGAGAACCCGCCCCTGACCGCGCTGGGCGAGCGGCAGGCCGCGGCGCTGGCCCTGCGCCTGCGCCGCGCGGGCCTCACCCACCTGTACTCCAGCCCCGCCGTGCGCTGCCTGCAGACGGCCCAGGCCATCGGCGCCGCGGCCGGCTTGAGCGGCACCGCCGAGGCCTGGCTGGGGGAGACCGGGCGCCTGTGGGAGGACTGGGCCCGCCGCCCGCCCCACGGCATTCCCCGCGACTTTCCCCGCCTGGCTCCCGGACCTCCGCCCACGAAGGCGGAGTGGGGCTTCGCGGCCGACGAGGGGTCGCCCGACCCCGAGCGGCGCCGCGCCGCCGTCTTCGCCCGCTGCCGGAAGGTGCTGGACACGCTCCTCGCCGCGCACCCGCCGGCCTCCGGCGACCGGGTCTGCCTCTGCCTCCACCACGGCCTCGGCGGATCCGGGCTGCTGCCGGTCCTCCTCGGCACCGCCGACGTCGGGAACGGCCGGTTCGCCCTGGAACACGCCTCTCTCACGGAGGTGCGCTGCGACGCCCGCGGCCACGTGGTCCTGCGCGTGAACTGCACGCGCCACCTGGCGGGGCTGACGGTGGCGCTGTGCAGCGACCCGGCCTGCGGCCACCGGGCGGCCCACCGGGATGAACGCACCTGCCACCGCTGCGGGGCGCCGATGCTGTCCCGCTGCCCGACCTGCGCGACGACATCCCGGCCGACGCCGGCGCCACATGCCCGCACTGCGGCCATCCGTATCGCGGCGGCGCGCCCCGTGAGCCATGAACGGGGCCGCGGACCCGCGCGCCTCCCCCGCCGTCGAGCGCCAGGCCGCGGCCCCGTCGGCTCCCGTCCTTGCCCGTCTGCTCCCGTCGCCGCCGTGAACTGGACAAACCGCCCTGTGGACATTGTGGATAACACTGTGCATAACAGGGCCCGCAGGGCCTCCGCGTGTGGATACCGCTGTGGATGGAGAGGGCGCGCCGGCCGCGCGGGCGACGGGCTGCGCGCGCCGCCTGCGGCAACCGCGCGCGCCGTGCGACGTCCCGCCCGGGTACCGGGGGCGGACGGCCCGACGTGGCCGGGTGCGGGAGACCGGACGAGGACGCGGCAGGACAGGTCCACGGGTGGGACGCATCAGCCGGAGGCGCGCGTGTGCTCCGGCGCCTTTTCGAGGATCGGGCCCGCCTTTCGCCCGGCCGACGGAGCCGGTCCCATGGGCGACCACCCCCGGGGCGTTCCGCCTGCCCGACGTTGTGGAGCCGGAGGTGGCCCGGCATGAGCCGCCGACGGACCGGGTGAAGGTCGGGGCCCTCAGCGCCGGGATTCCCGGGTGCGGCGGACGGCGGCCCGCCGGCCGGTGCCCCCTTCGCTAGGCCTCCTCGGCCGCCATGTCGCGCAGGCGCGCCCGGTAGACGACCCTGGCCACGATGATGCTGACCTCGAACAGCCCGTAGAGGGGGAGGCAGATGAGCGACGGCGTGAAGATGAAGTCGGCCGGCGGGGCGAACATCAGCGCGATGATCAGCGAGCCCATGAAGGCCCACCGCCGGCCCTTGCTGAGCGTCTCGGGCGTCAGGAAACCCAGGCGGACGATGATGCCGATGAGCACGGGCAACTCATAGAGCAGACCGAAGTACAGCGAATACTTGATCACGAAGTCGTTCCACTCCGCGATCGTGTATGTCGGCTGACTCCAGGACAGGAACGTGGTCGCCACGCGCATGGCCACGGGCTGGAACACGAATACGCCGAAGGATATCCCTACAAGAAAAAGGCCCATGGCCGGCGGCAGGTAGGAGAACAGCACGCCGCGCTCGCGTTTGGTCAGCGCGGGCATGACGAAGGCGACGATTTCATAGATGATCAGACCGCCGCTCAGAAACAGACCCAGCACCATCGCGAACTCGATCCAGGAGAACAGCGCCCCCATCGGACTGCCGTCGATGATCGTGATATGCAGGTTCTTGGAGCCCATCCGGTGGATGAACGACTCGGCGTTCGTCTGCGTGAAATACAGGATGCGGCCCGCGAACGGAAAGGCGATGGCCGTGCCGATGATGAACGCGGCGGCGGACCAGACCAGCCGCGTGCGCAGCTCGTCCAGGTGTTCGACCACGGTCATCGGCCGGTCCTCGGCCGCCCAGAAGGGCTGGCGGCGCCGGCCGCGGCCCCTGCCGCCGCCCCCGTCCGCCTCCCCGCGGTCGGGCGGGGAGAGCCCTCCGCCGCCGTCCGACCCGCCCCCGCCGTCCGGCGCGGGCAGGACCTCCGCGGGCGCCGCCTCCACGGCAAGGGCCAAGCCCTCCGCGGCGGGCGCGAGCCCGACCTCACCGGCGGCGGAGACCGCCGGCGCGGGCGCGTCCTCGTCGCGGATCAGGCCGATCTCGCGATGGAAGCGCCGGATCGCCTCGTCGACCACCACGGGGGGCCGGGGCGCGGCCTTGGGCGGCGCGGCGACGACCGTCGGCACCATGGGCGCCAGCGCCGAGGCCGGAACCGGCGCCGGCTCCGCCGGCGGGAGCGGGCCGGCGGCCGCGAGGTCGACCTGCGCCATCTCCGCCAGGCGCGCCTCGGGGGAAAGGGGGAAGGGGTCGAGGTCGTCCTCGCCCATGGCATCCGGAGAGGCCAGGCCCGCCAAGGCGCCGCGCAGCGCGGCGGCGAGGGCCGGACTCCGCGGGGCCGGGGGCGCGGGGCCATCGCCGGCGCCGCGTTCCGGGGAGGGCGCAGCGCGGGCCGCACGGTCGGACGGCGCGGCGCCAGATCCGACCCGCGCGGCCGGATCCACCGCCTCCGCCCGGCCCATCGGCTCCGGGGCCTCCAAGGCCGCGACCAAGTCCACGGCGGAGCCGTGCCCGTTGCCCGCGCGGCCATTCGTGCCCGGGGAGCTCCCATTTCCGGTGTCCGCGGGCGTCGGTTCGGCGTCGGGCGGGCTCGTTGTCCCCGTCGCGGTCGCGCGGTCGGGTCCGCCGGGCGCGGGCTGCTGCCCGCCGGCCGCCGCCGGCTGTTCCGGCGGCGCGCCGCCGTCGGGCGGCACGGCCGGTTCGGCCGCCGCAGCGGGAGCGCGACCCTGATCGCCGCCCTCCATGCCGTCCGTCCCCTTCCCGGCGCGGCCCGCGCCCGCTCCGCCGACCACTGGAGCCGTTCAGAGTTCGCGGGTGCGGGCGGTCGTTCCTGTGCCGGCGCTGGGCCGAGCCTTCCCAGCGCGCCCAGGGCTCACCCGCCGGAGGGGCGGCCGCTGCCCGAGGCGCCCTCGCGCCCGCCGCGGCGGAGCGGCGCGTTGTCGGCCCCGGGCGCCGCCCCCGCGGCCGGCCCCCGCGCCACGAGCGCGCGGCGGTCCAAGGCGTGCTGGGCGAGGAACCAGAACATCTGCCGCTCGAACAGACCGTGCAGGGCGTAGTAGGCGCGGCGCTGGAACTCCGCGGTGCGCTCCGCCGACCAGGGCGAGGCCGGCCGCAGGGGCTCCGGCCAGCGCACGACCCGGATCGCCGGCCGGCCGCCCGGACCGCGCAGGTCGTCCAGGTCGACCTCGGCCAGGCCCACCCGCGCGGGCAGTTCCGCCGGCTCGGCCAGCCCGGGCGGGGTGACCAGCAGGAAGATCTGCACGCCCCGCAGCCGGCGCGGCGCGTCCCGCAGCCAGGCCTGCAGGTCCCCCCGGCTCTGCTTGCCGTCGGCGCCGCACAGCTGCGCGGTCTCGCGGCGCTCGGAGCCCGAGCCGCGGATGCGGACGTGCCCCGGGGAACGGCCGGGCGCCACCGCCCGCAGCGGCACCGGGCGGCCGCCCGGCCCGCTCTCGAACGCGCGCAGCGTCGGGTCGCCCAGGTGCGCCGCGAGTTCGCCGGACGGGAGATGCCGCCACGCGCCGGTGGCGCCGTCGAGCACCTCCACCCGCACGGCGCCGGCGTCCACCTCGCGCCACGGCGCGGCCGCCCTCCGGACGGAAAACCGCACGCCGAGCGCGTCGTGGCGCGCCCCGCCCCGGGCGCGCCGGGCGCCCGCCTCCAGAAAGGCGAACGGGCAGGAGAGCTCGTGCGTCAGGACGTGGTAGGCGGCCCACTTGAGGATGAAGTGGCGCAGGCTCTCGTTGGCCGGCAGGGCGGGACGCCGGACGTGGCGCGGCAGCGGCCGCCACCCCCCGGGGCGGGCGTTCGCCGGGGGGCCGCGGCCCCCTTCCCGGCGGCGGCCGCGCGGGAGGCCCGCCGCGTCAGTGCAGGTAGCTGGCGAGCGACTGCTGGAGGATGGTGGATGCCGCCGCGAGGGCGCTCTGGTAGTTGACCTGCAGCTCCTGCAACTGCACCACCGACTGCGCCAGGTTGTCGTTGAGGACCCCGCCCTGCAGCTGCTGCAGCGAGGTGGCGAGGGTGGTGAGTTGGCCCTGGGCGTTCTGGGCCTGCTGCATCTGGGCGCCGGCCTGACCCTCGACGTCCGTGAGGTTCGTGATGGCGCTGTCGAGCTGGGCCAGGTCGCCCTGCGGGCCCGGGTTGTACGGGTTGGTGCCGCTGAGGCTGGCGCCGGTGGCCACGTTGGCGGGGTTGCCGCCCGGCCCCAGGTCATACAGGATGGCCGAGATCGCCTGGAACACGGGCGTCAGGGCCGCGTTGCCGTCCGCGTTCGCCTGGACGAACTGGCCCGGCCCGATCTCGCGCTGGATCGTCCCGCTGCCGCCGCCGTAGGTGACGGCCGTGCCGCTCTGGGTGAAGGGCTGCGTCGACGTCTGCTGCCCGCTGAAGATGTAGCTGTCGCCGACCTTGGTGTTGCCGACGTTGACCAGGCTCGACTCGGCCGAGGCGATCTGCTGCGCGATCGTCTGCAGCTGCGCGGCGGTGAGGGAACCGGCGCCGGCGCTGACCGCGAGGCTGCGGATCTGCTGGGCCAGCGAAACGGCCTGCTGCAGCGCGGACTGGGTGCTGCCGAGCCAGTTCACGGCATCCTGGGCGTTGCTCTGATACTGCGTGTTCTGGTCGATGGCGTTCTGCCACTGCAGCACGTTCTCCGTGCCGATGGGGTCGTCGCTGGGCTGGTTGATCCGGTGGCCGCTCGCCATCTGGCCCTGGACCTGGGCGAGCTGGGTCTGGATGTTCTGGAGGCTCGTCTCCACCATGGAGGCCGTCATCCCGGACGTCACGCGCATGCCCTCTGCGCCTCCTCGCGGGCGCCGGCCCGGCGGTCGCCGACCGGGCGGCGCGGGGCCGGCCCTACTGCATCATCGTGATCAGGTCGCCGAGCATCGTGTTGATCGTGGTCGTCAGGGTCGCCGCGGCGCCGTAGGCGTTCTGCGCTTCGACCATCGTGGTCATCTCCTGGTCGAGCGAAACGCCGGAGACCTGCTGCTGCTGCTGCGAGATGGACTGCTGCAGCGCCTGGGCGTTGGTCTGGCCCGACTGCGCCGCCTGCGCGTCCGCGCCCAGCCCGCCCACGAACGCGGCGTAGAAGTCGCTGGGCGTCTGCGTGGAGCCGGCGAGGAACGTCTTGTTCTGCAGGTCGGACACCGCCTGCGCGGTGGTGCCGTCGCCGGGCCCGCCGGACGGGTTCGCGCCCGTGGCCACCAGCGACGGGTTGGAGACGACCGCCGGGTTGACGGCGATGTCCGCGGCGGTGGCCGAACCGGTGGAGGGCTCGAAGAACGCCTGGCCGGCGGCGCCGGCGGCGTCGGTGCCGGCCGTCTGCAGGGCGTTGACCTGGGACGCGATCCCGGCCGCCAGGCCGTTCAGCTGGGTGAGGTAGCCCGGGATCGTCTGGTCCCGCAGCGTCAGGGTCGCCCCCAGCTGGCCGCCCCCGGCGAAGTCCGCCGGGACCCCGCCCGGTCCCCAGGTCAGCGCGTAGAAATTGTTGTTGGTGGGATCCGGCGTGGCGGTCAGCGTCAGCGTGTGGGTCCCGTCGACGAAGGCCACCGTGCCCGAGGAGACGGTGACCGAGCCGTTCTGCTGCCAGGTCACCGCGACCGGGATGAGATTGGAGAGCTGGCTGACCAACTGGTCGCGCTGGTCCTCCAGGTCGTTGGGGTTCTGGCCCGCCGCCGTGTCCGCGGCGATCTGGCCGTTCAGGCCCGCGATCTGGCCCGCGATCTGGTTGACCTGGCTCGCCTGCTGCGCGACCGCCTGGTTGAGGTCGGTCTGCGTGGAGGAGAGTCCGGAGGCCAGGTTGTGGAACTGCGAGGTCAGGGCCTGCCCCGCCGACACGACCTGGGCGCTCGCGGCGCCGCTGCTGGGATCGTTGGCGAGGTTCGCCCAGGCGCTCCAGAAGGCGTCCATGGCGCTGTTCAGGCCGGTGGAGGACGGCTCGTTGACGAGGGACTGCACCTGGCCGAGCGTCTGCGCCGTCTGGGTGTCCGCGGACAGGCTTGCGTTGTTGTTCCAAGCCTGCAGGTTCAGGAACTGGCTCGTCTGGCGGGTGATGGAGCCGACGGTGACGCCCATCCCGAACTGACCGGGCCCGTTGTTCTGGTGGAGCGCCGGCGGGCTGTACGGCGGGTTGGCGACGAGGTTGGCCACCTGCTCCGAGTAGCCGGGCGTGTTCGCGTTGGCCACGTTCTGCCCGGTCACGGAGATGACGGCCTGCTGGGCCTCCAGGCCGCTGAGCGCGATGTTCAACCCGACCATCAGGTTGCCGCCCAAACCGCGATCCCTCCCGCTTCCGTCGGCCCGCGGGACGGGGGCAGCCGCGACGGGCGGAACTCCGGCGCCCGCCCGCTCAGACCCGCGTGTCCACGAGACGCCGCCGGGCCGGCGGCCGGGGTCCCCCGGGGGTGTAGGACTGGGGCTCGCCGGCCGCCCCGGTCAGGAGCGACAGGGCGAAGTTCGTGAAGACGAGCGCTTGGCGCAGCAGGGGCGCGTTGCGGGCGTTGGCCGCCCGCGCCCGCCGCGCCGCGGCGAGCACGTCGTCCCCCAGCCGCCGCAGCGCGTCCGCCTCGGCAGCCCGCCCCGCGGCCTCCAGGGCCGCGGCCACGCCGTCGACGCCCGCGTCCGCCGACAGGTCCGGCGGCTCGGCCAGGGAGGCGAGCGCGGACCGGACGCGGGCGCCCGTCGCCGCCAGGTCGTCGAGGCTCCGGCGCTGCCGCTGGGTGGCCAGCGCCATGGCCGGAAGGTCTCGTGCCACAACCGCGCGGCCGAGGTCCACCGCCTCGGCTTCGATCGCTCGGTGCAGCGCCAGTTCGGCGCGGAGGGCGTCCCGCAGTTGGTGGAGCCCCGCGGCGTCCGGGCGGCCCCGTGGCGCACCGCCGCCCGGCCCGGCCTCCGCGCCAGCGGGGACGGGGGCGGGTGCCGGACGCCCCGCCCCACGAGCGAAAACCCCGACGGCCGCCACCGCCCTAGCCCCCGCCCGCCAGATGGTCGCCGACCACGCGGCTGACGATCTGGCGCGCGACCTGCTGGGACGACGGCTGCTGCCCCGACTCGAGGCCCGACCGCGCCTGGAGGACGCGCTCCGCCCGGACGTCGGGCAGGTTGTGCAGCGCCGACACCATCCGACCGATGAACCCCGGCTGCGCGGAAATGGTGACCCCGTCGGTCGACTGGTTCGAGCCGCCGGCCGGCGCGATGCCGGCCGCCCCGGTTGCGCCGCTCCCCGCCACGGAGGAGGTGGGGTTCTTCTGCAGGTATGTGGCGACGACGCTACCGAGTTCGTTCCCGGAAATCATCATGCGGCTTTGCCCTCCCTCCGCCCGGTTCCATTATCGGCGGAATGGCCGCCATGTTGAGCCCCCCTCTGCGGCGGGACCGCGGACGGAGCCGTTCCGGGCGCGCGGGGGCTCAGGCGTTGCGGCCGTCCTCACGGCTGTAGAAGCCGCGGCGCGGGCGCCGCAATTCGGCGGGGGCGGGCGCGGCCACGGCCGCGCGGCGGTCGCCGTCCCGGCCGGCCATGCGCACGACGCAGTCGTGGCAGATGCGGGAGTGCGGCTCGCCCACGGGCCGCCCGCACACGTCGCAGGTCGCCATGCGGCCGTCGCCGTCGTGGAGCGCGATGCGGCCGCGCTGCGCCAGGCGACGGAGCAGGGCCGGGCGCAGCCCCGTCTGGCGTGCGACCTGCGCGACGGTGGGCGGACCGCCGCCCGCCAGGTACTCCAGAATGCGCTCGACGGCCGTGTCCTCCTCCTCCAGGCAGGCGGCGCACGGCATGCCGGGCGGCGTGGTCAGCAGCCGGCCGCACTGGGGGCAGTTGCGGAGCACGCTCATCCCTCCACGGCCGACCGGATACGCCAGGGATCGCCCGGGGCGGGCTCCGGCGCGGCGCCCCGGGCGAGCCGCAGGAGGATGCACCGGCCCGCGCACAGGGCGCACGCGGCGTCCAGGACGTGACCCTTGCCCAACGTATCGGCCGGCCAGCGGAGGGTTTTGATGGCCGGGTGGCGGCGCTGCAGTCGCTCCAGCACGTCCCAGGTTCCGTCCGTCGACCCCTCGTCCGCGACGACGAGATCGATGCAGCGCGGGCCGAGGGCGCCCGCCGTGCCCAACATCTCCCCGACGAGGCCCTCGACCCGCTCGACCTGGTTCGCGACCACCAGGCAGAGGCTGACCGGCCCGCTCCAGGGCACCGCCACCGGGGCGGGCTGGCGCCACCAGACGGCGGCACCCGCGGCGCCCGCCAGCACCACGAGGCCCACCGCCGCAACCGTCGGCCACACCGCCACCACCCGCCCCCGACGCGCCGCCCTCGGCCCCCGGCCGCGAGGCAGCGTATGCGGAGGGATCGAGCGGCGGAGCACGTTCGAGCCGGCGGCGGAGGGGAGAGCGCGGGGGCGGCCGGGCCGCCCCCGCGGCGGCGTCAGAGCGCGGCGCCCAGCCTCCGGGCGGCCGCCGTGAGCGCGGGCACGCGGTCCAGGGCCTCCCACGGCAGGTCGAGGTCGGGCCGCCCGAAGTGCCCGTAGGCCGCGAGCGGCCGATACAGGGGACGGCGCAGGCGGAGGTCGGCGATGATCCGCGCGGGACGGAGGTCGAACACCTCCCGCGCCAGGACGGACAGCGCGTCGTCCGGAAGCACGCCCGTCCCCTGGCTGTCCACGCTGAGCGCGATCGGGCGGGCCACGCCGATCGCGTACGCGACGCGCACCTCGCACCGGCGGCAGAGCCGGGCCGCCACGATGTTCTTGGCGGCGTGGCGGGCCGCGTAGGACGCCGAGCGGTCGACCTTGGTCGGGTCCTTGCCGGAGAAGGCGCCGCCGCCGTGGCGCGCGTATCCGCCGTAGGTGTCGACGATGATCTTGCGTCCCGTGAGGCCGGTGTCGCCCTGCGGGCCGCCGACCACGAACCGCCCGGTCGGGTTGACGAAGATGCGGGTCTCCTCGTCCATCCACTGGCGCGGGACGACGACGCCGATGACCACCCGGCGGAGGTCGGCCTCGATCCGGGGGGTGTCGACGTCGGGGGTGTGCTGGGTGGAGACGACGATGGCGTGGACCCGGGCCGGGCGGCCGTCCCGGTACTCGACGGTCACCTGCGTCTTGCCGTCCGGCAGCAGGTAGGGTAGCTCGCGGGCCCGGCGCGCCTCGGCGAGGCGGTGGGCCAGGCGGTGCGCCAACGCGATGGGCAGGGGCATCAGTTCCGGCGTCTCGTCGCAGGCGTAGCCGAACATCATGCCCTGGTCGCCGGCGCCCACCCGATCCGCCTCGTCGGTCAGCGCCGCGGGCCCGGCCGCGGGCGCCACGGCGGCGGC
>JAJYVV010000192.1 GCA_021791815.1 Bacillota bacterium | reverse complement strand
CGCGCGCCGCCGTGATCCCCGGTGCCGGCCGCGACGAGCTCGTGGTGCAGCCCGCGGCGGCGGGGCGGGGCGCGCCCGCCGCGTACTTCCTGTGGAACGGCCGGGTGCTGCAACAGGCGGCGGCCCCTGCCCAGGGGCCGCCCGCCTGGGTCGCGGCCGCCCTGGCCGGCGGGGGCCGCCGCGCCGTCGCCGTCGGCCTGGCCGAAGTGCCGGGGGCGGCCGAACTTCAGGTGGTGCGGCTCGGCCGCGGCGGACGCTGGACGGTGCGGACGCTGCGGATGCCGGGTCCCGTTGCCGCGTCGCAGGCCGGCGATCCCGTCGTGCTCGCGCTTCCCGACGGCTCCGGCCGCGTCCTGGTAGGCGTGGGGGGCAGCACCTTCGTCTATGACACCGGCTGAGTGCGGCGGCGCGGGACGGCCGGCGGGGGACCCCAGGGTCGGGGACCCATGCCGTCCGGGCAAGAGGCGCGGATGGTGCGGGCGAGCCTGGCCTGCTTCGCCGGGGACGGATACAAACGCGCCTCCGCCGACCGGATGGTCGAGGAGGCCGGCACCTCCAGGAGCGTGCTGTTGCCGCACCTCGCGGCGGAGGCAGCGCCCTTCCCTTCTGCCGTCCGGCTCTGCGCGGGGGATCGTCGCCGGCCGGCTGCTGCCGGTGGACCGCCGGGGTCCCCGGCCGCCTCGGGCCGCCGACGCCCTGGTCAGCGGCCCCCCCTCGCCCTTGGCGGTGTCGCGCCGCCACAACCCATGCCGGGCGCACGCCCCGCGCACGCCACCCGTCCGCGGGCGCGACCGCAGGCTCCGGCGTGGTCGGGCCGGGGTGTCCGCGCGACGGCGCCCGCCGGCACGGCGCGACCGGCCGCGTCGGGCGGCCGGCCGATCAGGGGCGAGGCGCCGCGCCGCCGGCCGTGCCGAACGCCGCGGCTTCGAACTCCGCCAGGCTGGCGCAGGTGGCGGCGACGTCAATCCACCGCTCCAGGCGCGCGAAATCCCGCTCCCCGCGGACCCGGGCGGCCACCGCCTCACCCGTTTCGCCGCACCGGAGGCGCAGGACGCGCAGTATGTCCTCCGCCCTGCCTTCCGCCTTGCCCTCCGCCTTGCCCTCCGCCTGGCCCTGCGCCTTCCCCGCCGCCCGGCCGCGTTCCTCGAGGATCCGCGCCATGCTCGGCGCCGCCATCGCGAACACCTCCACCAGCCCGGCCATCTCGTCCTCCGTCAGCCGCTTCCGCCCCAACAGCAGGACCGCAGCCGCGCAGCCTTCCCGGTCCGCCTCCGGCTCCAGGGTGCCCGCGTACCGCAGCGCCTCCCCCACCGCAACCGCAAGCCCCCGCCGCCGGTGGCCCATCACGCCGACGAAGCTCAGCCCCATCGCGTCGTCCTTGTCGAGGACCCCGCCCGCGGCGAGTTTTCGCCGGAAGCGGTCCAGGAGGGCGTCGCCGTCGAGTGTCTCCGTGAACACGTTCAGCGCCCGCAGCAGCAGGCCGCCGGCCTCGAGCTGCTCCGGCGCCGGCCGAGCGGCGCCAGTATAAAGCATCATCAGGTGCACCGGCCCGCGCAGGTGCTCCACGTGCACCGCGAGCCGTCCCAACGACGCGTACAGGTCCGCCACCGCGCCCGACACGTGTTCCACCGCGACGCGCGCCCCGCTGTCCATGTGCAGGAGGTAGTCCGCCGTACGGCTGTGCACCACCAGCCCTTCAGGCGCCTCCGCCCCCACGATGCGGCCGAGCCGCCCGAGCCCCAACGGCTCCAGCGACCCGCCGTCCGCGAGAAACTGGAGCCCGCGCTTCGCCAGCCGGTCCTGATACGGACGCACGACGCCGAGCGAACGGTCGGCGCCCCTTCTGGTCAGGCCACGCTTCCTGTGCAGCGTTCACGCCCCCCCCATGGCCTCCAGGAGTGCGCGGGCCGGAGCCCACGGGAGAAACGCGATCGCGCGCCCGCCCCGCGACGGCGAGGGCGGGCGGCGGCAGGAACCGGAAGGGCCACATGGCTACCGTCGCGGGGAGGCGCCCGCCCCCCCGACACATCCATATCATGGTACGAAAGGGATGGTTTATGCAATCTGCGGTTGGCGCCCCGCCGAGGCGTTGGCGGATCGCGCCCAGGGCGCCGTGCGGACCGGGCTGGGACGTGCGGGGAAGGCGTGGGTCTCGGCCGCGCCGGCGGTCGGCCCGGGGCCGTCCCGCGGGACCGGTCTTCCGGGAAGGCGGACGGCCGCCCTGGGGCGAAGCAGGGCCCGGCCTCGCGGCTCCGACGCATTCCGCACGGCCGGGGGGACGGGCGTGGTCGATCTGCGGATCCGCGGGGGCGTGGCGGCCTTGCCGGACGGGCCCGCCGAGGCCGACGTCCTCATCGACGGGGGGCGCATCCTGGCCCTGGTCGCGCCGGGCAGCGGCGCGGAGGCCCGCGAGACCCTGGATGCGTCCGGGTGCGTCGTCCTTCCCGGGGCCATCGATCCGCACGTCCACTTCCGCACGCCGGGGATGACCGACAAGGAGGACTGGCCTTCGGGCTCCGCCGCGGCGGTCGCTGGCGGCGTCACCACCGTGCTCGACATGCCCAACGTGCTGCCCGCGACGTCGAGTGCCGAGGCCCTGGCCGCCAAGGCCGCCCTCGTCGAGGGCCGCAGTTGGTGCCACTACGGCTTCTTCGGGGGCCTGGAGGCCGGCAACCAGGACCGGCTGCGGGGGCTCGCAAAGGCCGGCGCCATCGGGTTCAAGGTCTTTCTCGGCGAGAGCACGGCATCGCTGCCGCCTCCCGACCCCGCCGGTCTGCGGTGCGCCTTTCGCGTCGCGGCCGACCTGGGGCGCCGCGTCGCGGTGCACGCCGAGGACGCCGAGACGCTGCGCGCGGCGTCCTCGGCCGTGGCCGCGCCGGGCTTCGACCTGCGCTCCCACGGTCGGGCGCGGCCGGCGGAGGCGGAGTCCCGCGCGGTGGCGCTGGTGTGTGCGCTGTGCGCCGAGACCGGGGCGCCCGTGCTCATCGCCCACCTGTCGACGGGGGCGGGCGCGGACGAGGTCCGGAGGGCGCGGTCGCGCGGCGCCGACGCCGGGGCCGAGGCGACGCCGCACCACCTCCTGCTCACGGAGGAGGACGCGGTGCGGCTCGGGTTGGGTAGCCTGGCGAAGGTGAACCCGCCCCTGCGCGGGGAGGGCGACCGCGAGGCCCTCTGGCGCGCCGTGGCGGACGGCACGGTCACCCAATTCGGTTCGGACCACGCGCCGCACACCCCCGAGGAGAGGCGCGGCGACCGGCCCCCGTCGGGCTTCGCCGGGGTGCAGAACACCCTGCCGGCGCTTCTCGGCCATCCCCGCCTCCCGCTGCGGGACTTCGTCCGGCTCACGGCCGAGGGGCCCGCCCGCAACTGGGGCCTGTGGCCGCGCAAGGGGCGCCTCGCGCCCGGCGCGGACGCCGACCTGGCGGTGGTCCGGCCGGCGGCCCCCGCGCAGGCCGTCCGGCAGTGGAGCCGGAACCCCGACGGGCCGCTGCTGCGCGGGTGTCCCGTCCGGGCCGAGGTCGTGGTCACCCTGGTGGACGGCCAGGTCGCCTACGGCGCCGGCCAACCCTCCGGCCGCCCGCGGGGGCGATGGCTGCGGCCGTGACGGCGGCGCGGCGGAGCCCCGAGGAGAGGAGCGGAAACCGGTGATGGGTGGACCCGGCGCGGCGGACGCGGATGGGGGACGGGTCGAGCCGCGGGGTCCGGGGATCGACGCGGCGCGGATCCTGCGGGAGTCCGGCGCCCTGCTCCAGGGTCACTTCGTGCTGAGCTCCGGCAGGCACTCCGACCGCTACGTCCAGATGGCGGCGCCGTTCCAGCGGCCGGCCGTCGCCGAGGTGCTGGCGCGGGGGCTCGCGGCGGCGGTGCGGGCCGCCGGCGTGCGCCCGCACGTCGTCCTCGGGCCCGCGCTGGGGGCGATCATCCCCGGGTATGAGCTGGCCCGGGCCCTGGGCGTGCGGTCCATCTTCTGCGAGCGCGCCCTGGACGGCCGCTTCGCCCTGCGGCGCGGCTTCACCCTCGCCCCGGGCGAACCGGTGCTGGTGTGCGAGAACACGCTGACCACGGGCGGCTCCGGGCTGGAGGCCATGGCGGTCGTGCGCGCGGCGGGCGGGGTGGTCGCCGGGGTCGCCGTGTATTGCGACCGGATACCCGATCCGGCACGCGTCTTCGACGTGCCGTACGTGGCGTTGACCCGCCTGTCGTTCGACAGCTGGCCCGCCGAAGAGTGCCCCCTCTGCCGGGCGGGGGGTTCGGCGGTCAAGCCGGGGAGCCGGCCGGCCCCGGTCGAATGACCGGCCGCGGGGCCCTCCGCCGGTCAGGACTCCTGGGCGGGCTCCAGGCGGAAGAACCCCGGCGGCGCGAAGTGGCGGTCGAAGGAGAAGACGACCGCCAGCTCGAGGCGGACGATGACGGCGAACGACGTGCAGTCGGCGAAGGTCGCGCCCTGGGCGGCGAACCGGCGCAGGAAGCGGAGCGCGAGCACCTCATCCGCGGCCGTGACCCGCTCGATGCGGGCGAGGCGCCCCTCGACCAGCCGCTCGGCGAGGCGGACCGTGAAATCGGGCTCCCGGCGCACCGCGGCGAGCCCGATCACCTCGGCCAGGACGACGTTCGTGGTGACGAGGGGCGGCGACCCGGTGAAGAGGCGGACGGCGTCCCCGTGGCGGGGATGGCCCGCATCGAAGAAGGCATAGAGCGGGCCCGAGTCCGTGAAGACCTCCGTCGTCATCTGTACAGCTCCCGGTCATCCTCTCCCGTCGGGGCGGGCGGGCCGGGCGGCGTCCGCTCGAACTCGGCGAGCAACTCGGCGACCACGCGCCGGTGCCGCTCCCGCTCCATGATCTCGGCGGCACCGACGACGCGCACCCACACCGGCTGCCCCTCGCGAAAGCCGCCCAGCGGCTCCTGCAGGAGCAGCGTCCGGCCGTGCACGACGGCGGCGACCGGCCCGGCCTCCGGCGTCGCGCCCCCCGCGGGCTCGCCCGTCCCCGCACCCGCATAGGCGCCGAGGGCTTCCGCGGCCGCGCCGCCCTGTTCCGGATGGCCCAGGTATCGCCCGACCGCGACCCGGATGCACTCGGCGAGGCTGCTTCCGCTGGCCGCGGCCACGCGCTGCAGGTCGGCGTAATCGTGCGGGTCGATGCGGACGTTCGTGGTCACCCAGCGCGCAGGCATCCCGCAGCCTCCGTTCGGGTATGATACCGCGATACCGCGATAGCGTCAAAAGCAACCATGGGCGCGCCTGGGCGGCGACGCCCCCCGGCGGGGCGCCGGGCGTGCGGGCCGATCCGGGCAACCCCGGCAGGCCGCGGGGTATCGCCCCCAAGGGGGGGCCGGCTACCGCGGCCCCGCGCCCGGTCGTCACCCGCCCCGGGAAGCGTTCGGGCGCCGCCGGCGCCCCCCTCCCGGCCGGCGTCCCCGCCCTCCCGGCGGGTCCATCGTGGCACGCGCGCCGCTACCCGGCAACGAATGTCGGGATTTGTCGAATGGTTCGACCCCGTCGGTCGGAGGGGCCGTCCCCTGCCTGGCGAACGACCGCGAAAGACGTCGAACGGGACCAGTGGACCGCGACACGCGGGGTCGATCCTGCCCTGCGGCTGTGCGTCCATCGCCCCGGGGCCGCCCTTCGCGGCGGCCTTCGGTGGACGCCCCCTGCCCGAGGTCCCTTCCGGGAGGCGAAGCCCTGTGGAGCGCGAGGCCGGGCCGGCGCGGCCCTCGGAGCCACCCGCCGGCGCCGAGCCGCAGCCGCTCGACGCGGAAGGCCCCGCTGCCGACGGCGGATCGTGGGCGGACGAGGCGGCCCTGTGCGCCGACGTCGTCGAGACCGCCCGGGCCGCCACGGGCGCCCGCCGCGTGTGCCTGACGGAGGCGGGCGCGGGCCGGGTCCGGCGGGTGGCGCAGTCGGAGTTCGGCAACGCCGCGGCGCGCGAGGCGGTGGAGGCCGTGCGCAGCCTCGTGCCGGAGTTCGGCGCCGCGTCCTCGGGCTGGTCCGCGCCGGACGCCAATCCGTTGACGGAACGCCTCTACCTGCGGGGCGAGGCCGTCGCCGCGCCGGTGAGCGACCTGGATGCCGGTGTGGTGGACGGCCGCCACCTGCGGGTGGCCGCCGCGGCCGCCGGGCTCCGGCACGCCTTCGCGGTCCCGGTGCGCGTCGAGGGCGCCGTGGCGGGTGCGCTGCTGTTCTATTTCGCCCAACCCGTCTCCGCCGGGCGCCGTCGCGTCTGCGAGGCCTGCGCGCGTCAGGCCGGCCTGACGCTGGAGAACGCCCGGATGCTGCGCCGGCTGCGCGCGGAGGCGGAACAGCTGCAGAGGTCGCGGGCGCTGGTCCTGGCGGCCGAGGACCGCCTGCGGGAGGACATCGCCGAGCGGCTCCACG
>JAJYVV010000027.1 GCA_021791815.1 Bacillota bacterium | reverse complement strand
TCGAACCGCCCGAGGAGGTGGCCCGACGCGCCCGGCGCTGCCTCGAGTTCGTGCCTGCGGAGCGCCTGTCCCTGGCGCCCGACTGCGGGCTGAGCCAGACCCCGCGCTGGGCGGCACGCGCGAAGCTGGCGAGCCTGGTGGCCGGTGCGTCCATCGTGCGGGCGGAGATGGGGCTGCCGTGACCGGCCGGGCCGAGGCGGCCGTCCGGCCTCCGGGCTTGCGATGGGCCGACGCACGCCGCCGCTGGGAGGGAAGGGCGCTATCGCCGCCAGCCGGCGGCCTCGGCGCCCGCTTTCTGTGATCCTGCCGGTCCTGCGAGACGCCGGCTTCCTCGCCGACGTGGCGACGGCCGCCCCCCTTACGGCCTCAGGCGAACGGTTCTGCCTGTGGTGGCTCGGGCAGAGCGGCTTCCTGCTGCAGTGGGCCGGCCGACACGCACTCCTCGACCCCTACCTGTCCGACTCGCTGACGGCCAAGTATGCGGGCTCGGGGCGGCCGCACGTGCGCATGACCGAGCGCGTCGTGGCCCCCGAGGCCCTGGCGTTCGCCGGCCTGGTGACCGTCTCCCACGGCCACACGGACCACTTGGACGGCGAGACCCTGCGGCCCCTGCTGGCGGGCAACCCGCACCTCCGCGTCGTCGTCCCCGAGGCGGTGCGCGACCTCGCCGCGGCGCGGCTCGGCTGCGATGCCGGGCGCCTGGACGGCCTGGACGACGGGGCCGACCTGGAGGCGGCCGGCTTCCGGATCACCGCGATCGCCTCCGCCCACGAGACCGTGGAGCGGGACGAGCGGGGCCGGTGCAGGTTCCTCGGCTACGTGCTGCGCTTCGGCCGTTGGACGCTCTATCACGCGGGCGACACCGTGCCCTACCCGGGCCTCGCGGAGCGGCTGCGGTCCTTCCGCCCGGATGTGGCGATCCTGCCCATCAACGGCCGTGGGCCGGAGCGCGGCGTACCGGGCAACCTCGACGGGCCCGAGGCCGCGGGCCTGGCCAGGGCCGCCCGGGCCGCCGTCGTCATCCCCTGCCACTATGAGATGTTCGCGTTCAACACGGTCTCTCCGGAAGCGTTCCGGGCCGAGGCGGAGCGCCTCGGCCAGCCCGCGGCGGTGCTGCGGGCTGGGCAGCGCTGGTGCGCGCCCGGGGAGGTGGGTTCGCGGTGGGCGTGATCGACGACTACATCGCCGCCGCCCGCGGCGTGATCGACCGGATCGCCGCCACCCAGGCGGAGGCCCTGGAGGAAGCGGCACGGCGCTGCGCCACGGCCATCGGGGCCGACCGCCTGGTGCACCTCTTCGGCAGCGGCCACTCGCGCATGGCGGTCGAGGAGGTCTGGCCGCGCTACGGGAGCTTCCCGGGCTTTCACCCCATCGTCGAGCTGTCCCTGACCTTCCACAACGGGGTCACGGGGGCCAACGGCCAGCGCCAGGCCATGTGGATCGAGAACGCGCCGGGGTTCGCCGCGGTCATCCTGCGCAACTTCGCCCTGGACCCGGCGGACGTGATGATGGTGTTTTCGACCTCGGGCACGAGCGTGGTGCCGGTCGAGGTCGCCATGCTCGCGCGCCGGCAGGGGCTCTTCACGATCGGGGTCACCTCGCTCGCCCACTGCCGGCTGGCGCGGCCGAAGCAGCCCGACGGGCTGCGCCTGACCGACGTGTGCGACCTCGTCTTGGACAACGGCGCGCCCCCGGGGGACGCCATGGTGCGCGTCCCCGGTTTGCGGGTGCCGGTGGGGCCCGGGTCGACGCTGGGCAACACCGTGCTCGTGAACGCGCTCAAGTGCCGGGTGGCGGAACTGCTCGCGGAGGCGGGGCGGCCGCCCACCGTCCTCGCGAGCGCCGTGCATCTCGGCGACGCCGAGGCCGCGCGCACATTCGACGAGGCGTACGACGAACACCGGCGCCGGGTGCGGCGGCTGTGACGGGGGCGGAGGGGAAGGGTGGCATCCCGGGCCTCGCCGGCCGCGTGGCCATCGTCACCGGGGCCGGTGGCGGGATCGGCGGCGCGGTCGCGGCGCGCCTCGTCGCGGCGGGCGCGGCGGTCGTGGCGGTGGATCGCGACGGCGCGCGCCTCCCGCCCACGTCGGCCGCGCTCGTGTCGCTCATGGCGGACGTCGCCACGGTGGCGGGGTGCGCGGCGGCCGTCGACCTGGCGCTGGGCCGCCTGGGCGGCCTGCACGTGCTGGTCAACGCCGCGGGGGGGAGCGGCCGGCGTTCCGGCGACGGTCCGGTGCACGCCTGCACGGACGAGGGGTGGGACACCGTGCTCGACGGCAACCTGCGCGCGGTTTTCCGCATGTGCCGCGCGGCGCTCCCCGCCATGGTGCGGGCGGGCGGCGGGGCGATCGTGAACGTGGCCTCGGTCCTCGGGTTGGTCGGGGGAGGAGAGCTCTTCGCCACCCACGCCTACGCCGCCAGCAAGGCCGGGGTCGTCGGCCTGAGCCGGGCCATGGCGACGTACTACGCGCCCGCCGGGGTGCGGGTCAACGTGCTCTGCCCGGGGCTGACGGACACGCCGGTGGCGGCCCGGGCGCTGGCCGACCCGCCCACCGCCGCCCACGTCGCCCGCATGCAGCCGCTGCTCGGCGGGCCGGCGAGTCCGGACCAGGTGGCGGCCGCGGCGGAATTCCTCGCCTCCGACCGCGCATCGGCGATCACCGGAGCGGTCCTTCCGGTCGACGGCGGCTGGACCGCGCAGTAGGGCGGGGGCGGCGGGTCAGGACCGGCGCGCGGAGCGGTGGGCGCGAGGGCCGGCGTCGCGCCGGCCCCGGCCCGAGGGGAGGGGTCCGGTCGTGGCCGTGCGGATCGCGCTGCTGGGGTGCGGATTCGTCGCCGAGTTCTACATGCAGGGCCTGCGCGAGGTGTCCGGGCAGGAGGTGGTGGCCGCCTATTCTCGGAGCGCCGAACGGGCGGAGGCCTTCGCCCGCCGCTGGAACATCCCGCACTGGACGACCGAGATGAGCGCCGCCGCGCGGCGCCCCGACGTGGACCTGGTCCTGATCGCCCTGCCCAACGACCGCCACCTGGAGGCCACCCGCGTCGCCGCGCAGGCGGGCAAGCACGTCGTCTGCACCAAGCCGCTCGCGCGCTCCGGCGCGGAGGCCGCGGAGATGCTGGCCCTCGTCCACAACGCCGGGATCCTGCACGGGTACGCGGAAACGGAGGTCTTCTCCCCGGCGGTGGTGCGGGTCCGCGAACTCGCCCTGTCCGGGGCCCTCGGCCGGCTGTGCACGATGCGCTCCCGGGAGGCCCACTCCGGGCCGCACGCCGACCACTTCTGGGACCCGGCCCGCTCCGGCGGCGGCGCCCTGATGGACATGGGCTGCCACATGTTCGAGGCGTTCCGCTACTTTCTGGGCAAGGAGGACCGGGCGGTCGAGTGCATCGCCTGGGGGGACCTGATGGTCCACAAGGACCGCACCCAGGCCGAGGACAACGCCGTGGCGATGGTGCGCTTCGCCTCGGGCGCCCTGGGTGTCGCCGAGGTGTCGTGGGCCGCCCTGGGCGGCCTCGACCTGCGCAACGAGGTCTACGGGGAGCGGGGGGCGGCCTTCACGGACGTCACGCGCGGCACGCCGGTCCGCGCCTTCACCCGCGGCGGCGGCGGCTACGTCCTCGAGAAGGCGGACGCCGACAGCGGCTGGGTCTTCCCGGTGCCCGACGAAGCGCGGGTCTACGGCTACCAGTCGGAGATGCGGCACTTCGTGGAGTCGGTGGCGGCCGGGACGCAGCCCCGCGAGACCTACGCGGACGGGCTCGCCGTCAACCGCATCGTCGATGCGTGCTACCGCTCGATGAAGTCCAAGCGGTGGGAGTTGGTCGAGGCCTGAACACGTCCGGGGCCGCACGCCGCCCGTCGTCGCGGCGGGGACCTCACGCCTCGTCCGCGGACGAGCCATACATCCCCGGGACCGGGATGTCGAGGAGCCGCAGGTAGAGGGCGAGCTGGCCGCGGTGGTGGATCGCATGGTTGAAACCCATGGTCCGGATGACCTCCGCTCTCGGCATGGTCAGCAGCACCCGTTCGCCGTGCCGCAGGATCCACGTCTCGCCCAGCGCCCCGGGGCCCGCCTCCCGGAGCGCGGCGCAGGAGGCCGCGATGTTGCGGTCGAGGGCGGCCAGCAGGTCGGCCGTCGATGCCGGGCGGCCGGGCACCATGGCGGCCGCCTCGGGGGAGGCGAGGTCCAGGCTCCGGGTGCGGACGATCGAGGCGGGCCAGCCCCAGAGGTGCGCGAGATGGACCGCCAGGGATCCCAGGGGCCACGACTTGGGATGCGGCTGCCAAAGGGCGCGCTCCCACGGGATCCGCTCCAGCATGCGGCGTGTGCCCGCGCCCTCGCGCTCGCATTCGGCCGCCATCGCCCGGCCGTGAAAGAACGCCTCGCCGTCCACCGGTCGCGCATCGTCCATGGTCCGCGGCCCCCAGTGCGCGCGGCCTACCGCGACGGCGGATCCCCTGCGGGCCTCCGCCGGGTGCGGGCATCCCGGCAATCCGACGCCCGCACCGTCAAGGCCCGGCGCCCGGCGGGCCGGCGTCGGCGGGCAGGAGCGCGGGGTCGGCGGGCCCGGGCCACCCCGCGGCCTGCCAGTATGCGTAGAGTGCCAGGATCGCCATCGGTCCCTGCGGCAACGACCGGTCCTCCCGCAGTTGGCGCAGGGCCCGCCGCCTCGGACGGACCGCCATGTTCTCGAAGTCCATGAGGCGGACGCGCCCACCTCCCTGCAGCAGGAAGTTCTCCGCGTGCAGGTCGCCGGGGTCGAGCACCCACGGCTCCCCCGGCACCCCGTCGTCGGGATACCCGTCGGCGCGCAGTTCCGCCCAGGCGGTGGCGTCCGCGAAGGCGTCCGCGCGGGCCTCGAGCATCCGGGCCGTCCGGCGGTGCAGCCGACCCAGGTGGCCGAAGGTCCGCCGCACGTGCGCCGGGTCGTCCCAGTCGGGGTGGCTGCCCTCGAGGGGCTCCAGGAACAACAGGTGGACGCCGCCCGCGGAGAGGCATCCCAGCAGGTGCGGACCGTCGAGGGCCGCGAGCACCGGCGCCCGCAGGCCCCGATACAGCACGGCCTCGCGGTCGTTCGGGCGGTCGTCCCGCCACTTGCAGATGGCGGCGCGGCCGGCGAACTCCAGGCGCTCCACGGCCCGGCCGGCGCTGGCGCGCAGCACCTCGCGGCGAACGGGCCGCGGGACGGCCTCCAGGCTCAGGGCCGCGGCGGTCGCAGAGGCCATGGTCGCATCGTCGGGACGGCTCATGCCGGTCCCTCCCCTCGACCCGTGCGCGGCCTCCGGCTGTGTGCGCGGATGATGCGGGGGCCGCGCGGTCGAAGCGCCCGCTTCGCGGCCGAGGCCGGCTTCCCTGGGGGGTGGCGCGCCGTCCGGGCCGGGGGGGCGCCCCGCGGGGCCGCCGCGCCGCTCCGAGGCAGGGATTCCGGCGCGCTGCCGCAAGAGAGGCCGGATGCGGCACGCGGCGGCAGACGGCGCCTGGCCCGCGCCCGTCCTGGTCGGCGGCCTGCCCGGGGCGTGCGGGTCGACGCTCGCCCGCGCGCTGGCGGAGCGGACCGGCGGGCCCTGCCTGGCCAAGGACGCCGTCTAGGAGATCCTGTTCGGCGCGTTGGGGGACGAGGCGTCCGGCGGGGGGACGGCCCGTTCGATCGGTCGGCCGGCGCCCGCACACGTGGAGCGGACGGGCATTCGGTGATCGGCCGGGCGGCGCGTCGGGGAGCGGCGGCCCGAGGGGCGGGACCGGGGGGATGGCGCACATGGCGGGACAGGGCGGCGGGGCGAAGGACGCACGGCGGCAGGACGGCTTTCGGACGTTCATGGACCGGGCGCTCGGCGGACGGGAGCGCTCGTGGTTCCTTCGCCGGCTGCGCCGTCCGCCCCGCGCGGCGGGGGCGCCCCAGAACCCCGGCCCCGCGGGCAGGGCCGCGCCGCGGGCGCCCGCGGAGGGCCACGGTGCGGCTGGCCCCGAGAGGTAGGCGGCGGAGGCCGCTACGGGGCGCTCTCCACGAACGCCCGGATGTCGGCCGCGCGCGCCTGGACGCAGGCGTAGCCGGCCTCCACCAGGGCGTCGCAGTGCGAAAAGCCGAACAGTCCCACCCCCGACGTGTCCGGCAGCAGGCGCAGCACCGGACGCCTGGGCCTGCGCAGCACCGAGGTCTCTTTCAGCACGAACGCGATCGATCGCCCCACGATCTCCTCGATGCCCATCGGGCCGGAGACGTATCCGGGAGGGGCGACGTCCACCGCCAGGACGCGCTCGGCGCCCAGCGTGACCGCCCAGTCCTCCGGCACGATGTCCGCCAGCCCGCCGTCGACGTAGACGTGGTCGCCGTCCTCCGCCGCCGTGTAGAGGACGGGTTCCGCCATCGTGGCGTGCAGTGCGAGTGCCAGGGGCGCGCCCTCGACCACCGCCCAGTCGCCGCGGAGCGGGCGGGGCCGCGGCGCGGTGACGAAGGCCGTGGGCCGGAGGTGGACGAGGTCGCACGCCGTAAGGGCCGCGGGCATGACCCAGTCCCCGGTGGTCGCGGCGCCCGGCGCGGCGGTCAGCAGCTCGCGGACGAACGCCGTGGGGTCGAGCAACCCCGACACCGGCATGCCCCGGTGGAGCAGCTCGCGCCAAAGGGGACCGAGCTGCGGTCGGAAGTAGCGGGAGGGCGTCCGGCACACGCGGCGCGCCGCCTCGATGACGGCATCGGGCCCCACGCCCAGGGCGCACATGCCCGCCACGAGGCCGCCGGCCGAAGTCCCCGACACGATCCCCGGGCGCAGGCCCATGTCGCGCAGCGCCCTCCACACCCCCAGGTGCGCGGCTCCCAGGATGCCGCCGCCGCTCAGGGCCAGCCCCCACCGCATCGCAGCGCCCCCCGTGCCGGCCGGCCGCGAGGCCGCCCCCGCCGACCGGGCGGGCGGTACGATATATGCGCGACCCGGGCGCCTGCCCGGCTGCCCGTCCGGCCGGATCGCCGGCCCGGCGCGCCGCCGGGGAAGAATCGCACCCGGAGGGGGCCGAGGCGGCATGGCCATGTGGGGAGAGATGCAGCAACTGCTCCGGGAGGTCACCACGGAGCTCGGGTGCTCGCCGTCCGTGTACAGCGTGCTCAAGGAACCGCGCCGGGTCCTCATCGTGCAGGTGCCGGTCCGGCGGGCGGGCGGGACAACCGAGCACTTCACCGCCTACCGCAGCCAGCACAACAACGCCTGCGGCCCCTACAAGGGCGGCATCCGCTTCCACCCCGCGGTCACGGTCGACGAGGTGAAGGCCCTCTCCGCGGCGATGACGATCAAGTGCCGTGTGGTCAACATTCCGTTCGGCGGCGCCAAGGGCGGCGTCGTCGTCGATCCCGGGACCCTCGACGACTCCGAGTTGGAGCAGCTCGCCCGCGGCTACGTCGACGTGCTGGGGACCAATCTGGGTCCGGACAAGGACATCCCGGCCCCGGACGTCTTCACCAACAGCCGGATCATGGCCTGGATGTTCGACGAGTTCAGTCGCCGCAGCGGCGCCAACCACTTCTCGTTCATCACGGGCAAGCCCGCCCAGATCGGAGGATCGCGGGGCCGGGAGGAGGCCACGGGCCACGGGGTGGGGGTGGTGGCGCTGCGGGCCATGCGCCGGCAGGGGCTGGACCCCGTCGGTGCCCGCGTGGCGGTGCAGGGCTTCGGCAACGTGGGCGCCAACGCGGCGGCCATGCTTGCGCGGGAGGGGTGCCGGGTGGTCGCGTGCTCGGACGCGGGCGGGGGGCTCCACGATCCTGCGGGCCTGCCGGTGGACGACCTCCTCGCCTGGGAGGCCGCCCACCCGGGGCGGACGATCGGCGAGGCCCGCCTGGGGCGGCCCATCCGTTCCGCGGACCCGCTGTATGTGCCCGCGGACGTCGTCATCCCGGCCGCCCTCGAGGAACAGATCACCGGCGATACGGCCGGCGCGGTCCAGGCCCCGATCATCGTGGAGGCGGCGAACGGACCCACCACGCGCGCCGGCCATGCGCGCCTCCTGGCGGACGGCCGGACCGTCGTGCCCGACGTGCTGGCGAACGCGGGCGGCGTCACGGTCTCGTACTTCGAGTGGGTGCAGGACCTCAACAGCTATTTCTGGGACCTCGAGGACGTGCGGGCGCGGCTGGCCGTCTTCATGGAGCGCAGCTTCGACGACGTGGTCGCGGAGGCCGGAGGCGCCGCCGACCTGCGCCGCGCCGCGTACCGGCTCGCGGTGCGGCGCCTGGCCGACGCCATGGCCGCCCGGGGCTGGCTCTGAGCCGTCGGGCGTCAGGAGGCCGGGAGCAGCGCGGCCGCGGCGCGGACGCCGCTGCTGCCGCACACGGCGGCGGGGGAGCCGCCGTCGACCGCGCAGATCGCGGCCGCGATCTCATTGCCGTTGGCGAGGATCACGCGCGAGAGCTGCGTCTGGGCGGAGGCCAGCCCCGAGGACACCTCCGTCCAGTCGAGACCGCGCAGGGCCTGGGGCGAGAACTGGCTGCCCGGCCAGAGGTACCGGCCGCCGATCAGCAGGAAGGGGATGCCGCCCCGGTCCTTGGCCGGCACGTACGGCGGCGCGTCGTACCGCTGCAGCAGGGTGCTCTGGGCGGCGGTCAGGCTCTGCAGCGGCCGCCGCTCGCGGTCCTGCACCTCGACCGTCTGCACGTCGATGCCGGGCCCGGAGAAGAGCGACTCCGCGAACGACAGCGTCGGCGTGTTGGGGTACTGGTCCGTCGAGGACGAGGTCGTCAGCGTGAGCCCGGACAGCGTGCCGAAGCGGGCGAGCGCCGCGGCCAGCGGCCAGCGCTCGGCCGCGCAGAACGGACACCACTCGGCGCCGATGTACAGCACGGTCGGGGCATTCGCCGACCGTTGGGCCACCGGGATCAGGATGGGCGGGATCGCCGACGCGGCGGCCACCGCGTTCCACGCTCCCGCGGGGACGGTGGTCACGGCCGCGACCACCTGGGCCGTCGTCGCCGCCGAGGCCGTGGCGGCCTGGGCGGACCGCGCGGCGGCGTCGCGCCGCAGCACCGCCGAGACGATGATCGCGGCCAGGCTCGCGAACACGAGCGGAATCAGCCACACGAGGGGATCCAGGCCCTGCCGCCCTGGCGTCTCCGCCCCTTCGCGAGGCGCCATCGGCCTCCGCCTCCCGCCGCAGCCGATTCGCGAGGCGGATCGCCGTCGCCTGCCTCGCGGGATGACGCGCTCGGGGCCACCCGCCCGGGCGCGGCCCCGCGGCCCCCGCCCCGATCCTACGCCGGCGCGGCCGGGCCTGAGGGGGCCATGGCGCCGAGCTCCAGCCAGTAGGCGGCGATCGCGCGCTGGCCGTGGTCGTAATTGCCGAGATCCAGCGACTCGTCGGGCGCATGGATGCGGTCGTCGGGCAGGCTGAAGCCCATCAGAACGACGGGGGCGCCCAGGACCGCCTCGAAGGCGGGCACGATCCCGATCGAGCCGCCCATGCGCGTGAAGACCGGGGCCCGGCCGAAGACCCGCTCCAGGGCCCGCGCCGCGGCGCGCATGTACGGGGAGTCCGCCGGGGCGAGGCTCGCCCTGCTGCCGCCGCCCAGGCGCACGTCGAGCCGTACGCCGGGCGGGCGTCGCCGGACCAGGTCGGCGCGCACGGCCTCCAGCACCCGCCGCGGATCCTGGTCGGGGACGAGGCGGCACGTGATCTTGGCGTGCGCCTCCGCCGGGATGATGGTCTTGCTGCCCTCGCCCTGGAAGCCTCCCCACAGGCCGTTGATCTCCAGGGTCGGCCGGATGCGGCAGCGTTCCGCCGCCGTGTAGCCCGGTTCGCCGAAGGCCTCCGGCACCCCGGTCTCCCGGCGGAACTCCGCCTCGTCGAAGGGGAGAGCGGCCACGGCCGACCGTTCCTCGGCCGTCGGCGGGAGCACGTCGTCGTAAAAGCCCGGCACCGCGACCCGGCCGTCCGGCGTGTGGAGGCCCGCGAGCAGCTGCGCCAGGGCGTGCGCAGGGTTCTGCACGCTGCCGCCGTACTCGCCCGAATGCAGGTCGCGGGCGGGACCGCGGACGGACACCTCCATGCCGGCGAGGCCCCGCAAGCCGTGCGCGATGGCTGGTTGTCCCGGGGCGTGGAACGCGCTGTCCGAGATCACCACGACGTCGGCGGCGAGACGCTCCCGTTCCCGCTCCACCAGCGGAGGCAGGTGGAGGCTGCCGATCTCCTCTTCGCCTTCGATGATGAATTTCAGGTTGAGCGGCAGGCGCCCGTTCCCCGCCCGCAGGAGCGCCTCGGCCGCGAGCAGGTGCATCCAGACCTGGCCCTTGTCGTCCGCGGCGCCCCGCGCATACAGCCGCCCCCCGCGGACGGTCGCCGCGAACGGGGGCGACGTCCAGAGGGCGACCGGGTCCGCGGGCTGCACGTCGTAGTGGCCGTATACGAGAGCGGTGGGACGGCCCGGCGCGTGGAGCCACTCCGCGTACACGCACGGATGGCCCCCGGTCTCCAGCAGGGCCACGCCCTCCAGTCCGCACTCGCGCAGGCGCCGCGCCACGAACTCCGCCGCGCGGCGCACGTCGGCGCGGTGTTCCGAGAGCGCGCTCACGCTGGGTATCGCGAGGAAGGCGGCCAGCGCATCCAGGCTCTCCGCGCGTCGTCCGGCCAAGAGCCGGTCGGCGGCCGCCAAGAGCTCCACGGTCTCGGCCATGAGACGGCCCCCTTTCGTTCCCGTCCGCGGGCTCCAGGCCCACCCGCCGACGGGCGTCAGGCGCGGCGGGCTCCCGTCACAGGTATTCCCTGTGCGCCGGCCCGCCCTGCTCCTCACCCGGCTCTCCGCCGTCGGCGACCGCCTGGGCGAAGGGGCGGCCGTCCGCGCAGGTGGCGTTCCACCAGGTGATGTCGAGGGTCACCCGGTCCTGCGTCCGATACTCCTGCCGCCCGGTCGGCTCCACGCGCCACGGAGGGAGCGCGAACGAGCTCGCCTTCGGGTGGCACTCCCACCACCACTGGTGCAGGACGCGCGCCGCGGCCCGCCGGGGCGTCTCGCAGCCCGCCACGCAGAACAGCGTACCGCACTCGGGACGGGGGGGCGGCCCGACGTGCACCATGCGCACCACGGGCCGCTCCGCGAAGTGCGCGAGGCGGGCCGCCTCCTCCACCTGGGCGGCCACGCACACTTCGAGGCGCGCGACGGCGTCCTCGATCTCGTCGTTGAGGATGAGCCTGTCGCACGCGTGGGCCAGTTCCATCTCCATCGCCACGCGGCCCAGCCGGCGGCCCACCTCGGCCTCGGAGAGCGGGGACCGTTCCAGGATGCGTTCGCGGAGGCGGCCGGAGTCGGAGGGGGTCACGAACACGGTGCTCACGGCCTCGGGCAGGGCGGCCTTGATCTTGAACGCTCCGAGGATGTCCGCCGTGGTGATCCCCCAGTGCCCGTCGGCCACGGCGGCGAGGAGCCGCGCCCTGGAGGAGCCGTAGCGGAACCCGTGCACGCGCTGCCACTCGAGGAAGTCCCCGTGCGCCGCGAGCCCCTCGAAATCGGCCTCGCCGACGAAATGGTAATCGACGCCGTCCTGTTCGCCGGGACGCGGCGGCCGGCTCGTGGTCGAGGGGACGAAGGTGAAGGCGGGTATGCCGGGGCTCGCGCCAGAGCCCGCCGCCGGGCCCCGGGCGGTCACGCGGTGGATGAGGGTCGTCTTGCCGCCGCCGCTGGGCCCGACAAGGAGGAAGATGTGGCCGCGGCTCACGACGGGTGCGGACATCGCGTCGCTCGGGCCCCCTGTCCCCTGCGGGGCGCGACGGCACCTCCGGCCGGAGGTGCGCGACCGCCCCGCGGGCGGAGTGTGCGCGCGACTTCGGGGCGCACGGGGACGGCTGTCCCGGGCGCCTGCCCACCCATGCTAGCCAGCGCGATCGGCCGCGGTCAACCGCCGCGCTCGGAGGCCGCCGCCTTGCTCCCCGGAACGTCGCGCCCTACCATGGGCGCCACGGGGCCGCGTGACCGTCGGCAAGCGTCGCGAACCGGCGCGCCCGGGAGGGGGGACGGCCGTGGCCACGGGCAGCGCCGCCCCCCTCGGGCCCGCGGGCGGGGACGCGCCGCTGCTTTCACCGGCCGGCGCGCGGGCCCTGCCCGCTCGAGAGGTGGCCGGGGTCCCGTCCGGCCCGCCCTTGGCCACCGCTGTGGCGCTGCCGTGGCCCGCGGCGTTCGACATGCCCCGCGCGGTGCCGGCGGGTCCGTCCCGCGATCCCGCGGTGCCTGTGCGCCCGGTAGCGGCCGGCATGGCGTGGCCGCTCCCCGTGCTCGTCTCGGACGTAGACGCGTTCCGGCGCGTGCTCGCCGAGACCGAGGCGGCGCCCGAGGTCGGAGTGGACACGGAGACCACCGGCCTGGATCCGCACCTCGACCGGCTGCGCACCGTGCAGATCGCGGTCGCCGGCCGGGTTTGGGTCGTGGACGCCGCGGCCGTCGGGGACCTCCGGCCGCTCCGCCGGTGGCTCGCCGCCCGCGCCGCCGCGCCGCGCCGCACATACCTGCACAACGCCAAGTTCGACCTGAAGATGATGCGCGCGGCGTTGGGCGGGGCGCCGGTCCACCCCGTGGCCGTCCGCGACCTCTATCTGTGGTCGTTGGTGCAGGCGTGCGGCCTTCCCGCGCCCGGCGGCCACGGGCTCGCGGCGCTGGCGGCCCGCTGGCTGGCCGTGGACCTCCCCAAGGACGAGCGCCTCGGGGACTGGGGGCGGCGCGGACCGCTCTCGCCCGCCCAGATCGCGTACGCGGCGCGCGACGCCTTGGTGCTTCTGCCCCTGGCGCGTGCCCTCGAGGACGGTGGCGCGGCGGGCCGGGGGCTGCGCGCCGAGGGCCTCCTTGCCGCGGCCGCGATCGAGGACGAGTGCGTTTCCGCGGTCGCGGACATGGAATATGCCGGGATCGGCTTCGACGCCGACTACTGGGCCGGCCTCGCGGACCGCCTGCGCCGCGGGCTGGCGGGCTCCGGAGCCGAAGCGCTGCGCCTGCTCGAACGGGCCACGCCGGGGGCGGCCCGGCGCCCGGTCCCCGTGTCGCTTCTGCCATTCCCCGGCGGGCCGGACGACGCACCGGCCGGTGCCGAGGGGTCTCCGCCCGGCCCCGCGCCGTCCGGCCTCAACCTCAACTCGCCCTCGCAGCTTCTGGCGGCCCTGCACGCGGCGGGCGTTCCCGCGACCAGCACCGCCCTCCGCGCGCTCCGGCTCCACGCCGCGGACCACCCCGTGGTGGGCGCCTTGCTCGTGTACAAGCGCCAGGCGAAACTGCTGAGCGCGTTCGGCGACACGCTGCCCAGCTTCGTCCACCCGCGGACGGGCCGCATCCACGCACACTACCAGCAGCTGCACGGCGGGGGACTGGGCCGGTTCGCCTGCGGCGGCCCGAACGTGCAGCAGATCCCCCGTGAGCCCGCATTCCGACGGGGTTTCGTGGCCGGACCGGGCCGGCGCCTGGTCATCGCGGACCTCAACCAGATCGAGCTCCGCGTGATGGCGCGTCTCTCGGGCGACGAGCGGATGCAGGCGGCCTTCGCCCGCGGAGAGGACCTGCATCGCGTGACCGCCGCGCTGCTCACGGGGACGCCGGCGGCGGACGTCACGGCCGAGCAGCGCCAGATGGCGAAGGCGGCCAACTTCGGCCTGATCTACGCGATGTCGGCGGCGGGGCTGCGCGGCTACGCCGCCGCGTCCTACGGCGTGCATCTCTCGGCGTCCGAGGCCGAGCGCTTGCACCGGAGGTTCTTCGAGGGCTATGCGGGTGTGGCCGCGTACCACCGCCGCCAGGGCGCGGAGGCGCGTCCGGCCCGAGAGGTGCGCACGCTTTCCGGCCGCTGCCACCGCTGGGCCGACGACCGCATCGGCCTACCGGTCCTCGTCAACTTTCCGGCCCAGGGCACGGCGGCGGACATCCTGAAGCGCTCCATGGCGCTGCTGCGCCCGGTCCTCATCCGCGCAGGGGCGGATCTGGTCGCCTCCGTCCACGATGAGCTTCTGGTGGACTGTCCGGAGGACGCCGCCCCGGAGGTCTGCGCCGCCGTGCGCGGCGCCCTCGTGCGGGCGGGCTCGGAATGGCTGGCTCCCGTGCCGGTGGAGGCGGATGCCAAGGTCGGTGCGAGCTGGGCGGACAAGTAGCGGGGGGGGGCGGGCAGGGAGGCGCACCCCCGGAGCGAAGCGGGGGCGCCGGTCGGGGTCCGCGCTTCGCGGGAGGGAAGGGGAGCGGGAAGCCTTGGCCGCTGCGGCGCCGTCCGAGCCGAGCGTCTGGCTGTTCGCCTATTTCCACCATCCCGGCCGGGACGGGCTCCGCTTCGCCTGGAGTCGCGACGGATACCGCTGGGAGGACCTGGCCGGCGGGCGGCCGGTGCTGGAGCCGCGGCTCGGCCCGGAGCGGCTCCTGCGCGACCCCTTTGTCCTTCCGACCCCCGACGGGCGGTATCACCTCGTGTTCACCATCGGGTGGGCGGGCCGGTCCATCGGCCACGCCTGGTCGGAGGACCTCGTGCACTGGTCGGAGCAGCGCGAGGTCCCGGTGATGGCGGGAGAACCGGACGCCGCCAACTGCTGGGCGCCCGAGATCGCCGCCGACCCGGCGTCGGGCGGCCACCTCGTCTTCTGGTCCACGACGATCCCGGGGCGGTATCCCGGGACCGACGGCCAGCGCGGGCGCAGCCACCGCATCTACTGCGCGCCGACGGCGGACTTCGAGCGCTTCGGACCGTCGCGGCTCCTGTATGACCCGGGCTTCAACGTGATCGACGCCGACATCCTGCCGCACGCGGGCCGCTTCCTGCTCTTCATGAAGAACGAGACGGGGGATCCGCTGCCCCCCGAAAAGAACATTCGGTTCGCCTCGGCGCCCGCCGCCGCTGGGCCGTACGGTTCCGCTTCCCCGCCCATCACCGGCCCGTACTGGGCGGAAGGGCCGTGCGCGATCCACCTGGACGGCCACGTCATGGTGTACTTCGACAAGCACAGGGAGGGCCGCTACGGGGCGGTGCGGTCCCGCGACCTCCGGACCTGGGAGGACGTGTCGGACCGCCTCGCCTTCCCGCCGCTGGCGCGGCACGGCCATGTCTTCGCCGTGGCCGAGTCGGTCGTCGCCCGCCTGGCGGCGGGGGGCGCGTAGCAGCGCCGCGGGCCTCGGTCGGGCCGCTCTGGCCGGGCGCGCCCCCGCCCCGTACAATGGCGGAGGCCGGTACGGACCCGCGGCCGTGCCGGGAGGGGGCGTCGCGGCGATGGATCGAACCCAGGCCCTGCGGCTGTGGTTGGGGACCTTGGAGCAGGGCCTCGTGGGCGGGGATGCGGAAACGCGCGGGCGCCTCGAGGGGCTCTGGGCCGGGTGCGGACTGGACGCCGCGGAGGCCGCGGCGGTGCGCGCCAGCCTCGACGCGCCCGACGAACTGGCGCGCCGCGAGCGGCTGGTCCGCGCCACGCGCGGCTGCATCCGGCGGGCCGGCCACGACCCGGATCTGCTCTCCACGCCCGCGGCCGGCATGCGCGGACTGTGATGCGGGCCGGGGCCGATCGGCGCGGGAGGTGAGTCGGCTGGCGTCCCCGCCCCCCGAGGGCCAGGCGCATCGTGCCGTCCTACCGCGCCCGCTGTGGGACGCGATGGTGGCGCATGCCCGCGCGGAGGCGCCGTACGAGGCTTGCGGCCTGGTGGCCGGCGACGCGGCCGGCGCGGCGCTCCGCTACCATCCCATGCGCAACGCGGCGGGCCGCCTGGACTGGTTCGAGCCGGACCCGCTGGAACTGCTGCGCCTGACCATGGCCTTCGAGGCCGCCGGTGAAACGCTCTGGGGCATCTACCACTCCCACCCGCGCTCCCCGGCGCGCCCGTCGGAGAGCGACGTCGAGGCCGCCCAGTATCCGGACAGCCTGTATCTCATCGCCTCCCTGCAGGACCCCGAGCGGCCCGCCCTTCGAGCCTACCGCATCGCCGACGGCACGGCCGTCGAACTGCCGCTGGACGTCCAGGGCTGACGGCGGGGGCACGGGGCGGCGCCCGCCGTCAGCGTGTCACTTTACCTCACACCGACATGACACGCCCTTGCCCATTGCTCCCACGTTCCTTACCGTGCCCGTGGGCATCCGCGCGCTCCCCCGCCGGGCGGGGCCGGGCGCCGCGGCGCGCCCCGGGGAGGTGGCCCGTTGGCGGCGCTGGCCGAGGGGCTCAACAACGTCTGGGTCGTGCTGGCGGCCGCCCTCGTCATCTTCATGGAGGGCGGCTTCGGGCTCCTCGAGGCGGGCTTCGTCCAGGCCAAGAACATGGTCAGCATCATCACCAAGGTCTGGATGGACCTGACGGCCGGCAGCCTGGCTTACTGGTTCGCCGGGTTCGGGCTGATGTACGGGGCCGACCGGGCCGGATTGTTCGGCGGCAGCGGCTTCCTGCTCCACGGGGCCATTCCCGGCCTGCCGCCGGCCCTGTCGCCGTATGCGTTCTGGCTCTTCCAGGCGGCGTTCGCGGTGGCCGCGGTCTCCATCGTGTCCGGGGCGGTGGCCGAGAGGATGCGCCCGCGCGCCTACCTGCTGTTCGTGTTGGTCATGTGCGCGGTGATCTATCCCGTGTCCGGCCACTGGGTGTGGGGCGGCGGCTGGCTTGGCCGGCTCGGCATGCGCGACTTCGCGGGTTCCGGCGTGGTCCATGCCGTCGGCGGGTGGTCGGCGCTGGCGGCCGCCCTGGTGCTCGGAAGCCGGCGCGGCCGGTGGAGCGGGGGCGTGCCCGCGCGCCCGGCCAGCCTGACGCTCGCCGCCGCCGGGTGCTTCATCCTGTGGTTTGGGTGGTTCGGCTTTAACGCCGGCAGCACGTTGTCGGCGACCGCCCCGGCCCTCGGCCTGGTGGCGGTCAACACGCAGCTGGCCGCGGCCGCCGGCGGCCTGACGGCGTTCATCTGGCCGCTCCTGCGCAGCGAGCGCTGCGACGCCGCGATGGCCATGAACGGCGGTCTGGCCGGCCTCGTGGCGATCACGGCGGGGTGCGCCTTCGTGACCCCGCTCTCGGCGATCCTGATCGGCGCGGTGGCCGGCGTCGTGGTCAACGTGGCCTTCCCGCTGGTCGAGCGCTGGCGGGTGGACGACCCGGTGGGCGCCGTGGCGGTCCACGGGTGCGGCGGGGCCTGGGGCGTCCTCGCCGTGGGCCTCTTCGCCACCCGGGGCGGCCTCTTCGAGGGCGGCGGCCTCCACCTGCTCGGCGTGCAGGCCCTGGGGCTGGTCGCCCTCTCCGCCTGGGCCTTCGGAACGACCTGGCTCTGTTTCAAGCTCCTCGCGGCCACCGTGGGCATCCGGGTCCCGGCGTCGGTCGAGGAGGCGGGCCTCGACCTGGGGTGGGGCATCGCCCCGGCGCCCGACGTCGAGGGAAGCGCGCCCGTGCCCGCCCTGCAGCCCGCCCGGACCGAGTCGGCGTGATGGCCCCCAGCCCCCCGGGGCTGGCGCCGGACCGGTGGTCCCTCTGCGGCAACGACCTCGGAGGGCAGGACTCGGCGCCGGGGAACCTTCGCGCCGGGGTGACCCCCGCGCATCCGGCCCGCCCGTGCGGGAGGCGTCACCCACCCACCCGCAGGACCACCTTGCCGAACGCCTCCCCGGCCTCGAGCACCCGGTGCGCCTCCGCGGCTTCCGTCCAGGGGAGCACGCGGTCCACGACCGGCCAGAGGCGGGCCGGCACCGCGCCGTCCGGCGGCCCGAACGCGGGCAGCGCCTGACGCTCGAAGGCCTGGCTGAGCGCGATCTTCTCCTCGATGCCGCGCCCCCGCAGGCCGCTGCCGGTCAGGCGCACCCGTTTGGCCATCACGACCCCGAGGTCGAGCTCCGCGTGGCGGCCGCCCACCGTCGCGAGCGTCACCATCCTCCCGCGGGGGGCCAAAGCGGCGAGGTTGCGGGCGAGGTATCCGGCCCCGACCAGGTCGAGGACCACGTCGACGCCGCGCCCCGCGTTCGCCGCCGACACCGCCGCCGCGAAATCGGCGCCGGGGGCGGCCATGTCGACGGCGAACGCGGCGCCCATCGCCTCGGCCCTCCGGCACTTGTCGGCGGAGCGCGCCGTCCCGTATACCGTCGCTCCGGCCCATCGCCCCAACTGCAGGGCCGCCGTCCCGACCCCGCTGCCGATCGCGTGGACCAGGACGGCCTCGCCCGGCCGCAGACCCGCCTGGGCGAAGAGCGCGTCGAAGGCGGTCAGGTAGGCCTCGGGAAGCGCCGCGGCCTGCTCGTCGCTGAGGGCCGGGGGGGTGGGCATGGCCATCCGCTCGTGCACCGCGACCTTCTCGGCATAGCCGCCGCCCGCGAGCAGGCCGAACACGCGGTCTCCCACCCGGTGCCGCAGCGCGCGCGGGCCCACGGCGCAGACGGTGCCCGCGAAGTCGAGGCCCGGGATCTCGTGCGCGGGCGCGGGCCCCGGCTGGGGGTAGTGGCCCTGCCGCTGTGCGAGGTCGGCGCGGTTGACGGAGGCGGCCCGCACCTCGACGAGGACGTCCTCCGGGCCCGCGATGGGGTCGGGGGCCCGCGAGATGCGCAGCACCTCGGGGCCGCCGTGCGCCGTCAGGACGATCGCCCGCATCGCGCCACCTCCGCCTCCGGGGAGCCGCGTGGCGACGGTCTCGCGCGCCAGGGCCGGCCGGTGGCGCATTCCGGAGGCGGAGTCAGAGTCCTGCCCGCGCCCGCGGGTCCCACCGCGTTGCCGCTTCCGCGGCCAACCATTAGATTGGGCCCGTGGCGGGCCGGGAACCAGCCGCCGCCGGATGAAGGTGGACGCCGATGCCCGGCTCCGACAGGGCAGAGCGCTGCGTCGAGGCGCTGCGCCGCAACCCCTACCCGGGTCGCGGCCTCGTGGTCGGCCGCGCCGCGGACGGTCGCGCGCTGATCCAGGTCTACTGGATCATGGGCCGGAGCGACAACAGCCGGAACCGGATCCTGGTGCGGGACGGAACCGGCGTGCGCACCGCGCCGTTCGACCCGTCGCGGATGCGCGACCCCGCGCTGGTCATCTACCGCGCGATGGGCGCCACGGCGGACGGGACGCACCACGTGGTGTCGAACGGGGACCAGACCGACACCGTCCTGGAGGCGCTGGAGGGGGGGCACACCTTCGAGGAGGCGCTCCAACGCCGAACCTTCGAGCCCGACGCCCCCCACTACACCCCCCGCATCGCCGCCATCGCCCGCGCCGCGGACACCGGCGCCTACACCCTCGCGATCCTCAAGGCGCCCGGCAACGACCCCGAACTCACCGCGCGCCAGTTCTTCACGTGCAGTCGGCCCCGGCCGGGCGCCGGCCACGGGCTCACCACCTACGCGGGCGACGGCGATCCCCTGCCCCCGTTCGAGGGCGAGCCCATGGACCTGCCGATCCCCGACCGCCCGCTCCCGGCGGTCGCCGCGTTCTTCTGGGACCTGCTGGACCAGGGCAACCGCGTTGCCCTCGCCGCCAAGCGCGTCGACCTTGAGACGGGCTCGTCCGAGGTCCACATCGTCAACCGGCACGGCGGAGCGCCGGCCTCCGGCGGGGACCGGTAGCCGGGACGGGCGCGGTCCGGCCACCGGCCCGGGGCCCGTACCCCGCGTCGCGGCCGGGGCGGTTCCCCTCCTACCAGTCCACCTCGGCCGGCGCGTGGGTGCGGACCGAGCGGTAGACGGCCTCCGTGAACGCGGCGACCGCGAGCCCGCACTCGGCCGGGACCTGCGGCTCGTCCGCGCCGAGCAGGCAGCGCACGAAGTTGCCGTCCTTGTCCACGGGATAGTCCGGCACCTCGGAGGTGTCCACGGGGTGCCCCGTGCCGTCCGGCGTGTACAGGGTGACGCGCACCGTGCTGTCGATGCCGTCGACGCGCACCCGCGCGTCCCGGCACCAGAACTGCATTCCCTCGTCCATGCCGCGCGTCGACTCGCCGATGATGCCCATCGTGCCGACTCCGGCGTCCGGGAAGCGGAAGGCGATCGCCGAGATGCGGTCCACCGCGAGGCCGCGGTTCTCCTGGAAGGCGAAGACCTCGCTGGGCCGCACGCCGCTCGCCCACAGCATGATGTCGCAGAGGTGGCTCCCGGAATCGTTCAGCTGCCCGCCGCCGGAAAGCTCGGGGACGCCCCGCCAGCCGCCGCCGCCCCAGTTCTGGCACTGCCAGGCCTCGACGAAGTGGACCGGCCCGTAGGTGCCGGAGGCGACGTGCTGCCGGACCCAGCGCCACACGCCCTGGTAGTGCCGCTGGTAGCCCACCGAGAGCACCAGGCCGGTCCGGTCGCGCAGCGCCATGAGCTTGCGCGCGTCGCCCGGATTGCACGTCATCGGCTTCTCGACCTCGACGGAGACGCCGTTTTCCAGGGCGTACGCCGCGACCTCGTAGTGCAGCGTGTGCGGGATCGAGATGATGGCCCCATCGGGGCGCGCCTCGGCGATGAGTCGCCGGTAGTCGGTGAACTGCGGGACCGCCGCCATCTCCGGGATGCGCTCGGCGGCGTCGGAAAGGGCCTTGGCGCTCGTGTCGCAGATCGCGACCACCTCGGCGTCGCCGCGGCGGTGGACCGAGCGCATGTGGCTGCGCGCATTGCCGCCGGCGCCGATGAAGGCGATACGCACCTTGCGGCCGCTGACCAGGGCGGGCATTCGACGATTCCTCCCCGTGGGCGGGCCATCGCGGTCCGGCACGTCGCCTGCGGCAGCCGCCCGCCGAGCCTCTTCGCCGCCGCGCGCCCGTTCCTTGCGGATGCCCGTGCGTGCTTGGCGCGGGCGCCACGGCCCGAGGCGGCCCCGGCGAGGGCCGGGCGCCGCCCGCGGCGAAGAGGTCGGAGAGGCGCGCCCCGCCCGTGGCGGCTCGGCCGCCCCGGGGTGGCCATGCCAGGGCGCCCCTTATGGCCAAGGCCCACGGCGCTGGAGGAGGCGCGTCTTGGACGAGGCGGAGAGGGCCCAAAGCATCCGGCGCCTGGCCGTCCGTTGGGGCATCATCGCGGGGATCGCCCTGGTGCTGTTCTCCGCGTGGCGCCTGTTCGTCCTCTTCTGCCCGCTGCACGATTGGGCGGTCCTGGGCTGGTCCCTCGGCCGGGCCGACGCTCAGACGTGGGACCAACCCCAGATACCGGCGCTGGTCGCCGAGAACGCGCTGGAGAACGGGGGCGCTGTCGGCGAGGCCATCGGTCGTCGGATGTACGCGAAGACGCTGGCCCCCGCCGCCGACTCCCCGTTCCCGGCTGGCCCGCCCTCGTACGCCTCCCTGCACCTCCCGTACGCGTGGCTCGGTGAAACGAATCTCCAGTGGTCCGTGCAGGCATGGTCCGGCAGCGATCCCAACCTGCTCGGCAGCACCCTGGGGCTCGCCCCGTCCTCGGTGCCCCCCGCGCCGTCGCCGACGGCCAAGATCGCCCTCGTGAGGATCGATGTCGAGGCCCACCTGGCGCAGCCCGTCGGCGCGGGCGCGGGCTGCGCGGAGACCCAGGTCGTGCCCGCGGCGGTCGGCCGCGACTATGTGGTGGTGCGCACCGCCCTCGGCTGGCGCGTGGCCTACGTCTACGTGCGCGACCCGGGCAACCCGCTCGTCAACGTCCAGCCCGCCGGTGCCGGAACGCCCGCGGCGATCCTCGCAGGATGCGGCGGCCGCTGAGCCGGCTGGCCCCGAGCATCCGCCGTTCCCCACGCGGAGGCACGGCGCCTCCGGCGCGCCGAGCCGCCCGGCCCGGGCGGTGCCTCCGGAGGTCGGGCGATGGCGGGTTCCGCCGCCAACACTCTGCCCTTCCGGACGTCTGTAAGCGTGGGCCCGGCGGCGGGAGATCCCGATCGAGGGGGCGGCGGAGATGGCGGGCGATCCGGCGGACGACGAGGGTGGGCGGTGGACGAAGAACCTGGGCTTCCTGGACCTGAGCGGCATGCGCAGCCGCGAGGACGCCGCGAGGCTCCGCCTGAAGAACATCGCGCTCGTGCTGGTGCCGGAAGCCATTCCGGACCTCCTGGCCGGGGCCGAATGCAAGAACATCGGCGCGGTGGTCCCCGTGGCCACCGGGACGCGCGTCGAACAGCGGACCGGCCAGGTGGAACTGCCCGGAGAGGTGCTGGCGGGCGGCGACCCCAACACGATCCTGTCCGTGACCGGCCAGGTCGTCGTGACGCCGCCCATCCCTTCGGTCGGCTACCGCGGGCTGGTTCTGGTGGGCCAGGTCCTGCTCCCCCGCTCCTCCCAGGCGGCCCTGGCGGGGAAGATCATGCACATCACCGGCCAGACGGTGTACTACGACGATGACACCGAGCCGCGGGTCTTCGTGGGGGGCATGCGCTTCACCCAAGCGTTCCTGGACCAGTTCGACAAGCCGTTGACCCTCATCTTGATCGGCGGCGGGAGGTTCGCCGCGGACGTGACGCCGGAAGGGCTGCGGCGGGCGGTCCGCGCGATCGTGGTGATCGGTGGCGCGATCGTCGAGCGTCCCGAACTCGCGCCCGTCGTCGAATTCCTCGCGCGCACCCAGATCGGGGGCATCCACGTCGCCGGGCGGGAGGACGAGGCGGACGACGAGCCCGGTGACGAAGAGGGCCGCGCGTGAGCCTCCCGCCGCGCGAAGCGGCCGGCGGATCCGCGCCGTCCCGCGCGTTCCTGGAGGATCTGTACCGCGCGGAGCGGCGTGGCCTGTTCGGCTTCTTCTGGGCCCGCCTCGGCGACCGCGAAGAGGCCCTGGACCTGGTCCAGGAGGTCTTCGAGCGCGCCTGGCGGCACCTGGACCGCGTGCGAGCGCTTCCGGCGGACCGGCGCCGGGCCTGGCTCTTCGCCTGTGCCCGGCGCTTGGCCGTGGATCGCTATCGCCACCGGGCGGCGGTGCGGCGGGCGGAACCCGACATCCAAACCGCCTCGGCGGCGCTGGCGGCGCTGGGCCAGCGCGACGGGATCCCGGGCGCCCGGGCGGAACGGGCGGAGGACGTGCGCCGGTTGGACGCGGCGGTCCGGGCCCTGCCGGCACCGGAACGGGACGCGCTGGCCCTCATGGTGCTGGGAGGGATGAACAGCCGGCAGGCCGGGTCCGCGCTCGGGCTCCCGCCCGGCACCGTGCGGTATCATCTGCTTCGAGCCCGGCGCCGCCTGCGAGAGGCGCTGGCCGGGGACGCGGCCGGGAAGGGGGTGGCGGGCGATGGTACGGCGGCCGGTCCGCGCGGCCCGGGACGCGGGGCTTGACGGCTTGCTGCGCGACTGGGCGCGCGCCGTCCTGCCCGAGGCGTTCCCCGCGCTCGCCTCCCCGGGGGTGCGGGGTGGCGCGGGGGCGGCAGGGGCGAAGACCGCCCAGGGCTGGACTGGCCGCGGATGGGATCCGCTGACGCAGCCCCTGGGCCCGGCCTTCTGGGCCGCCATGGACGCGGTCTGGTCGGACGCGGGGCTTGGCTTCGCCCGGCCGGCATCGCGGCCCGCGGGCCCGTCCGACAGGGCGGCCGTGTGAGGGAGAGAGGGCGCGGCGGCCGGCACCTCCGGCCATAGGGCCACATGGGCTGTCCCGCGGCCGCACCGCGGCCGGCCGGGCGGACCGCCGTGGATCCTGCCTCCGCCGCCACGCTGACCGGCGACGTCGTCAACCGGTGCAACCCGCGGTACGGCGGCGCGCGCCTGGACTTCAACCGCCGGGTTCCGCCCTCCGCCCCCCGGTACGTCGTGTTCTGCGAATCCGTGCGGGACGCGCAGGACGCCGTGCGCTTGGCGCGCGCGCACCGCCTCCCCATCCGGGCGAGGAGCGGCCGCCTCAGCTACGAGGGCTACTCCCTCGTGGACGACGGGGTCGTCATCGATGTCAGCCGCCTCAACGGCGTCGTCCTCGACAAGGCGCGCGGGACGGCCGAGGTCGGCGCCGGGGCGAACCTCGGGCAGGTCTACGCCGGCCTCTGGGATCAGGGCGCGCTCACGATCCCGGGCGGCGGCTGCGTCGGCGTCGCCGGCCTCACCCTGGGTGGGGGTTTCGGGCTCCTCGCCCGCCTCCTCGGGCCCACATGCGACGCGCTGGGCGAACTCGAAATGGTCGACGCGCGTGGAGAGGTCGTCCGCGCGAACGCCTCCGTCCACCCGGAACGGTTCTGGGCCTCCTGCGGCGGCGGTGGCGGCAACTTCGGCGTGGCGACCCGCTTCACGTTCCGCGTGATTCCGATCGGCGACGTGACCGCCTTGCAGATCACCTGGGCGTGGGAGGACCTGCGGGCCGTCTTCGAGGCCTGGCAGGCCTGGGCGGATCCCGATCGCCTCGACATCCGCGTGACGCCGATCCTCACGCTGCCGGCGCGGACCGCGGGATATCTATCCGTGCTCGGGGAGTTCGTCGGCCCGTTGGCGGAGCTGGACCACCTGATCCAGCCCCTCCTGCGCGCCGCGAAGCCCACCGGTCTCAAGATCGTCGAGGAACCCTACATCGACGCCGTCCACCGCTTCGTCGGCGATCCCCCGGGCTCGGCCGAGTGGGCCGTGGAGCCCGCCACGCTCCGGACACCGCCGGTCCCGGCGCTGCACAGGTTCAAGAACACGTCGGCCTTCGTCTTCCGTCGCCCGCGAAGGGGCTCGGAGATGTGCGCCGTCCGCGGGGGCGCGCGCCGGCGAGCGCCAGGCTTCCGCCGGGGCGGCCATCCCGGCGCTCGTGGCGCTTCAGTTGGCGACGTTGCCGACCCTCCGTGCCCTGCTTTCCGTCCACGTCCTGATCGGCGTGGCGCTGGCGGGTCCCGTGCTCGTGAAACTGGGCGGCACCGGGTATCGGTTCGTGCGCTATTACGCCGGTTCGCCCGCTTTCGTGCGCAAGGGCCGACCCCACCGGGCGCTGCGGATCCTCGCCCCGCTTCTGATCGCCTCCACGGTCGTGCTCATGCTGAGCGGGTTTGGTCTGTTGCTGTTTGGGCCCAATCGCCGGCACGGTGCTACACGTGCTCAGCTTCCTGGTGTGGCTGCGGGCCATCGTCTTGCACGCGGTCGCCCACCTGCCGCAGGTACCCGGACTGGTGGTCGCGGCGCGGGGGACCGAGTCCGGCGCGCCGTGGCGCAAGTACGGCGCTCGTGGGCGCGGCCGTCTTGGCCGGCGGCTTGGCGGGCGTCCTGGTCCTCGGCTCCGCCGTTCGCTGGATGCCGGGCGTCGAGGACGTCGGCGAGTTCCTGCTGGTCGCCGCGGTCATCGCGGGCCTCGCCACGGGGTCGGTGAAGCCCTGGCGGGTGGAGGTAGTCGGGTTGGCGCGCGGCTCCAACGCCTCCCCTGACGGTCGAGCGACCCGGACGGACACGTCCCGGCTCCAGCGGGGCCCCGTGCGCACGGGCAGCAAGGCGTGCGGCCCGTGCCGCAGCGCACAGGCCCGCGGCCGATAGCCCGCCGCGCGGAGCGGTTCGGGACCGACGGCGCTGCCGGCACCGGGAGAGCGTCCGCAGGCGGGATGGCTGCGCCGCGGGCGGTGCATCGGGTCCCGGCGCTGGGTTTGCCACAACGGGCATCTGCGGCGGTGCTCCGCCTGCGGGTGACCGGCGTTCGTCACGCCGGGGCCGCGCGACCTCCATCGTCAGCATCACGCCACCGTGTGACGGACGTCCGGCGGTGGCGCCCCGGACCCCGCGGTCAGCACCCCGGACGCGCCCGCCCCCCGCCGATGGCATTGGTGCCCCGCGCCAAGCGCCAGCCGCACTCGAAGGCCAGCGCGACCAGGAGGATCGCCAGGAAGACCGGCTGCTCGTGGCCCGCGATCAGGCTGCGACCCCGAACCGCCCCGATCGCCGCCACAACGCCGAGACCCCACCATCCCGCTCCGCTGACCACACAGTGGGCTTGCCGGCAGCGCCAGAAGTTGAGGGCGCACCAACTGCCTGCGGCGAGCGAGGCGACACCGTCGAGGGCCAGGCCGGCGCGACCGGACAGGTGGCCGCCGAGCGCGAGGAGCCCCGCCACCGCGAGAAAGTACAGAACGGCCGGCGTACCGCGGAACAGGACGCGATCGAGCAGCCGCTGCCGCGAGGTCGTGGCGGGCAGCGCCGCGGGACACCAGCCCCAGAGCCCCTGTGGGCAACAGCAGTCCGCCAAGGCGTCGATGCTCGTCCCGGCGCTCCCGGGCCGCGCGGCGTCGGCGGGCGTCCCCGCGCCCATGTTGGCGTTCGACACGGTCATCCCCCCGGGCCGACGCTACACCCTCCCCCCGGGGGCAGAGTCAACCCCCGACCGCGCGCGGGGGTCCTGTTCGCGGAAGTCGCCATGTCCCGCCAGCTCCGCGCGGTGATCCGCGGCGAAGCGGTCAATGCGCTCCAGCCGCAGCCGCAGGTCCGCGATCTGGGCCTCGGTGCGCGCCCGGACCTTCGCCAGCATCCGGGCCAGTGCGGGCCCCGCCGATCCCCGGGCCTCCCGCAGGTAGAATTCGGCGAACTCGCGGACCTCGGCCACGGTCAGGCCGAGGGAGCGCAGCGCGCCGATGGCGCCAACGCACCAGAGTGCGTCGTCGTCGAACAGGCGGTAGTTGCCCGGGCTGCGCCCGACTGTGTAGATCAGGCCCATGTCCTCGTACTCGCGCAACAGCTTGACGGGCACGCCGGTCCGCCTGGCGAGGCTGCCGATGGTCATGAGTCGCGGCGGTACCCCGCTGGACGGACCGCCGTCGCGCGGAGGCTGGGCGCGGGGCCGCCGGGGTGCCGCGCGGGCCGCGGCCAGGGCCTCCACAATCTGTTCCTCGGTGGGAAGGTCCATGCGGCAGGCCGGCCCCGTGGCGAGGGGGCGGCCCGTCACGTCGAGGCCGTCGATCAGCAGCGTCGGAGACGGGTAGGGCCCCTCGAGTTCCTCGATCTGCGTCCAAAAGCCGGATCGCTCCAGCGCGGCATGCACGGTGCGCCGAAGGCCGTCGACCAGCGGGCATCCGGCGACGTGCAGAATCTGGATGCGCGGCGGCCGCCCGGCCCCGGCGGCGCGGTCCGCCCGGGGCGTGCCGCGAAGGCTCCGTCCTGCCATGTCCGGTCCCCCCGCGCAGGTCCGATTCCGGGCGAACGCGCCGCCCGAGCCCGGGAGATGCTTTGCCCACGATACACGCGAGGCGCGGCCCCCGCCACCGGCGGGCGGGCGCCGAGCGCCCTCTCCCGCACCAGTCCGGGCGGAGCCGGACATGTGGACCCGACGGTCGTCGGGCGCCGTGCGGCGCCATGCATCCCGGGTGAGGCTGGGCGCGGGCCGCGGCGCGAGGGACTTGCTACGCGGAGCGAGGGCTCGACCACTCGGCATGCCCGAGAGGGGCAGGCCCGGCGGGCGGGCGCAGCACGAGGAAGGTCGCACCACCGCGGACCGAGAATTCGCCCTCTGGCTCGGGGCGACTCCAACCGTCGTTGCGGGGTGGGGGATTGGGGCTGGACGCGCCGAGGACCTTCGCCGCCTGGCTCGACGGGCACCGGCACCAGGATGCCAACGGCTTCATGTATCAGTATCACTCGCGCAGCGACGCCCACTCCAAGGAACTGGCTCGGCTGATATGGTTGGATCTTCTGACGCAATGCCCAACTATGCGCTTGGATCACGATGCCGGCATCGTGCGAATGGAGGTCAACTATCGCCACACATGGTCGGGGACGTTGAAGAGCAAAACCATCGACATGGCGATTGGGACTGCTGGAACTGGTGGTGGCCTTAGGGAGGTACGGATATCCTGCGAGCTTAAGGCCGTTATGACGGAGCATCAGAAGTCACAACCGCGAGTCTTTGATGAGTTAAGCTCCTCCTATCAGATCGTCCATCGGGCCGACCCCGAAGCCATCGCCGCCGGGGTGACGGTGGTGAACATCGCCGAGACATTCGTGTCGCCGTTGCGCCAGCGGCCGGGTGGGCCGCTTGTGGTGACCCGCCACCGGCAGCCTGAGGTGACGCGGAGGATGGTCCAGCACCTTCGCGGGTTGCGCTTACGCGGTGCCGCTGGCGAAGACGGCTTTGATGCCTACTGCACGCTGGTCGTGGACTGCGACAATCAGGCCCGCGCGAGGCTATGGACGGCCCCACCGGCGCCGCAGCCCGGGCAGTCCGATCATTACGCTTCTTTTGTGGCGCAGCTGTGCGCACTGTATGCCGAGCGTTACGCCTGATGCTCCAATGATATGCGGGCGCTGCTGAACATGCCGTGGTGCTGTCGCAGGCGGTCCTGAGCCATGCCCACATAACTATCCTCAACGTCGATGCCGATGCTGTGGCGGCCCGTGACGCTGGCCACAAGGCTCGTGGTTCCGCTGCCCAGGAAGGGGTCCATGACCACGTCCCCGACGAACGAGAACATGCGGATCAGGCGGTCGGCGAGTCCCGTGGGGAACGGGGCGGGATGATTCCGTGTGGAAGCACCGTGAACCGTCCAGATCTGCTGGAACCACTCGCGATGCTTCGCCTCCGGAATCAACGACAGAATGCGCGCGGTCAGGGACGGACTTCGGTAGGCGCCGGGCTTGCGTTGAAACAAGATGTACTCAATGTCATTCTTTACGATCGCGTTCGGTTCGTATGGTTTGCCAAGAAAACGTGACGGTCGGTCGGCTTCCAACTGGATATTCCCGATCTTGTGCCAGATGATCGGCGCGAGGTTGTCAAAGCCGATGGCGCGGCAGCGCTCCTGGATGCTCGCGTGGAGCGGATATACCACATGGCGTCCCACACGACGGCGCGGAATGCACACGTCGCCGACCACGACGATCAGCCGACCGCCCGGCACCAGCAAGCGAAACGCTTGGCGCCAAACCTCATCCAGCTGGTCGAGGAATTCGGTGTAGTCCGGGATCATTCCGAGTTGCCCGGGGGACGTCGGGTAGTCCTTGAGATTCCAGTAGGGCGGGGACGTCACGACGAGATGCACGCTGTCCGGCGCAAGGTGTCCGGTCCGGCGGCTGTCTCCGACCAGGAGCCGGTGTTCGGTGGGCACGTCGCGGACCGCCATCTCGATGGCGCGCATGATATCCGGATCGCGGGCCATGGCGGGCAACGCGGTCTGCGGGTTGACCCCGGCGGCGGCCAGGGCCCGGGCCGGGACGTGGGGCAGGAGTGGGTCGTCCGACGGAACCGGCGATGCCATCGCGGCGGACATGAGCACTCTCCCAAGCGGAGGCTCGTGGCCCCACCTTGCGAGCCTCGCGCCGTGCGCAGCCTTCCGCACGGCGGCGCCCATTCCTTCGCGGTGCCTGGCCGAGTTGCTTCCGCCCGCTACGGTGCGTCGCCGCAGGGGTGCGGCTGGACCGGCTGGTGGCGTCGCCGTTGCGGTAGCGGAGCGGGCCCTGCCCAGGCGGCCGCGCCTGGTAGGACCCCCGGCTCGGGCCGGCGAGGCGTGCGGCGCGTCCCATGCCACATGCATCCGTGCAGTACGCCGGCGGGGGCGGAAGGTGAGCAGAGCCGTTTCGAGGAACGGACGCTCTCGGCGCGTGGGCTCGCCGCGCATCTGCGCCGCCCGGCTCCCTTCCGGAGCCCGGGCGGGCCCTCGATCATCCGGAGGAGACGGCAAGGGGGGCGAGCGCCTGGCAACCGGAGGGTCCGCACCGTCCCGCGCATTCGGTGCCCGAGGCAGCGTGGGGCCATCCGGGGCCGCGACCGGCGGGCGGCGCATGCGGGCCGCAGTCCTCTGGGAGATCGGGCTCCCGTTGTCCGTCGAGGAGGTCGAACTCGATCCGCCGCAGGATGGCGAGATCGAGGTGGCGATCGCGTGCAGCGGGGTGTGCGGTTCGGACATCCACCAGCTGGTGGGGGAGTATGCCCTGCCCCTGCCCTGCGTCCTCGGCCACGAGGGGGCGGGGGTGGTGGAGCGTGTCGGGCCCGGGGTGACCGGCCTGGCCCCTGGGGATCCCGTGGTGTTGCTGTGGCGCAGCCCCTGCGGCCGATGCGAGTTCTGCCAGGCGGGGCGACCCGCCCTCTGCTCGGAGGCCGCCGAGCTCCGCCAGCGGGGCGTCCTGGTCGGCGGCCGCTCGCGCCTGCGGGCCCGCGGGAAAACGGTCCACCACTTCCTGGGCGTGTCGTGCTGGGCCGAATACGCGGTCGTCCCGGCCTCGGCGGCCGTCCGCATTCCGCCGGGCGTCCCGCCCGAACATGCGGCGCTGGTCGGCTGCGCGGTCGTCACGGGGGTCGGCGCCGCGTGGAACGCGGCCTCCCTGCGGCCCGGTCAGTCGGTCGCGGTGTTCGGCTGCGGCGGGGTGGGGCTCAACGTCGTCCAGGGCGCGGCCGCCGCGGCGGCGCACCCGGTCGTGGCGGTCGACGTGCAGCCGTCCAAGGAGTCCCTCGCCCGCACCTTCGGCGCCACGCACTTCGTCGACGGGAACCGGCCGGATCTGGTCGCCGAGGTGTGCCGGCTGACCGGGGGAGGGGCGGAGGTGGCGTTCGAGGCGGTCGGACTCCCTGCCCTCGCGGAACAGGCCGTCGCCGCCACGCGGCGCGGAGGCCGCACCGTCCTGGTCGGCGTGGCCCCCGGGGGCACCACCGCGCGCTTCGATCCCCAGGCGCTCGTCCAGCAGGAGCGGGCCATCATCGGCTGCCTGTATGGGTCCTGCCGTCCGGCCGAGGAGATCCCGCGGTTGCTGCGGATGGCGGCCGCGGGCCGGCTCCGCCTGCAGGAGTTGGTCAGCCGGCGCTACCCGCTGGCGGCCATCGGCGAGGCGGTGGAGGCCATGCGCAGCGGCGCCCTGGCCCGCGTGGTCGTAGACCCCCGGGCGTAGAAACCGGCGCGTGCCGACCGCTCCCCCCATCCATCGCCTGCGGGCTCTTTCCCCACCCTCTTCCGTCCTCTATCCCCACGGATGGGGACAGAGGGGCGCACCACCACCCTTCCATAATGAGGGTGGCCCCCGGCCCGGGCGGCGAGGCGCTCCGCCCGGCCCGTCGAACCCTCCCGGCGCTCCCGGCTCCCGCGACACGGCGCGGCGGCCGGGCGGCCACGGCGTCCGAGAGAGGAGACTGTGGCGTGGGCGGGTCCACCGCTCAGCCTTCGGCCCGGGAGGCCGGAACGGGCGGCGCCGGGCGTACCCCGCGGTCCCGCCGGCCGGCGGGGCGCCGCTC
>JAJYVV010000191.1 GCA_021791815.1 Bacillota bacterium | reverse complement strand
CGCGGGCCGCGGCCGCGCTTCTCGGGGTGGCCGCTTGGCCCGCGGCCCTGGGGGGCGGGGGGGGCTTCGCGGCCGGGCTGCTCGCGCTCGTCGCCGCCCAGGCCGCCGTGCGGGTGCCCGGCGCATGGCGCTGGGCGCGGCCAGCGGCTGCGGTGCGTCCGACGGCGCGCTGAGGCCGGGCGGCTTTGGCCCGCGGGCGCGCCTCGCGCTATCATGGGTTCCATGGAACCATCGTCCGTCCCGGGGCGCCTCCCGCTGGTCGTGCTCACCGGCCGCCCGAATGTCGGCAAGTCGACCCTCTTCAACCGCATCCTCGGCCAGCACCGCGCGGTGGTGGAGGCCACTCCGGGTGTCACGCGCGACCGCCTCTACGCGGAGGCGGAATGGGCGGGGCACACCTTCCTCATCGGCGACACGGGCGGGATCGGCGGCGGCGACGCCGATCCCTTCGCGCCCCTCGTGTGGGCGCAGGCCGAGGCAGCCCTGGCCGCCGCCGACGTCATCGTCCTGGTGGTGGACAGCCGGGTGGGCCTGACCCCCGGCGACCGTGAGATCGCGACACGCATCCGCCGCCTGGCCCGTCCCGTGGTCCTCGTCGCGAACAAGTCGGATCGGCCCGGCGCCGCCGAGGCGTACGAGTTCTATGCCCTGGGGCTCGGGGAGCCCTTCGCCGTGTCGGGCGCCCGCGGCGAGGGCCTCGGCGACGCGCTCGACCGCGTCGTCGCGCTCCTGCCGCGACGCGGGGGGGACGGGCCGGCGGCTCGCACCGACGGGTCGGGCGCGGGTGGGGCGCCGGAGGACGAGGCCGCCGGCATCCCGGTGGCGATCGTTGGACGGCCGAATGTGGGCAAGAGCTCGCTGATCAACCGCCTGATCGGAGACGAGCGGATGATCGTCTCCCCCCTGGCCGGCACCACCCGGGACGCGGTGGACGTGCCCTGGGAGGCCGAGGGCCACCGGTTCATCCTGGTGGACACGCCCGGCATGCGCCGCCCGGCCCGCATCGACCCGCGGAGCCTGGAGCAGCTCGTGACGAGGCAGAGCGCGGCGGCCATCCGCCGCGCGGACGTCGTCGTCGTCCTGCTCGACGCGACGGAGCCCGCCACGGATCAGGACAAGCGCATCGCCGGGCTCGCCAAGGACGCCGGGCGGGCCGTCGTCGTGGCGAGCAACAAGGTCGACCTGCTCTCCGGCCCCGCGGCCGCGACCCTGCAAGCGCGGGTGCGCACGGAACTGCCCTTCCTTCCGCACGCCCTCTACGTGGACTGTTCCGCGCGCACGGGCCACGGGCTGGGGGATCTGCCCGCGGCCGTGGCCGCCGCGGCGGGCGCGTTCCGCCGGCGCCTGCCGACGGCGGCGCTGAACCAGTGCCTGCGCGCGGCCGTCGCCCTGCAACCCCCCGCGGCCCTGGCTGGCAAACCCGTCCGCGTCTACTACGCCGCGCAGGTCGGCACGGAGCCGCCGCGCGTCGCCCTCTTCACCAACCGCCGCGGCGGGCTGACGGATGCGTACGTGCGGTATCTGGAAAACCAGGTGCGGCGGCGTTTCGAGCTGGACGGGACGCCCATCCGCTGGGCGTTCCGGGTGCGGCAGCACCGCGCCCTCCACCTCGGCTCCGCCGCTGCCACGGCGACCGGGCGGCGGCCCGGCCGGCCCTCACGCGGGCGCTGAAGGCGGCACGATCCGTCGAGGGACGCGCAGCACCCCACCGGCCCCCCATCCGGCGCCCGCGCGATGCGGCCTCCCCAACCATGCCCCACGGCGGCCCAGAACAGGGACATATCGGCGGGCGTGGCCCATATAGATGCACCGGCCGGGGACGGGCGGCGGAACGGCCGGCTTCCGTCGCCCGCACGCCTCGGCACCGGATCGGACCCGACCGCCGCGCCGCCCGCGCCGGGCAGCGGTGCGGGCCCCGTGTCTCCGGGGATCGGGGGAGGGGAGCATCGGATGGAAGGCTACGATATCTTCGCCGACATCGCGGAGCGCACGGGCGGCGAGATCTACCTCGGGGTCGTCGGTCCGGTCCGGACGGGCAAGTCCACCCTGATCAAGCGGCTCATGGAGCTCCTCGTCCTGCCCAACATCGAGGAGGGCTATGACCGCGAGCGGGCCGCGGACGAGACGCCGCAGAGCGGCGCCGGCCGCACGGTCATGACCACGGAGCCCAAGTTCGTCCCCGACGACGGCGTGGCCGTCACCATCGGCGGCAACCTGGCCCTGCGCGTGCGCTTCGTGGACTGCGTCGGCTTTCCCATACCCGGCGCCCTCGGCTACAGCGAGGACTCGGGGCCGCGCATGGTGCGCACGCCCTGGTTCGACTCCGAGATCCCGTTCGAGGAGGCGGCCGAGGTCGGGACCCGCAAGGTGATCACCGACCACGCCGTGATGGGCCTGGTGGTCACCACGGACGGCAGCTTCGGCGAGCTGGCCCGGGAGAGCTTCGTCGCCGCCGAGGAACGGGCCGTGGGTGAGCTGCAGAGCCTCGGCAAGCCCTTCGCGGTCGTCCTCAACACCGGCCGGCCGGAGTCGCCCGACGCCATCGCCCTGGCCGACGCACTGCGGGAGAAGTATGGGGTGCCGGTGGTGCCCCTCTCCGTGGCGCAGCTCGACGAGTCGGGGGTGGAGCGGCTCATGGAGGAGGTGCTCTACGAGTTCCCGGTCCGCGAGGTGACCATCCAGCAGCCCTCCTGGGTCCTCGAACTGCCGGTCGGCCACTGGCTGCGCACCCGGTTCGACCAGGCGGCCTCCGAAACCCTCGAGGGCGTGCGCCGCCTGCGGGACGTGCAGCCGGCGCTCCACCGCCTGGCGGGCTATGACATCGTGGAGCGGGTCGACCTCCTGCGGATGGACATGGGCTCCGGCGTGGCGGAGATCGGCCTCGCGGCCCGGGAGGACGTGTTCCAGCGGGTCCTGGAGGAGATCACGGGCGCCGATGTGAGCGAGAAGGCGGACCTCGTCCGCCTTCTGCGGGAGCTCGTCGTGGCCAAGGGCGAGTTGGACCACGTGGGCGAGGCCCTGCGCGAGGCGCGCCAGGTCGGATACGCCATGGTCACGCCGGACCTCGCGGACATGAACTTCGAGGAGCCCGAGCTGGTGCGGCGCGGCAACCAATTCGGGGTGCGGCTCAAGGCGAAGGCGCCGAGCCTGCACTTCATCCGCGCCGACGTCGAGGCCGAGTACACGCCGATTCTGGGCACCGAGCGCCAGGGCGAAGATCTCGTCCACTACCTGATGGAGAAGTTCGAGGACGATCCGCAGAAGATCTGGGAATCCCAGATCTTCGGCCGGTCCCTGCACGACGTCCTGCGGGAAGGGATCCGCCAGAAGCTGCACCACGTCCCGGACACCGCGCAACAGAAGATCGCCGAAACGCTGCAGCGCATCATCAACGAGGGCAGCGGGGGATTGATCTGCATCATCCTCTGATCGCGGACCACTCCCGAGGAGGGGCCGGGGGCCCGCGGCGCCGCCGGCCCCCGGCCGTGACCGGCCCCCCGCCTCCCCGGACCCATCCCCTTCCCCATACCCTGCCACCGGCTTGACCCCCGCGCGCGCCTGCCCGCATCATGGATGCGCCCGGGGCGCGCCCCCAGGCGGCCGCGGGCGCCCGCGGCGCGGCGGAGGCCGGCTGGAGGCAGAGACATGGCGGCGGCGCCGCAGGGTGCGGATCTGGTCCGGCGGCAGTGCGAGGAGCGCGGCGTCCGGTTCCTGCAGCTGCAGTTCACCGACATCCTCGGCGTGATCAAGCACGTGGTTCTGCCCGCCGGCCAGCTGTCCAAGGCGCTGGCGGGCGAGGTCATCGTCGACGGTTCGGCGATCGAGGGCTTCGTGCGGCTGCGGGAGGCGGACATCTTCCTTCGGCCCGCCGTGGGGACGTTCCGCGTCTTCCCCTGGTCCGAGGGCGGCGGCGCGAGCGCCCGTCTGATCTGCGACCTCCATGCCCTGGACGGCAGCCCGTTCCCCGAGGATCCGCGGCACGCCCTGCGGCGCGTCGTCGCCCGGGCCGAGCAGGACGGGCTGTCGCCCATGGTGGGCGCCGAGCCGGAGTTCTTCATCTTCCCGCGGGACGCCGCCGGCGCGCCCTCCACCCATTCGGGCGACCAGGCCGGCTATTTCGACGGAGGCCCGCAGGACACGGGGGCGGACCTGCGGGCCGAGATCGCCTCCGCGCTGGTGGGGATGGGCTTCGGCATCGAGGCCCACCATCACGAGGCGGCGCCCGGCCAGCACGAGATCGACTTCCAGTACGGGCCGGCGCTGCAGGTGGCCGACGACCTTGTGACCTTCCGGCTGGTGGCCCGCACGCTCGCCGCGCGCCGCGGCATGCTGGCGACCTTCATGCCGAAACCCATGGCCGACGTCAACGGCTCCGGCCTGCACCTCCACCTCTCGCTGTTCCGGGACGGCCGCAACGCCTTCTACGACGCCTCGGCGCCCGACGGGCTCTCCGAGGTCGCGCGCCATTTCCTGGCCGGGATCCTGGCCCATGCCCGCGGCTGCACGGCGATCACGAACCCTCTGGTTAACTCCTACAAGCGCCTCGTGCCCGGCTACGAGGCGCCGGTCTATGTGACGTGGTCGCAGCGCGACCCGAGCCCCCTCGCCCGGGTGCCCGCCCGGCGCGCCGAGGGGACCCGCATCGAGATCCGCCACCCCGACCCGAGCTGCAACCCCTACCTGGCCCTCGCGGCCCTCATCAGCGCCGGCCTCGACGGCATCGCGCAGCGCGCCGAACCGCCCCGGCAGGCCGGCGCCGCGGTATACCGCATGACGTCGCAGGAGCGGGCGGACCTGGGCATCGTGCCGCTGCCAAGCGACCTGGGGGAGGCCCTGGCGGCCTTCGAAGAGGATGAGGTCGTCCAGGATGCGTTGGGGGCCGAGATCGTGTCGCGGTTCGGCGAGGCCAAGCACATCGAATGGGACTACTACCGCCGCCAGGTCCACCGCTGGGAGCTCGACCAGTACCTGCTGAGCTTCTGACTCCGGCCCGCGCGGCGGGGGACCGGAGCCGGCGCGCGGGCCGCCGGCTCCGGTGCGCCCATCCTGGCGGGGTCACATCCGCCGGACGAGCCCGACCACCTTGCCCAGGATCGACACCGTGTCCACGAAGATGGGCTGCATCGCGCTGTTCTCGGGCTGCAGCCGGATGCGCCCCGCCTCCCGGAAGAAGCGCTTGACCGTGACCTCTTCGCCGAGGAGCGCCACGACGATGTCGCCGTTGTACGCGTTCTGCTGCCGGCGGACGACGAGCATGTCGGCGGGCAGGATGCCCGCGTCCACCATGCTCTCTCCCTCGACCGTCAGCAGGAACACCTCATCGTCGTGGATCCATTCCGTCGGCAGCGGGAAGGTCTCCGTGCTGTCCTCCACCGCCAGCAACGGCTGCCCCGCGGCCACCCGGCCCAGGATGGGGACCCGGCGCGCCTGCGCGGCGCTCGGGGCGCTCCGCCCGCCGGGCGTCCGGCTCGCCTGCAGCAGCTCGATGGTGCGCGGCTTGGACGGATCGCGCCGCAGGTACCCCTTGCCCTCCAAGCGCGACAGATGACCATGCACCGTCGAGCTCGAACGCAGGTGGACCGCGGCACCGATCTCCCGGACCGAAGGCGGATAGCCGTGCTCCCGAACGTGATCGGCGATGAAGTCCAAAATCCGCTTCTGACGGGGCGAGAGTTCCGTCAAGCGACCGCCTCCCGTTGCGGCGGCGCCCTGCCGCCACGCTGCCGCCATGGCATGATACCATCAGGCCCGCGCGGCGGTCAAACGGTTGTTTGTCTGCCGTTCGCGGGATGGAACGAAGCGGGGGCGGACCGGCGTCCAAGGGAACAGGAGGAGCACGTATGGGCGAGGCCGGGTCCACGAGCCCCTTCATCCTGTACGTCCGGCCGGCCTGCGGCCTCTGCGTGGAGGCCGAGGCGGCCCTGCGCCGGGCCGCGGCGCGGGCCCGGCCGCCCGCGCCCATCGAGGTCGTGGACGTCACGGCCGAGGGCGGGTTGGAGCGGCGCTACGGGAGCCGGGTGCCGGTGCTCGCGCGCGCCGGACGGGACCTCTGCTGGGGCCGGTTCGACCGCCGCGTCGTGGACGCGCTCGTCGCCGAGGCCGCCGCGCGACCCTAGCGCGCGGCTGGTGTTCGTGCCGGCCCTGCGAACGCTCCGGCCGCGAGGTTCGCCCGCCTGGTTGACTTCGCACCTGTGTTTGCCTATCATCGAAGCATGTGCAGCGAACGCCAGGTCCGAAGCGCCCGTCCCGTCCGGCGCCGCAAGCTTCCGCGAGCCGTCTACGTGCGGCGCCGGTTCGCCGTGGCGTTCGCCATCGCCGTGGCGGTGGGGGCGGCGTCCGCCGCGGCCGCCGCCGCCTCGGCCCCTCCGCAGCCGGGGCCCGAGGTGGTGGTCGCGCCTGGAGAGACGCTCTGGGCCC
>JAJYVV010000190.1 GCA_021791815.1 Bacillota bacterium | reverse complement strand
GGGATGGGGGCGCGGGGGCGGTCGGCCCCGTCCGGATCAGAAGGCGCGCCGGCTGTCGAGCAGGATCGTGACCGGCCCGTCGTTATCCACCAGCACCCGCATGTCCGCGCCGAAGACGCCCTCGCGCACGGCGAGGCCGCGGCCGCGCAGGGCCCCGGCCAGCCCGGCGAGCAGCACCGCGCCGTCTTCGGGCCGGGCCGCGCCCGTGAAGTCGGGCCTGCGGCCGCGGCGCACGTCGCCGCACAGGGTGAACTGCGGCACCAGCAGCACCTCGCCCCCGGCGTCAAGCAGCGAGCGCGTCATCCGGGCGCCGCCCGACGCGCCCGGACCGTCGGGGAACACCCGCAGGTGGGCGATCTTGTCCGCCAGATAGGCCACGTCCTCCGCGCCGTCGCCCGCGGCGGCGGCCGCGAACACGCAAAGGCCCGGGCCGATGGCGGCCCGGGCCGTTCCGCCCACCGAGACCCGTGCCTCCCGCACCCGCTGCGCCACCGCCCGCAACGACCCACCGTCCCCCCGCCCGCGGCGTCGGCTCCAGGCACGGCGGTCGTTCAGCGCGGTCCGCCCAGCGCCCGCAGGCCGCGCGTGCGGCTCCGCACCGTCCGTTCCGCGGTGAGCACGTCCCGGACGCGCAGGATCTTGCGCTGCACGTCCTGGAACTCCGACAGGTCCCGGACCTCCATGACCACGTCGATCAGGGCCTGGCCCGCCCGCGTCCCGCCGCGGGCGGAGGCGAACAGGATGTTGTGCCGGCCTTCGGCCACGATCTGCGTCACGTCCGACAGGAGTCCCGGCCGGTCGTACCCCGTGATCTGGATCTCGACCGGGTACGCGGCGGCGTGCACCGACTCCCACGAGACCTCGATGATGCGCCCCGCCTCCCCGCGGTGGTGCTGGAGGTTGGGGCAGTCGGGATGGTGGATCGTGACCCCGCGCCCGCGCGTGACATAGCCCAGGATGGGATCGCCCGGCACGGGGTGGCAGCAGCGCGAGAACCGGACGAGCACGTTGCGCTCGCCCTTCACGGCCACGGCCTCGGCGGCCCGGGGCGAAGGGGGCGGCGCCGGCGGCGGGACCAGCACGGGGGGCTCGGGCGCGGCCGCGGGGCCCGGGTGCGCCCCGCCAGCGGCCGCGCGACGCCGCGCCAGATCGCGGATGCGGCCGATCACCTGCGCGGCGCTCGCGCCCCCGAAGCCCACCGCGGCCAGCATCTCCTCCGTGTCCGGGAAGGAGAAGCGGGTCGCCACCTCGGCGAGGGCCTCCGGCCGCAGCACGTCCGACGGGTGGAGCCCCTGGCGGCGGCACTCCCGCTCCAGGGCCTCCCGGCCGAGATCGAGGGCCTCGCCGCGCCGCTCCTTCTTCAGCCACTGACGGATGCGGTTCTTGGCCACCCCGGTGCGCACCACGGCCAGCCAGTCCGGGCTCGGACCGCTGCTCTTGTTCGTCATGATCTCGACGATGTCGCCGTTCTGCAGCTGAGTCTCCAGGGTGGCGATGCGCCCGTTCACCTTGGCCCCCACGCAGTGGTGACCGACCTCGGTGTGGACGCGGTAGGCGAAGTCGATCGGCGTGCTCCCCGCCGGCAGTTCGAGGACGTCCCCGTCGGGGGTGAACACGAACACCTCGGCGGCGAACATGTCGATCTTGAGGGACTCCATGAACTCGCGCGCGTCCTTCAGTTCCCTTTGCCAGTCGAGGATCTCGCGCAGCCACGAGAGCTTGCGGTCGAAGTCGCGGTCGGTCCGCCCGCCCTCCTTGTACGCCCAGTGGGCCGCGATCCCATACTCCGCGGTGCGGTGCATCGCCCGGGTGCGGATCTGGATCTCGAACGGCTCGCCCTCCGGCCCGACCACCGTCGTGTGCAGCGACTGGTACATGTTGGACTTCGGGGTGGCGATGTAGTCCTTGAAGCGGCCCGGGAGGGGCTTCCACACGGTGTGGACGACGCCAAGGACCCCGTAGCAGTCCTTGATCGTCTCCACGATCACGCGCACCGCGACCAGATCGTAGATCTGGCTGATGTCCTTGCCCTCTTGATACATCTTCTGGTAGATGCTGTAGAAGTGCTTGGCCCGGCCGCTGATGTCCGCCTCGATGCCCACCTCCGCGAGGCGCTGGCGGAGGTCGCCGATCAGCACTTCCGCATACCGCTCGCGCTCCGTGCGCTTCTGGGGGATGCGCCGCGCCAGGTCGCGGTAGGCCTCCGGCTCCAGATACCGCAGCGCCAGGTCCTCCAGCTCCCACTTGAAGCGGAAGATGCCCAGGCGGTGCGCGAGCGGGGCGAAGATCTCCAGGGTCTCGCGGGCCATGCGCCTCTGGCGGGCGGGGTCGAGGTGCCGCAGGGTGCGCATGTTGTGCAGGCGGTCGGCCAGCTTGATCAGGACGACGCGGATGTCCCGCGCCATGGCGAGGAACATCTTGCGGAAGTTCTCCGCCTGCTGCTCCGCCCGCGTGCGCGCCGTGAGCCGTTCGAGCTTCGTGGCGCCGTCCACGAGGTCGGCCACCTCGGAGCCGAACTCCCGCCGCAGCTGGGCGAGCGTCACGTCGGTGTCCTCGACCACGTCGTGCAGGAGGCCGGCGACGATGGTCGGGACGTCCAACTCCAGTTGGGCGAGGATGCCGGCGACCGCGACCGGATGGACGATGTAGTCGTCGCCCGAGACGCGGCGCTGTCCGGAGTGCGCCGCCCGGCTGAACTCGTAGGCGCGGCGCACGAGGGCGGCGCCGTCGGCGTCCAGTTGCCCCACGCGGCCCAGAAGGTCTTCCGGGGTCCATTCGCGGACCCGGGACGAGGGCGAGCCGGCGACCCCCGCCAGGGAGTCGGCCCCGGACGCTTCGGCCTGCGCCGCGCGTTCCCGCGGCTCGTCCGGCTCGGCCAGCGGTTCCGAGCCGGACCCTGGCTCGCCGCCCGCGTCCGGCTCGGGGTCCAGGTGCGCCTGCGCCTCGGCCCGCGCCATGCCGCCCACCCCTCCGCCCGCGCGACCCGGCGCGTTCAGTATACCGGGCGGCGGCCCCGCCGGACGCGCCCCGTCGCGCGCCGACGCCCGGGGTCGTCGGCGCCGGACCGCCCCGGGACCGGGCTCATGAGGTCGAAGCGGCGGCGCGCCGCCACGGGCCGCGCGGCCTAGCCCTTGCGCTCGCCGCGCGGCTCCCGTCGCCGCAGGAACGCCGGGATGTCCAGGTCGTCCCCGCTGAACGGCTTGATGGGCATGTCGTCCAGGGCCGTCACCCGGCCACTGGGGCGCTGGTCGAAACCGGTGGCGATGACCGTGATGCGGACCTCGTCCTGCAGGTTCTCGTCGATGACGGCCCCGAAGATGATGTTGGCCTCCGGATCGGCCGCCTGCGTGATGATCTCCGCCGCTTCGTTGACCTCGAACAGGCCGAGGTTGGCGTCACCCGTGATGTTGAGCAGCACGCCCCGGGCCCCTTCGATCGACGTCTCCAACAGCGGGGAGTTGATCGCGGCGCGCGCGGCCTCGGCGGCCCGCGCCTCTCCGCGCCCCACCCCGATGCCCATCAGCGCCGAACCCGTCTCGGACATGATGGTCTTCACGTCGGCGAAGTCGAGGTTGATCAGGCCCGGCACGGCGATGAGGTCGCTGATCCCCTGGACGCCCTGGCGGAGCACGTCGTCCGCCATGCGGAACGCCTCCACGAAGGGCGTGCGCTTGTCCACGACCTGCAGCAGCCGGTCGTTCGGGATCGTGATCAGGGTGTCCACCTGCTGCCGGAGGTTGGCGATGCCCTTCTCGGCCTGCTGCGAACGGCGGCCGCCCTCGAAGGTGAACGGCTTGGTCACCACGCCGACGGTCAGCGCCCCGCCTTCCTTGCCGATCTGGGCGATCACGGGCGAGGCCCCCGTGCCCGTGCCGCCGCCCATGCCGGCGGTCACGAAGACCATGTCGGCGCCCTTCAGCGCCGCGGCGATCTGCTCATGGGACTCCTCCGCCGCCTTCTGCCCGATGTCCGGGTTGGCGCCGGCGCCGAGGCCGCGGGTGAGGGCCGAGCCGATCTGGATCTTCAGCGTCGCCTCGCTCCGCCCCAGGGCCTGCAGGTCCGTGTTGATGGCCACGAACTCGACCCCGCGCAGGCCCGAGCGGATCATCCGGTCGACGGCGTTGTTGCCGCCGCCGCCCACGCCGACCACCTTGATGACCGCATAGCGGTGATCGTCCACATCGAAATCCAGCACTGCCGCCCTCGCCCTCCTCGCGGCGCCGCAGGGGTCCGCACCGCCTTCTCCCGGTCTCCGCCGCGCCTGGACCGCCGGCCGGGACCCGCCCCGTCCGCGCGCTGATTCGGGACGCCGGGCCGCGCCGCCTGCAGCGCCCGGGCGGCGGGGCCGGGGAAATCCGGCGGGCGCGCCGGAGCGGCCGGCCGCCGTCAGCCCCGCGACCCGAAGGGCCACCAGCGCGGGCGGCCGCCGGAGCGCAGGCGCCCGCCCAGGGGCGCGAGGCGGCGGCCACCCGCGTGGGGCCGCGCCGCGAACTGCAGCAGGCCCACCACCGCGGCGCACTCCGGGGTCCCGAGCGGCCCGGCGCTGCCCGCCGCGCCGCGGCGGCGCACGGGCATGCCCAAGGCGCGCAGCGCCGCCGCCTCCAGCCCGCGGAGACGCGAGGCGCCGCCCGTCAAGACGGCGCCCGCCGGAAGCGCCCCCTCCAGGTCGAGGTCGCGCAGGGCCTGGGCGACGGGCTCCAAGGTCTCCTCCACCCGCGCCCGCACCATCTCCGCGAAGGCGCCCGCCGTCACGGGCGACCGTCCGCGCGCGGCCTCGGGCAGCAGGGCGTCCAGCCACTCCAGGGCCGCGGTCGACGCGGGGTCCGCCCCGGCGTCCGCGTGGCGCACCTTGACGTCCTCCGCCGCCCCCAGGTCGAGACCCAGGCCGGCCGCGAGGTCGGCCGTGATGTGGGCGCCGCCCATGGCCACCACGCCGGAGGCGACCGACTCGCCGCCCACCACCGCCGTCCACTGCGTGCACCCGCCCCCGGCGTCGAGGAGCAGGACGCCCCGCACCCGCTCCTCGTCGGTGAGCACGGCCTCGGCCGCCGCGAGCGCGGCGACCGCGAAGTCCCGCACCTCGAGCCCGGCGTCGGCGGCCGCCCGGTACAGGTTCCGCAACAGCGTCGACTGGCAGGCCACGACGTGGGCCCGCAGGCCGAGGCGGGCCGCGGCCATGCCCTCCGGGCGGACGGACCCCTCGTAGCCGTCGACCACGTACTCGCGCGGAATGGCGTGGACCGCCTGGTACCCGGCGGGCAGCTCCCCGCCGCGGACGTCGGCGAGCAGCTGCCGGATATGCGCGTCCTCGACCTCGGCCGGCGGGTCGAACCGCAGATCCGCCTGGCGGTTCCCCGCGACGAAGTGCCCGCCGGCCGACCCGAGCAGCACCGGCGGCAACGGCACGCCGGCGACGCGCCGCGCGCGCTCCGCCGCGGCGGCGATGGCGGACGACGCGGCCGCGAGGTCGACGACCGCGCCCCGGCGGACGCCGCCCGACGGGGCCCGCCCGACGCCCAGCACCCGGAGGCCGTCCTCCTCCGGTGCGGCCACGGCCACGAGCACCTTGCTGGTTCCGACGTCGACCGCGGCGACGGTCTCCGCCTCGCGCCCGGGCACCGCGGCGCCTCCTCAACCGGCCGATAGGACTTTCGTCGGGGCTGCGGACGTGGGGCCCGAGCGGACCGTGCAGGCCGGGGTGCGCGTGGAGGCCAGGTCGCACGAGGCCACCGTCTCACCCAGCCCCTGGAAGTAGGCGAGCGCGCCGAGCAGTTCCTGCGTCTTCAGGCCCGCCTGGCTCCCGTCGCCGTAGCTCACGGTCGCGCCGTCCCGGAGCACGAGCCCGACCGCGCCACCCGGCGCGGCCGTCACCCGCGCGACCAGGGCCGGGTACGTGCCGCCGAGCGCGCCGGCCACGGCCAGGGCCGGACCCAGCGCAGGCGAGGCGACCAGCGCCCCGGCCTGCGGCGAAGGGAGCGGCAGGCCGGAGACGACCGGGACGGAGTTTCCGACCCCCGGCACGGAAACGGGCGTCGTGCCGCCCGCGTCCGGCAGGGCCCGCAGGAGGCGCCCCGAGCGGTCGACCTCCCAGACCTCGCCCCCCTCCAGCAGCAGCGCGGCGGGCGTCCGCTCGACGATGGCGATGCGCAGCCCGCCGGGCCAGGCCAGCTGCGCGCGGGCCGACGCGATGAGCGGGTCGGCTTCCAGGCGGGAGCGCAGGATCCACGGCCGCAGCTGCCACGTGTACGCGCCGGCCGGAAGGCCCAGGTCCGCCCGGACCTCGGGCAGCGTCACCTGCCGGAGACCGGTCACCTCAAGGTGGGAAAGCAGGAAGGGACGGGTGTGCAGGGCCAGAGCGACCAGCCCCACGCCCAGCGCGGCCACGGCGGCGCCCGCGACGCCCGCCCGCGGCACCGGCGCCACCTGCGACG
>JAJYVV010000189.1 GCA_021791815.1 Bacillota bacterium | reverse complement strand
GGACGCTCGATGCGCGCCTCCGTGGGTGGGGCCTGCGCCGCCGCTTCGGCCACGTGGCCTTCGCCGGCGCCCCGGATGCGCTCGGCGTGGGGCCCGGCGAGTGCCTGCACGTGGGGGACCGTCCAGGCACGGACGTGGCGGGAGCCCTGGCCGCGGGCGTGACCCGTGCGGTATGACCCGCTGGGCTGCGGACCGATCCCCGGCGGCCACCGGCGGGTGCGGCGGCTGATCGAGGTGGTGCGCCTGGTCGTGGGTGGGGCGGGCGGCACGCCCCCCGGTCCCGCGCGGGTGGAGATCTGCGACCCGCGCCCGGCAACCTGCCCACGCTATGGCCCAAGCGCGGCCGTACCCGGGTCCGTATCCTCCGTGGACCTGCCCGACGGGCGCAGCCCGACGATCGTGAGCACGGCGCAGCCGGCGGAGGTCACGCCGGTGGAGATCGCCAGCAGGGGGGTCGGCCCGGATAGCAGCGCCGGAGCCATCCCGGCCGCGACGGCGCACGCCAGGGCTCCCCACAGGGCCCTTTGCCCGGCACCGTTCGAGCCGATCGCCCCCACGATCGCGGCGAAGACCAGCATGGCGACGAACAGGTCTGGGACGGCCCGCAGCGGCGCGAAGGCCACGACGGACACTCCGCAGCCCTGCACGCATCGGCCGCTGGCCAGGGTCTGGAAGTGGGTCATGTCGTCGAGCAGGGTGAGCACCAGCACCAGCTGGCCCAGGGCCACCGCCCACCGCCGCCCGGTCGCCGGCCGCGACCACAGGCGCATCGCGATGAAGTACGTGAGCGCGGCCCACACCAGTCCATGCAGGCCGCCGTCGGTGTATTGGGCGAGCAGGTAGACATACAGGGCAGCCAGCCACAGCGCACCCGGCAGGAAACCAGGAGCATGGCTCGCCCTGCCACCCACATACACCACGGCGATCAGAACCCCGGCCGCGACCGCCGCCAGGCTGAAGATGTGGGGCGCCGAATACAGGAGTCCGCCGGGGACCTCAGGCCGCAGAGGTCCGTGCGGGAACGAGGGTCCCCAGGGCACGCTCGCGAGAACCAGCAGGGCCAACCCTCCGGCCGGCAGCCACCAGCGCAGGACGGCGACGGCACTGCGCGGGAGAACCGAGAGTACAGACGTGGATCCGCTCACCGGCTTCCCTTCTTCGGCTCGGCCTCGTGTCGGCCATCCGTGCGGACGCGGGCGGCCGCTGTGGCGACCCTGTTCCGATGAAACGGGCCTGCGGCCGGAGTCCGTCTCCCGCCGCACCGGCCCCGACCTCCGGCGCCTCGGGCCGGAAGGCGCCGTCCGGGTGGCCGCTCGCGACATCGCCCGCCCGCAGCCGATCGATGCCGCCCGGCGCCCCACACGCCCCCACGCGCGATCATCCCTTGGGCCCTTGCTCCGGCATGCCGGCCTGGGCCCGGCGGGGTGCGCCCGGCCGCACCCGGGCGCACCCCGATCCCACACCGCGGCGCCCCAGGCGGAAGCGGCGATGCCTCCGCGGGGCCTCTGGACCGGCCGCACCGGCGCCGCCGCGCCCGTGATCCCACAGGCGACGGGCGGGGACCGGTCCCGCCCGTGCGGTGCCTTGTCCTTGCCGCAGCGCCCCGGATCGCTCCCACGCCTCCGGCCCGCCGTGGAGCGGTCCGCGTGATCCATCGCAGGCAGGCGGACGCTCCGCCCCGCACGCCCCGCGGCGAGAGTTGACGACGGGAAGCAAGCATCCTGTCTCAGCGCCGTCGCGGAACGATCTCAGGATTCCGGCGCGTGTCTCCGCGCGTGCCATGGGCAGTCGGCGAGCCGCGTCACGCCACGGGGCACCGGCCTGTTGAGCGCGACCCGGGTGCGGCTGGCCGGAGCCGGTCATTCCCGAGACCGTCCGGCCCGGGCTCTGTGCTTCCCCCCGTGGTCGGCGTCCCCGTCGCCGCGCCGCCCGCGCGGACCGCGGCCGCGGTTGGCGGGACCCTCCGCGAAGGCGCCGGGCCCGGGGACGCACGCCGCGTCGGGCCCGCAGCTGTCGACGGTGGTTGCGCGGCGGGGCGCATCACCACCTTTCCCAACGTCGAGGCGCGGCGGCGGGCGTGGGCCGTCGCGCCCTTTCCGGTCCTGCCGGGGATGGTCCGCGGACTCGGCATCCCCGCGTCGTACGCCCGTCCGGCCGTCGCGGCCGCTCGGCCGCTCCGGTGCGTGCCCGCGCCCGCCCCAAGGATGCGACGACGGCGGCCGACCTGTACTTGCTGCCCGCGACGCCCGGACGGCGCGCCGGCGGCCGTCGACGTGCGTGCCGCCCCCGCGCATCGCCTTCGCCCTTCGGGTCGGGGGGCTGGTCCTGGCAGGAGAGTGGCAGCCCGGTGGCAGCGTCGCCGCGAGTGCGCGCGGGTGCCGGCTCTGGCACGCTGCGGCCGTGGAGCCGGCCTGGCCCGCGAGCACAAAGGTGCGGTCGGGGCGCCGCGGCGCAGCGAAGCGCGGCGTGCTTCGCTCGGCGGTGTGGCGGCTCCGGGCCGTCGGCGCCCTTGCCGCGGCCGCGGTGACGGCGATCCCGGGCGGGGCGAGGGCGGCCCCGGTTTCGCCCGGCCTCGAGGTGTCCCCCTCGATCGTCGCCGGCACCCCGGGCAGCGATGTGACGGTTTGGGTCCTTGCGCCCGCCGGAGCGCATGTGAGCGAGCGGTTGTATGCGTTCGACCCCGCGACGGGGCGCCTGGGTCCGCCGGACGCCGAGACCGGCTGGCTGCGCGTGACGCCGGGCGGCCCGCCGTCGCGGGGCGGCGCCGAGCCCTACACCCTGGCGGTGGAGGGGCCGGCGGCCCAGCCCGCGCGCGATGCGTACCTGGACGTCGTGTTCACCGCCGCGGCACCCGTCCGCGCCGGGGGTACGGGGGCGCAGATGGCCGCCGGGGCGCTGGTCGCTTTCCGCGGCGCCGCGGCGCCGCCGGCCGGGTGGACGGCGGCGCTGGCGGGACCTCGCGTCGTCTGGCTCGGTAGCGGCACCTGGAGCGTGGCGGTGCGCGGTGCGCCCGGCGGATGGATCGCCCCGTCCGTCACGGCGCGGCTCCGCGGGGGATCCTCCTCCGCCACGCTGCGACCCATCCTCCCGGGCGCCGTCGGGCAGGCGGTCGTGCGACTGCGGGCCGGTCGTCCCGGGGTTGCGCTGCTCTCGGTGCGCGTGCAGTCGGGAACCCGCGCGGTGACGTTCCGTCGGCGCGTCCTGGTCTTCCCCGCGGCACCGGTGCTCGGGGCCCTGGGCGGACTCGGCGCGCTGGCCCTGGCCAGGGCCAGGCTCCGCGGCCCGCGCGGCGGCGACGCTCCATGAAGGGCGGGCGGGCCCGATGATGCGGAGCCCCGTGGGGGCAGGCGGCGCGACGAAGGCGGCGCAGTGCCCCCTGTCGGCCTTCGAGACCAGCTCCACGGACCACACGGGGGACCTCGCGACCGGCAGCTCGCCGCGCCCCGCGGCCGGCTGGTTCAAGCACGGCTCCGTCCGTGACCCGCTCCGGTGGCGCGCCACGCCCCTCTGGTCCGGGAGCTCCCGCTCGCCCTCACATACGACCGTCGCCGAGATCGGGGGCGCGGTCGGCTGCGCGGGCACCATCTGGTTGGGCCTGCCCGCCGACGCCGCCGCCTCCGCGCGCGACCACACGTGCACGCGGATCGTCACCACGATCTGACGCCGCGCGGCGGCAGCCCGGACACGGCGCTGGCGGCGCGCCGGCGGTGAGGGAGGTGCGGCGGGGTGGCGACGGCGGCGGGGGGCCCGTGGCGCCACGCCCGTGCGCTGCTTGCCGCGGTCCTGGTCGGCGGCAGCACCATGGCGGGCAGCGCGGGCGTCCGCGGCGGTGCCGCGCCGGCCGGCGGTACCGCGGATGCCGCCGTGTCCACCACCGTGGCGGTGTGGGGTCCTCTGCGGGTGACGACGGCCGCGCTGCCGGACGGCATGCGCGGCGTTCCGTACCCGTCCGTGGCCCTGGCCGCGTCCGGCGGCGAGGCCCCCTACACCTGGTCGGTCGTGGGGGGGGCCCTCCCGCCGGGGCTGAGCCTCCTGCCGGACGGGCTCCTCGGCGGCCGGCCGGCCGCCGCCGGGAACCCCCTCCTCACCATCCAGGTCGCGGACGCCGAGACGCCGCCCCAGACGAGCTCCGCGGTGCTGTCGCTCCTCATCACCCCGCCCGGCGTGCGGGTGACCGGCTCGGCCACCGCCACCGCGGCCGGAGGCGTGGCGGAGGCCCGTCTGGGCGGTCCCGGCACAGCGGTGCCGCGGACCACCGCCGTGGCCGTCGGGGGGACGGGGAGCGTCAGCCTCGCCGATTACAGCGGCAACCCCGCCCCGGCGGATCCGGGGTTCGAGGATGCCGGTGCCTTCTTCGACGTGGCCCTCGCGCCCGGATCCACCTTCACCCGTCTCGAGATCGAGATCTGCGGTGTCGGTTCCGCTCCGGGCGCGCTCGAATGGTGGGACGCGGCCTTCGGGCGCTGGCAGCGGGTCAGCGACCAGTCGCTCGACGTCGCCACCGGCTGCGTCAGCGTCCTGGTCACCGCGACCACGTCCCCGACGCTGGCGGACCTGACCGGGACGTACCTCGCCCTGGGCCACATGGTGGTGCCGTCCCCACCCGCCGGTCCCGCCCCGGGTCCGGCGCCGTCGGCTCCCGCCGTGCAGACGACGGTGGGGTCCGCGGGCGGAGTGCTGGGCACGGCGGACGGCGCGTTCCGGATGTTCGTGCCCGACGGGACCCTCGTGGGCGGGGGAACCTTGCACGTGGCCGAGGCCGGGGCGCTGGCCGCCTTCCCACCGGACACAAAGGCCGCGAGCCCGATCTTCGTCCTCTCGGGGTTCCCGTTGGGGCAGGCCCTTCCCGCGACCATCGCCTACGGGACCGCCGCGGCCGGGATCTCGGCCTACGTCGAGGAGCCGGGGGGCAACTGGGCCCCGGTGCCGACGGCCCTGGACGGCGTCGACTCCACGGCCCAGGTGCCGGTGGCCGGTCCGGAGGTCCTGGTGCTGCTGGCCGAACTGCGGGCCTTCCGCGACGTGCCCGCCTCGTACTGGGCCGCGGGGGCGATCGATCAACTGGCGGCCGCCGAGGTGGCCGCCGGCTACCCCGACGGCACCTTCCGGCCGGATCTGCCCGTCACCCGCGCCGAGTTCGTGAAGATGCTGGATCTGGCCGCGGGCATCGGTCCCGGCCGGGGCGGCGGGGCGTTCGCGGACGTGCCCCCGGGCGCATGGTTCGGGCCGTGGGTGTCCGCGGCCGTGGCCGCCGGCGTCGCGCGGGGCGAGGCGCCCGGGCTCTTCGTCCCCGACGGCGCGGTCACCCGGCAGGAGATGGCCGTCCTGGTCGCCCGCGCCCTCGGGCTGCCGCCCGCGGGCGCCGCGCCCGGGTTCGGCGACGCCGCACGGATCGCGCCGTGGGCGGAGCCGGAGGTCGCGGCGGCGGCGGCGGCCGGCTACCTCGCGGGCTTTCCCGACGGCACCTTCCGGCCCGAAGCGTCCGCGACCCGGGCTCAGGCCGCCGCCGTCCTGGCGCTGGTCCTGCTCCACCGGGCGGGTGCGTTCCAGTGAACGGGGCGCGTGCCGCCCGCTGGACCCGGGCCGCCGCTGCGGCGGCCGCCGCCACCGTCCTCACCGCGGCCGCGCCCGGCCCGCCGGGCGGGCTCGCCGTGCGCCCGCTCTTCTCGGGCCAGACGACGCTGCCCGGTGGGCACTTCACCTACGCCCTGCCCGCGGGCGCCCGGGTGCGCGACGCCATGGTCGTGGGGAGCACCGACGCGGCCCCCGTGCGGGTGGCGGTCTATGGGGCGGACGTGTTCCCGACGGAAGGGGGGGGCCTGGGTCCCGCCCCGCTCGGCGAGACGATGCGTGGGGTGGGCGCGTGGCTGGCGGTGGCCCCCCTCCCGTCGCCGCTGCGGGCCGGCGGGGCCGCGGCTGCGGCGTTCACCCTCTCGGTGCCGTCCGGAACGCCTCCCGGCACCTACGACGGCGCGGTGGTGGCGCAGACGGCCGCGGGGTCCGCGGCCGGCATGGGCGTGGGTCTGCGGGTGGCCCTCCTCGTCCACGTGACCGTCGTGGCCTCGCCGGCGCCGGCCCTCACCGTGGGTCCGGTGCGGGGCTCCGGTCCCGCCGGCCTGGCGCTGGCGGTGACGGTGCAGAACGCCGGCAACGTGAACCTCGGGGTCACGGGCGCCGTGGTGCTCCGCACGGCCGCCGGCGCGCCCGCCGGGCGGGTCGTCCTCGGCCCGCAGGGTCTGTACGCGGTGCCGGGCGGCAGCGCGGTGCTGCGCGGCCGGTTCTCGTGGCCCCGCGGGCTGCGGCGGGCGAGCGCCGCGGCCGTGGTCCAGACCACCGTCGGCCAGGCGCCCGGGCCCACCGCCGACATCGTGCGCATCCTCAAAGAGACGCGTACCGATGTGGTGGTCTCCTACCTGCCGGTGGGCTCCGAGCAGGCGACCAAGTGGTACGTCGAGCAGATCCTCGAGG
>JAJYVV010000188.1 GCA_021791815.1 Bacillota bacterium | reverse complement strand
CGCCCGCCTCCGCGCCCGGCCCCGCCGCCCGGAGGCGGGCGAGCACCCCGGCGCGCGCAAGGAGCGCGCGCGCCGTCTCCGACGGCTGGGCACCCTGGCGCAGCCAGCGCAGGGCGGCCTCTTCGTCCACCCGCACCGCCGCGGGCCTCCGTGTCGGATCATAGAAGCCGATCTCCGCGATGAACCGCCCGTCCCGGGGCGCCTCCGCCTCGCTGACAATCAGGCGGTAGAACGCGTGCTTCTTGCCGCCCTGGCGGCGCAGCCGGATCTTGACCATGGGATTCCCTGCCTCTCTTCCGCATCCTCTCGCAACCGGGCGTTGGCGCGCCCTCAGCGGTGGCCCTTGCGGCCCTGGCCCTTGCGGTGGCCCTTGCCGCGCCCGGCCTTCGGGCCCTTCCGGGTCCGGCCCGGGCCCGCCGGTCCGCCGGAGGGCAACCCGAGGCCCGGCAGGGGCCCGACGCCCGGCCCGACCACCCCCGGGCCGGCGCCGAGACCGGCTGGGGGGTGCCCCGCCCCGAGGGCGCCCATCCCGCCGGGCAGGCCGCCCAGTCCTCCGCCCAACCCGCGGACCGGCGGCATTCCGGGCGGCATCCGCCCCTGGGCGGCCCCCTTCAGCAGCCGGCGGACGTCCTCGAACTGCCGCAGCAGCCGGTTGACCTCCGACACGGCGGTGCCCGAGCCGCGGGCGATGCGCAGGCGCCGGCTGCCGTTGATGATCTCGGGCCGGCGGCGCTCCTCGGGGGTCATCGAACGGATGATGGCCTCGATGTGGCCGAGGCCCTTGTCGTCCAGCTGGGGCATGCCGCCCGCCGCGCGCAGGCGCGGGCCGAGGCCGGGGATCATCCCCAGGATCTGTTCCAGCGGCCCCATGCGGCGCACGGCCTGCATCTGGTCCAGGAAGTCCTCGAGCGTCAGGCCCGCGCCCCGCATCCGCCGCTGAACCTCGACGGCCTTGTCCTGGTCCCACGCGGCTTCGGCGCGCTCGATCAGGCTGAGGACGTCGCCCATGCCGAGGATGCGGGAGGCCATGCGCTCGGGATGGAAGACCTCGATGGCGTCGATCCGCTCGCCGGTCCCCACGAACTTGATCGGGCGGTCGATGACGGAGCGCACCGACAGCGCGGCGCCGCCCCGGGCGTCGGAGTCGAGGCGCGTCAGGGCGACACCGTCGACGCCCACGCCCTCGGCGAAGCCGCGCGCCACGTTCGCCGCGTCCTGACCCGCCAGGGCGTCGAGCACCAGGAGGACCTCGTGCGGGTGGATGCGGTCCCGGATGCCGCGCAGCTCGTCCATCAGGGCGGCGTCGATCTGGGAGCGCCCGGCGGTGTCGACCACGACGATGTCCGCGGGCAGCCGCCGCGCCCGGTCCACAGCCCGGGCCGCCACGTCCGCCGGCCGGTCGCCCGGCTCCGGCGCCACGACCGGTACGCCGGCCTGCCGGCCGACCACCTGCAGTTGGTCGACCGCCGCCGGCCGCTGCAGGTCGCAGGCGGCCAGCAGCGGGTGGCGCCCCTGCCGCAGGAGCAGGCCGCCGAGCTTCGCGGCGAACGTCGTCTTGCCCGCGCCCTGCAGCCCGCACAGCAGCACCACGGTCGGGGGCTGGGACGCGGAGGCGAGCCGCGCGCCGGTCCCGCCCATCAGGGCGCAGAGTTCCTCGTGCACGATCTTGACGACCTGCTGGGCCGGCGTCAGGCTCTTCAGCACCTCGTCGCCCAGCGCCCGCTCCCGCACCCGGTCCACGAAGTCGCGCACGACCCGGAAGTGCACGTCCGCCTCGAGCAGGGCGACGCGGACCTCGCGCAGCGCCTCGTCGACGTCCGCCGCTGTCAGGCGGCCGCGCCCGCGCAGCCGCTGCCAGACGCCCTCGAGCCGCTGCGTCAGGCTCTCGAACACGGCCGCGCCCTCCCCCCGCGCATCCAGCGTCGCCCGTGCGGCCTATTCGTCCTCTTCGAGCGCCCGCGCCAGGTCCTCCAGCTCGTCCAGCGAGCCCTGGCCGGCCCGCAGCGCCCGTACGGCCGCGAGCAGGTGCCCGGCGAGCACGGCGCGCGCCTCGTCGCGGCGCAGCAGGCCCAACCGGCCTTCGACGCCCTCCAGCACCCCCACCGCCCGCCGCAGCAGGTCGTGCACCGCCTGGCGGGTGACGCCCGCGCGGCCGGCCACCTCGGCGAGGGACATGTCCTCCCCGTAGTAGAGGCCGATGGCCTCGCGCTGCCGCGGCGTCAGGAGCGGGCCGTAGAGGTCCGCGAGCGCCACCACGCGCTCGCGTCCCGCCAGCGCCCCTTCCGGACTCGGCCTCCCGGCCACGTGGCGCACCTCCGGACCCGTGGGCGCGACCGTCGGCTTGGTGTGAAGGACTAGGCCTTGACACCTTGCCCCACCATACCCTGGCCGGACCGGCGGCGTCAAGGACCGGACGCGGCGCGGGTCCCGGCAGGCGGCGGAGGGTCCGCGCTCGAACGGCCGGCTGTCCCGCGGGCCGGACGGCCCGGGCCCCCGCCGCGCGCCCGGCCGGCAGAACGCTCGCGCGACGTGTACGCTGGGACAAGACGGCGATGCGCCGGCGCGCCGGGACGGCATCCGCGCCGCCGGCCCGAATCCGGTCCCCGCGGGGGATGAGCGTTGGGCCTCGGCAAGGGCGACCGCTGGCTGATCGGCGTCAGCACGCTGCTGCTCGGCGCGGCGGCGCTGACCCGTTATGTCCCCGCGGGCCGCGTGCTCCCGTTCGTGGTGGCGGCGGCCGCCCTCGCCTCGGTGGCGGCCGTGGTGGGCAGGGCCGTGGACGGCCTCGGCGACCGGCTCGGGTCCGGAGCCACGGGCGTCCTGCAGTCCGCCCTCGGCAACCTCCCCGAACTGCTCTTCGGCATCTTTGCGCTGCGCAAGGGCCTGGTCTCGGTCGTCGAGGGGACCCTCGTCGGGTCGATCCTCTCCAACGTCCTGCTGGTCCTCGGCCTGGCGATCGTCGTCGGCGGCGCCCGCCACGGCACCCAGCGCTTCGCGGCGGAACGCGCCCGCATGATGGCCCTGCTCCTCCTGCTCGCGGTGGCCATCCTGGTGGTGCCCACGGGCACTGCGCAGCTGCAGCTGCCGGCGGCCGCCCACGAGCCCGCGCTCTCGGCCATCGCGTCGGTCGTCCTCCTGGCCCTGTTCGTCCTGGCCATCCCCCCGTCCCTGCGGCCCGCCGCGGCGCACGCCGCCGGGGGCGGTCGCGACCCGGGCGGCGTGCCGCGCGCGGCCTGGCCGGCCGGGACCGCGATCGGCCTGCTGGCGGCCTCCGCCATCGCCGCCGCGGCGGTCTCGGACTGGTTCGTGGCGTCCCTGACCCCCGCCCTCAGCACGCTGCACATCTCCCAGACGTTCGCCGGCCTCGTGATCGTGGCCATCGCCGGCAACGCCGTCGAGAACGTGGTCGGCATCCAGCTGGCGGCCCGCGACCGCATGGATTACGCGCTGTCCATCGTCCTGCAGAGTCCCCTGCAGATCGCGCTGGCGGTCGCGCCGATGCTGGTGCTGCTCTCGGGCGTCCTCGGCGGCGCGCGGTTGACCCTGGCCTTCCCGCCGCTCCAACTGGTCGCGCTGGGCCTGACCGCCCTCGTCGCCGTGGTGGTCGTCTTCGACGGCGAATCGACCTGGCTCGAAGGCGCCTGCCTGCTGGGCCTGTATGTGGTACTGGCGGCGGCCTTCTGGTGGGGCTGAGGGGCGGCAGCCGCCGGAGGGGGCGGCCGGCAGGGTGGCTGGGGTGCGCGGGGAAGCGGCCCCCGGGGGCGGATGGGCGGGCCGGGAACGCATCCGGCCGACCCCCGCGGCCAAGGGCGGGGGCCCGGGCGGCGCCAGCCCTCACAACGGGGGACGAGCGGCCCGACAACCGTCCAGAGAGGCGGAGGGGCACCGCGCCCGCGCCGCCCGGACGTTGCCCGGGGGTGGGTGTCGCCGATGCCGACCCGCACGCCGTCCCGCCGCTGGTGCCGCGAGGTCCTGCTGCTCCGGCGGGCGGCCGGAGAGCTGCTCGCGTCGGGGACCCCCCTGACGGATCCGCGCGTGCTCGCGCTGAGCCAGCGCCTCGACCGGCTCATGCTGGTGGCGACGCCCCACCCCGGCGGCCTCGCGGCGCGGGCGTCCGCCGGCCGGGTGTGACGGAGGCGCCCTCCCCCGGGGAGCCTCCGTCTCAACCGGCGCCCAGCAGCGCGGCGGCGAAGGCGTCCGGATCGAACGGCCGGAGGTCGTCCAGCCCTTCCCCCACCCCCGCATACAGGATCGGGAGGCCCAGCTCGCGGTGGACCGCGAGCACGATGCCCCCGCGCGCCGTGGTGTCCAGCTTGGTCAGCACCAGGCCGGTGACCGCGACGGTCTCCGTGAAGACCCGCGCCTGCTGGAGCCCGTTCCGCCCGGTCCCGGCGTCCAGGACCAGCAGCACCTCGTGCGGCGCGCCCGGACAGGCCCGGCCCGCCACCCGCGTCATCTTCTGCAGTTCCGCCATGAGGTTCGCCTTGTTCTGCAGGCGTCCCGCCGTGTCGCAGAGCACGAAGTCCATGGCGCGCGCCCTGCCGGCGGCGACCGCGTCGAACACGACGGCGGCGGGATCGCCGCCCGGCGCGTGGCGGACCAGGTCCACCCCGACCCGGCCGGCCCAGACCGCCAGCTGTTCGGCCGCGGCGGCGCGGAACGTGTCCGCCGCCGCGAGCAGCACCCGGTCGCCGTCGGCCTTGAGGCGGTGCGCCAGCTTCGCGGCCGTGGTCGTCTTGCCGGTCCCGTTGACGCCCACCAGCAGGACCACGGTGGGCGGCTCCCCGGCCCGCCGCAGCGGGCGCACGGCGCCCCGCAGGCGCTCCGCGATCTCCAGGCGCAGGCGTTCGGGCACCCCGTCCGCATCCAGGCGTTCGCGGGCGGCCGCCTCGCGCAGCCGCTCGATCAGGGCCTCCGCGTCCAGCACGCCGACGTCGGCGCCGAGGAGCGCGTCCTCCAACCCCTCGAGGGCGGCGGCGTCGAGCACGCGCCGCGTGCCCACCGCCGACGCGATCGCGCCCAGCAGCCCCTCGCGCGCCCGTCCGAGGCCCGCGCGCAGGCGGCCCATCCACCCCTGCCCCATCGCGTTCGCCGCCTGGTTGGAAGCATGTGGACAAACCGCTCTCGCGGCGTTCCACACCGTCCGCCCGACCAGGCTTTCGCCCCTTTCGGCCCAGATTTGCCCCTCGCGGGGCGCAGGCGACAGGCGAACTCGGACCACGGGCCGGTCACGCGCCCCGCGCGCCGGGACTCCCACCCGGCCCGGAGAGCCCGCGCACGGCGGGCATCCGTCGCCGGGAGCGGCCCGGTCCCCCGCCACCGCGCCTTCCCGGGTCCCCGGCGGCCTGTTCGGCCCCACTCCGGGTTTTCCGCCGACCCCGCCAGCGGGGGACGTCCCCGGGGCGCGACACGTCCAGGCCCTTGGCCCCCACGGCCCCACTCCGCAGGGACCGCGCGCCGCAGCCACGATTCCCCGGGGTCCGGACCGGGCGGGCCGCCCCGCTCAGCCGGCCAGCCGGACGGAGAGCAGGCGCGACACGCCGGCCTCGGCCATCGTGACGCCGATCAGGCGGTCGGCGACCTCCATCGTGCCCTTCTGGTGGGTGACCACGATGACCTGGAGGCCCTCCGCCACCTCGCGCAGGTAGTCCGCGCAGCGGACCACGTTGGCCTCGTCCAGGGCCGCCTCGATCTCGTCCAGCACGCAGAAGGCCGTGGGGCGCACCCTCAGGCAGGCCATGACGAGCGCGATGGCCACCAGGGTGCGCTCGCCGCCGGAGAGCAGGTCGAGGCTGGCCGCGTGCTTGCCCGGCGGCTGGGCGACGACCTCCAGCCCCGGCGCCGCGGCCGCGCGGCGCAGCCCCTGCGCCCGCGGCTCCCCGTCGGCCGGCGGGCCCTCGGCCGGCGGGGCGCCCACGGGTATGAGGTCCGCGCCGCCGCCGCCGCACAGCCGCCCGTAGATCGCGCCGAAGTGCCGGCGCACGGCCCCGAGCGTCTCCTCATACCGGTCCGCCAGGGCCGCCTCCAGCTCGCGGCCCCAGGCCTCCAATCCCTGGACCGCGGCCTGCATGTCCAGGGCGCCGGCCTCCAGGGCCTCCAGCGCGGCCGCCTCGGCCGCGTGCTCGGGGATGGCCTCCGGTCGGGCGCCGCCGAGCTCGCCGAGTTCGCGCCGCAGGGCCGCCGCGCGCTCCCGGTCCGCCGACGGCCGCTGGGACGGGTCCACCCCTTCGAGCGCGCCGACGGTCTGGCCATAGGCGGCGTCCAGCCGCCCCCCGAGGGCGGCTTCCGCCGCCTGCTGCCGCGCGACCGCGGCCTCGGCCCGCCGCAACTCCCCGACCGCCCGCTCCCGGTCGCGTTCGAGGGCCTCGCGCCGGCGCGCCAGGGCGCCCGACTCGTCCTGCAGCGCGGCGGCCCGCCGCCCGGCCTCCTCGGCGGTCCGCCGGGCGACGGCCAACGCCTCCTCGCCCCGCGCGGCGTCCGCGCC
>JAJYVV010000187.1 GCA_021791815.1 Bacillota bacterium | reverse complement strand
GACCGGCGCGGGCCCCGCGCAGCCGGCCGGGCCTCGACGCCGGAAAAGGCGGCGACGGCCGCCGCGCTGGGTCTCCGCACCGGCCGTCGCTTGGCGGCGCGGGGCGCGGGCCGCCGCGGAGACGGTCCGCGGGAGATGCGTCGCCGGCCTCCGGGCCGCGGCCCGGGGCCCGGAGGCGGGAGGTGTCCTACCGTTGACCGTGCGGCTGGTCCCCCCGCGGGCCGCGGCGCTCCGGCTGCTGGCCCTCTACGCGTACGCGGGCCTGTGCAGCGGCCCGGCGGCCGTGATCCTCCTGCTCGGACCGCGCGGGGCCGAGGCCTGGGCGGACCCGGCGCGCCTCTCGCCGGGTGCGCAGGGGGCGGTCCTCGGCCTGGCGGCCGCCAGCCTGGCGGCCTGCGTCGCCCTCGCCCTGCGGTCGCTGCTGCTGCATCCGCTGGAACTGCTCCTGCCGCGCCTGCGGGCCGTGCCCGTCGCGCTCGCCGCCGCGGCCACCGCGCTCGCCGTCCGCTTCGGCGGGCTCCACGGCGGATCGGCCCTGGCGCGCGGCGTCGCGGGGGCGCTCTGGGCCGGCCACGGGCACCACCTGGCCCTGCTCGTGGGCCTCGCCGTGGTGGTGCTCCCCGCCTTGCAGGCCGCCTTCTTCTTCGGCCTGCTCCAGACGCGCCTGGAGGAGTGCCTCCCGCTCTGGGCGGCCCTGGTCCTGCCGGCCGCGGCGTTCGCCCTCAGCGGGCCGGTGACCGGCGTGCCCATGCCGGCCCTCCCGGCGGCGCTCCTGCTGGGCCTGTTGCTCGCCTGGACGCGGCGCGAGGCGGGGGCCGCCGGGAGCGCCGCCGCCCTTGCGGCGGGCACCGCGGTCGCCATGGCCCTCGCCCTCGTCGTGCGGTGAGCTCGGGCACCGAAGGACCGGGCCGGCGGGCTCAACGAGAAGGCTCCGCGGCACGATACCAGGGGTGGATACCTCCGGCCGCTGCGCAGGTCGGAGCTTGGCCCCCGGCCGGAGAGCCCGGCCGGGGGCTTCTTCGTCCCCCGACCGGCGCCCCCGGGCGCGCCGTCACCCCAGGTCCGCGAGGGCCTCCTCCTCGACATCCACCCGGCGCGCCAGGACGAAGGGCGTCTCCTCCTTCGTCCAGCGGCGCGCCTCGGCGCCCCGCAACTGGCGGATCAGCGCCGTGAAGCGCTCGGGGGCGTCGCACTCGAAGGCCAGCAGCCACTCCCAGTCCCCGAGACCGAAGGCCTGGACGTTGTTCGTCTGGATCTCGGGAAAGGCGCGGCCCATCTCGCCGTGCGCCCGGAGGATGCGGCCGCGCTCCTCGTGGGGCAGGAGGTACCATTCGGGGGTCCGGACGAACGGATACAGGCACAGCCAGCGCAGCGGCGGCCGTCCCAACTGGAACGCGGCGTAGTGGTCGCCCACGTACTCCGGGCGGCGGGCGACGCCCAGGAAGGCCCAGGCCAGGTCGCAGCAGCGGCCGAACGTCGTGCGGCGCAGGTCGCGCGCCACGGCCTGCACGGCCGCCACGTCGGGTGCGAGCAGCCAGACCGCGACGTCCGCGTCGGGCCGCAGCCCCGCCGCCGTGTACACGCCGCGCACGGTGACGCCCGGGTGCGCCGCCCAGACCGCCCGCACCTCGTCCGCCGCGTGGCGGCGCTCGGCGTCGGTCGACGGCCCGCGCGGCGCGACGGCCTCCAGCCAGCGCGGCGTCCGCCGGTACACCAGGGTGTGGGTGAACTGGGTCTCCGCCACGGCGGGACCCGCCGCGGGCTCGGCGCCCTCCCCCATCTGCTTCCGCCCCCCCATCGGCCGCCCGCCGGCGGCCCCGCACGGCCGGGACCGTCAGCCGATCAGGCCCTCCAGCTCCTCCACGAGACGGGCGAACACCCGGAGGGCCGCCCGCACGGGCTCCGGCGAGCCCATGTCCACGCCGGCCCGGCGCAGCAACTCCACGGGATAGTCGGACGATCCCGAGCGCAGGAACGCGAGGTAGCGCTCCCGGGCGGGCGCACCCTCCCGCCGCACGGCGTCCGCCAGGGCCTGCGCGGCGGAGAAGCCCGTCGCGTACTTGTAGACGTAGAAGGGGTTGTAGAAGTGGGGAATGCGCGCCCACTCCAGGTCGATCTCGGGGTCGACCTCCACCTCCGGCCCGTAGTAGGCGAGGTTGAGGTCGCGGTAGATGGCCGAGAGGTCCTCGGCCGTCAGCGCCTGGCCCTCCTCCGCCCGGGCGTGGATCAGCCGCTCGAACTCCGCGAACATGACCTGGCGGAACACGGTCGTCCGGAAGCCCTCCAATTGGTGGTTGATCAGATAGGCGCGCTCCGCCCGGCCCGGCGCGCCCTCCAGGAGGTGGTGCATCAGCAGCGCCTCGTTGACCGTGCTCGCGACCTCGGCCACGAAGATGGAGTAGTGGGAGTAGGGGTACGGCTGAGCCTCGTCGGTCAGGCTGCTGTGCAGGGCGTGGCCGAATTCGTGGGCCAGCGTGAAGACGTGGTCGATCGTCCCCTGGTAGTTCATCAGTACGTAGGGATGCACGCCGTAGAGCCCGGACGAGTAGGCGCCGCCGGTCTTGCCCCGGTTCTCGAAGACGTCCACCCAGCGGGCGCCGATCCCCTCCCGATAGCGCCGGACGTAGGGCTCGCCGAGGGGGGCGATGCCCGCCGCGACGGTGTCGACGGCCTGGGACCACGGGATCTCCCGCTCGGGCGCGGCAACCAGGGGAACGTACAGGTCGTACATGTGCAGCCGGTCGAGCCCGAGGGCCCGGCGCCGCAGCCGCAGGTAGCGATGCAGGCTCCCCAGCCCCTCGCGCACGGCCGCCACCAGGTTGTCATACACGGCCACCGGCACGTTGTCGCCGTCCAGGGCCATCTCCACGCAGGACCCGTAACGGCGGGTCTCGGCGACGAACCAGTCGCGCTTCACCGACGCGGCGAGGATGGCCCCGAGCGTGTGGCGCTGCTTGGCGTACGTGGCGTACAGGGTGCGGAAGGCCTCTTCGCGGACGGTGCGGCTGCGGCTCTCCAGGAAGCGGACGAAGCGGGCCTTGGTCAGTTCGACCTCGCGGCCCTGCTCGTCGTGCACCACGGGAAACGTCAGGTCCGCGTCGTTCAGCATCCCGAAGATCGCCTGGGGGGCGCGGGCGACCTCACCCGCTCGGGCGAGGAGCTGCTCCTCGGCCACGGAGAGCACGTGGGGCTTGGTCCGCAGCAGGTCGTCCAGGGCGTGGCCGTACAGCCCGAGGCCGGCCGCCTCCGGCGGCGGCGCGGCGATCCAGCGGCGCAGCATCCCCTCGTCGAGGGCCAGCAGCTCGGGCTCCATCCAGGCCCAGGCCGCGGTCCACTGCGTCGCGAGCAGGCCGACGCGGTCGCAGGCCGCCTGCGCGGCGCTCACCCGCGTGTCCTCGTCGCTGCGCATCTGCGCGTACCCGTACAGCCGCTCCAGGCGCAGTCCCTGGGCGTCGCGCTCCTGCAGCGCCAAGAGGAGCGCGGCGGGCCCGTCGCCCAGGCGCCCGCGGTGGGCCGCCGCCGCGGGCAGCGCCCGCTGCGCGTCCGCGAAATCCCGCTCCCACGCCGCCTCGTCGGGGTAGACGTCCTCCAGGCGCCAGCGGTGCGCGGGGTCGATGTCCGCGCGCGCCGGCAGGCCTCCCGCGAGCGCCGCCGCCTGGGCGGGGACCCCCTCCGCCGCCAGCGCCGGGGCGGCGGGGCCATGCACCCGATGACCCGGGAGCCGGAACCCTGCGACCGTCCGCATGCCAGGCAAGCCGAAGTCCCCTCTCGGTGTCGCGGAGGCCGCCGGGTTGCCCCTGGGCGGGCCCGTCCGCGACCGCAGCGTGCGCCGCGGGCCGTGTCCCGAACCGGAGATCTCGCCGGCGCGGCGGGCGCGCTAGGCCGGCCCCGCGCCGCCCATCGGCGCTCCCGCGCCCGCCAGCCACGCGCGCGCGGTGGCCAGCATGCGCGGGAGCGCCTCCTCGGGCTCCGCGATGTCCGGCTCCCAGTACTTCTCCCACTCGAGGGTGATCCACCCGCCGTATCCCGCGCCGCGCAGGACGTCGAGGCATCCGCGCAGCGGCACCTCGCCCTCGCCGAGCGGCGCGGCCCGCCAGCGCCCGGCCGCGTCGCGCCCCGCGTCCTTGAAGTGGACGTGCCGCACGCGGGGCCCGATCAGGCCCCATACCTCGGCCGGCGTCTCCCCCAGCCGCGTCGGATGGAGGACGTCCCACAGGGCCTGCACCTCGGGCCGGCCGGCCAGGCCGAGGACCTGGGCCAGCCGGCGGGCGGACGACAGGCCGTCGTGGGTCTCCACGACGATGCCCACACCGAGCTCCCGCGCGCGGTCCGCGGTCCGCGCCAGCGACTCCGCGATGTATGCGCACACGGCATCGGGGTCGACGCCGGGGGGCAGGCCGCCGCCGTAGTCGCGGCCCACGTCGCGGGCGTACGGGCGCGGGAAACCCCCGCCGTAGGCGCGGACGAGGGGGGCCCCGACGTCCGCGGCGAGTTCGAGCATGCCGCGGAGATCGGCCTCCTGTGCCGCGCGGGCGGCGGGATCCGGGGATGAGAACGCCGAGGACGCACCGACCGCGACCACGGGCAGTCCGGTACCCGCGGAGAGGCGGCGTACGTCCCCGCGCTCCGCGGGCGAGAGGTCCGGCCCGAGCAGGGCGCCCTCGCGGCAGCGGAGCTCGACCCCTTCGAAGCCGAGGCGCGCGGCCTCCGAGAACAGGCGGGCGAACGGCCAGCGCGGGCAGCCGAGATTCGTGACGGCGAGGCGCAGGGACGATCCCTCCCGTGGCGGCCGGCGTGGACCGAGAACGCCCCGCCTACGGGGTGCTCCCCTCGTTCCCCTCGCCGTCCGCCTCATCCTCCGCCAGGCTGAGCAGCTCCTTCAAGTCCAGGGGGGTCCCGGTCATCGCCAGCCGCCCGTCCGGGCCCCGCGGCCACTCCTGCCGCGGCCGGTCCCGGTAGATCTCGATGCCGTTGCCGTCCGGGTCGTGGAGGTAGATGGCCTCGCTCACGCCGTGGTCCGCCGCCCCGTCGATCGGCGCGCGGTGGCGCAGCAGACGGCGGAAGGCCGTGGCCAGGGCCTTGCGGGTCGGATAGAGGATGGCGAAGTGGTAGAGGCCGGTCGTGCCCGCGCCGGGCGGGCGCCCACCGCGGGACTCCCAGGTGTTCAGGCCGAGGTGGTGATGGTAGCCGCCGGCGGACAGGAACGCCGCCTCATGGCCGAACCGCTCCATCACCTCGAACCCGAAGGCGTCGGCGTAGAAGCGCACGGCGCGGTCCAGGTCGGCGACCTTGAGGTGGACGTGGCCGATCACCGTCCCAGGGTCGATGGGCGCCTCGGCCGACAAGCGGACTCCCCCCGGCCCCATGGTATCCCACCGGGGGGCGCGGCGGGGGAGCGGGCGCGCGCTCCCCCGCGCGGCTTCAGCCGCCCGCCTTGGAAGCGGCGGACACCACCGGGGCATCGACCGGGGCGTAGGCCCGGACCAGCCCCGGATGGAGCAGTGCCGCGACGTCCTGGACATCCATCGCCATGTACTGGCCGACGTCGCTGTCCGCCCGCGGGGAAAGCTCCCACACCTGGCGGGCCTGGACGGCCTTCACCGTCTGCAGCGCCGGGTCGGCGAGCAGGGCCGCGGCGGCGCCGCCCTGGTCCGCGTCGTCCTTCGTCGCACCGTCGGTCAGGATGACGTCCGGATCGAGCTTGACGATCTCCGACGGCCCCACCTGGGTCCAGCCGGAGAAGCCCGCGGCGGCCGCGGCGTCGACACCTCCCGCGTCCGCGATCACCTCGTCGATCGTCGTGCCCTTCCCGTACAGATACCCGCCGCTGTAGAAGACGACCGTCGGGCGCGGTGCCCCGGCCACCGCCTTCTCCACGGCGGCGACCTCGGCGTTCATGCTGTGCACGAGGGACGCCGCGGCCGCGGGCTCGTCCACGAGCAGGCCCATGGTGCGGATGTGCTGCTCCACGTCGGCGAGGGAGCAGAAGCCGGTGAACTCCACGACCGGAATACCGGCCGCCGCCAGTTGCGCGACGACCCCGGGCCGCGTGTAGCTGGCGGCGAAGACGAGGTCGGGGTGGAGGGCGATGACCTGCTCCGCGTTGGCGGTCAGCCCTGGGAGCCCGGCCGCCTGCGCGGGGACGAAGGAACTGGCCCCCTGGGACGCGAGGTCGGTGACGGCGACGATCCGCGACTTCGGCACCAGCGAGAACAGGATCTCGTCGGTGCCCAGGGTCAGGGAGACGATGCGCCGCGGCGCCCGGGCGATCGTCACGGTCCGCCCCGCGTCGTCCGTGATCGTGAGCGGATAGCGGGTCGGCGCCGACGTGGCGGCCGGGGGCGCGGCGAGGGCGCCGCAGGCTCCCACGGCCGACGACGTGGACCCGGTGGCGGAGTGGGACGCGGGAACACGGCCCGGCACGACCCCGCTGCCGCACCCGGCCGCGGCCAGGGCCAGGGCCGCGGCGGCCCAGGCGGCGAGGCGGGCGCGTGGCA